>JBBTUH010000018.1:0-48779 GCA_038063875.1 Patescibacteria group bacterium | reverse complement strand
TAATTGATATTGCTTTTGAAGAATAGATTTTCATAATAGAAACCTTCTTTGTATAATTTAGCAACTCCACTTCGAGAAGGATAAAAAATTGTCGATGCATTTTTTTTCACTGTCGCAATTTTTATTTTGGGTTCAATTAGAATTCCTATTGAAAATAAACAGGCCGAGTTTTTTGATTTTAAAACCCGCTTTATTTCCGAAATAGTTTGAATATCGTTTTTTTTCGCCGTGTTAAAATTAATGGTAAAATTGTTAATAACTAGATCTATGGTCTTATTAAGAAAAGGAAGAAGGTTCATATCTGCTTGAATAACTTTATAATTTTTAGATGGAAATCTTTTTTTGATATACAGTTTATAATTCGAAACCACCAAAGGATTTATATCTATCAGCAATAATTTGTCGTCAGGATTATTTCTGACAGAAATAAGTTTATCAAGTATATCGACATTTGTTTGATAACTTGAGCCCTCGACTAGAATAGTGATTGGTTTTGTGCTGGACATAATAGTTTTAAGAATGCTCATTGTCTTCACACTTTTTTTTGCTGCTTTAAACAAATGAGACAAATTATTTTCTGGTTTTGATACTTTATGCATAGTTTAATTTTTGTAAGCTAATTTTAGCATAAAGAGCATATTAGTAGTTAAAAGGGGTGTTTATTTAAGCTTTTGTCTTGTTCTTGTTCTCTAGACACGGTAGAATAAAAGAAGATATTTTACTACTCCCTTATGGCAGGCGAAGAACTATCCAGAAGACTTACAGAGGCTGCAAAAAAGGTGGCAGAGCAAGCTACGCAACAAAAGGCTGAGCAGTCACAATCTGCCGAAAACGCATCTGTCGAAAATGTAGCACCCAGTAATGTGCATGAAGTGCCTGCCGAACGGATGGTCGAGTTTACCAATAAACTGTCTCATGGAGTATCCGAAGCTGCACAAAAAATAATTGGAGCAGGTGAGTACCCACAAGACGAGCGCGTGTTTTCTATCGTCGAGTCGCTTCTTGGGGCTGACGAGGCGATGCTTTCAGACAGCGCGTACATGCGTACGATTGGAGAGAAGCTAGCGACCGTTGTAAACGAGACAGGATACTTTAGCGACACAGGGGTTGAAGCACGGAAATATCTTCATCGTATTATTGCAGAAAATCCAAGCTTGGAAGATCTCCGTTTACGAGCCATGCCGGAGGTTTCTGGAGGATCTGGAGTAGCTGACCCGAATGTAGAGGATGATGCGGATGGCATAGAAGAATATGGCATCTCAGATCCTGAGTACAGAGAACAAGTCAGACAACTCTACGATGAGCCAAACGAGTCCATGCTCAAAGACACACCGGTTGGCAAAGAGCTTAAGGATTTGCAGTACAGACTAGAAGTCGACCCAGAGTCACTTTTTCGTGATCAGCGCATGGTGGATCAAGTGGTCACCCGTATAGTGACTGCAGGTCAGAGAGAGAATTTAGACCCCAAGCTCGTTCGTGAAGCAGTAAGTCGTGCCAGAGCGCTCGAGGGATGGGTAGCTGAGAAAAACGAAGCGCTTGAAACACGCGGACTTATCAGGTGGTCAGATGTTAAAGGTGATGCTCCCAAAGGTGTCGAGCATGCGGACAATCAGATATTTGGCTTTCGAGATATCTCTAAAGATGAAATTGATAAATACTTCAAACGTGGTGCGGAGGGAGAGGCTGATTGGTACTTTAACTTTATCGATCAAATTTATTCTCTCGGTCGTGAAGAGTCCCGCCCCGGTCTTACCCACGAGCAACGCTTCCAAGAATTTAAAGATTACTTGGTATGGAAGTATGGGGATGAATATCACCTCGCTGTGCAACTGTATCAGAAGCACTGGGATAGCCGCGGACAGTTTGAATATGCAGTCAAGGGACTTATGTATAACCCTGGGGATGTGAAAGATCGTTTGAAAGCCATGTCGCTTCTAACTGGTGCGGATCTAGATCATCTCTATAAAAACTTTAATAACTCTAACGTTGCTTATAACCTCTATGAGCATGTCATGTTTGAGACGATGGCAGAGAAGCGCAGGAAATATGGTGAGGCGGTCAAGTATATGAAGGAGTCGACTTCGTGGAAGGGTGAGCGTTTTGAGTCACGCGACAAATTATTAGATAGATTAAAGAGTAAACAGCGAGAAGAAGGGGTCAATGATAAAGGAGAGCGAACACAAAGTTCGCTTACTATTGAGGATCAAAAGCTCATGTATGAAATACAAATCAAGAGAGATTTAGCGGCTGAAGGTGTCATGTTGTGGGATGACGATGTGCAAAGTTATACTGAGCTTCACATCACGCTTTCTAAATTGCAACACGAGCGTGAAGGGTTGATGAAGAAAAAAGATGGTGGCGAGCCGCTTACAGAAAAAGAGATGGATCAGCTTCACGAAGTAGATAGGTTGTATCAAATTTATGCTAAACGTGACCATGTCCTTAATGAAAACTTCACGCAGGAGCTGTTGCAGACCAGAGGGTTGTCTCCTGTCGATATAGAGGTTCGTAAACGCATGACTGAGTACTACAAGAGTACCCACGACGGGAAAGAACCACCTGAATACGAGGTGCGTATGGCGCTTTGGGCTGCGCGTACTGCGATGATTGGATCAGGTCGTATGGCTATGATCGGCGCGATGATGTCAATTCTTCCTGGGGTTGAGTATCAAGCTTCAGGAGGGAAGCATGTAATGAGAGCTCCAGCATTTGAAGATTTGCAGCGTATTTTTAATCCAGAAGCATTCGCATCACGATTTAGTATTGGAGGAGATTTTGGGTTAGTGGCACGCAATGTATTTCGCAAGAACTTACTCAATACAAAAGGAATCGATCAGAAAAAAACGAGCTGGATAGGGAAAAAGATCAACAGCTTGTTTGGTAATGGTGAAGAATCGTCTCATGGGAAACTCAGTCACTCCAAAGAATGGGCACACGCTAAGCACGAAGAGCACGATCCGATCAAGTTAGCCGCTATGGAAACAGCAGAATTTGCAGAAGACGTTAGCGGTATATCGTTTAGCGAGTTGTTGGGACCTGGATTTATGAACACTGGTGGACATTATGATGGAGGCGCTTGGCGTTTAGAAAAAGGCGTATTTGATGAGTTAAAAAATAAAGTTATGGATATGAAAAAGTTGCCAGAGGGCGCAACACTTTTGGATAATCAAGCATTGTCAATACAGATTTTAACCGCAGCAGATGCGTCAGAGCGGAAGCCAATCCTTGACCGAATGCTTAGACGTAACCCCTCGAAATTTTTGGAGTTATTGCAAGAAGATTCAGAAAAGATATTACAAAAACATAACGTAACGCATGAAGAGTGGGGACAGTTCAAGGAAGCTCTTTCGTTGGCAGAGTTAAAGCTTGCACATGAGAAGGAATGGCAGTTTGCCAGAGTTGACATGGCAGATAAAAAAGATTTTGACGCGTTAGTTTCGCCATTTCTCAAGACGCTTGGCATGGAGGATGCGGGCCGTCAAAAAAACTTGCGACAAGTGATTACCGATATGCAATCAGTAATGTATGAGAAGCGAAAAGTAGAAACTGGTGGTGGAAAAGTTTATTTTACAAAAATGGATGCTGTGGCTGACCTAAAACTACCATTGACCATGAGTCTAACGGATTTTGATTGGAAAGAATCTAATTTTTATCAACTTGGGACTGTTGCTATGCATAGAAAGATTCGTGATATCGGTGCGCAAATGCGAGCGCGTGACGCCATCCTTGGCATTATATCGAATCAAGAGATGGTGCTCTCACCCAATGATTATACAAAGACACTTGAAAAGTTTAGAGAAGTACGCGAGGCGATTATCGACTATTCTGGAGCAGATGCAGCTGAGGCGACGGTGAAAGAATTAGCCCGCGTCTTTTTGGAGATGAACAGACACAGACACCTTAATTTGCAATGGATTCCTGCCGACGCTGGATCATGGTTACTAAGACAAATAGGTGAGTGGGATCTTCGTAGATTTAAGAATAATACGTTTATGGAGAAAGTCGCCGGCAAAGAGCGATGGCACAAGCTCTCTGAGAGCAGTTTTCTTCATTGGCCACATTCAGCAGCTGAATATATTTCCTATTCCGTGCGCTACACAGGCGGTCACGGCAATGCGTTTGATGAAAACAAGATGGAAGAGGTGATAGCTACAATGGAGGAAATGGGGCTTTTTATCAATCACCATGAATATGGGCATGATTTGCGAAATGAGTTTAACACAAGGCTCGGGACTCGGCTTTGGTCACAAGTGCGTAAGTACTGGTTTATGTTGTTTGCAGTAACCGTTGGAATTGCTGCACTTCAGGGTATAGAGGATGAGAAGAAAAACATCGGCGGCGGAGGTCATTAACGTAACACTTTTTAGTGACCCTCGGTTTGTCCGCCACCTGTAATCGTCCCAAATCCTCCTTGTGCACCTTGTCGTATGACTTGCTGTGGAGACCTTGTGTCTGGCTTGTGGCGTATGGCTCCAGCAATAAAGCTTCCTTGGTACGCGATGTTCATGATAGACCCAACACCCTGTCCTAGTGGACCAAAGATTGGTCCAAGACCACCAGGGATTGCTGGTTCTGCTTTCATGGATTTTTGTATGCCCGCGACAAACGTGGGGATGACGAGTATCATACCAAGTCCGATGATGCCCGCCATACCATATGCGCCTCCACCACCAGAGAGAAGAGGTGGAGCCCATATAGATGTCGCGTTTGGTTGGTAGGTGAGTATAGCTGCAACAAGAAGGAGCATGATTGTAATCGGAAATACAATAACTTTTGACAAAAGATGTCGAAACCACGAACTAAATGAGGTAGACCCCGGAATTGCCTCCAGAGCTAATTGAAAGGGTGCGGTAAGAAGCGAGATGATGATGTTTATATATGCATCGATAAGCATAAAAACGATTCGAATAAATCCAAAGAGTAAGACAAGAAGTATTATTAATACCAAAAGCCCCGGACCACTAAAGATGGTAAGCCCTGCGACAAGCCCCTTTGTGCCACCAATAAGAAATCCAAGAATTCCAGTAAGAGCGTACCCTGCAATTTTTGCTCCCGGACCTACGCCCGCACCAATATCGTCCCACGCGTTGAGGCCACTACCAAAGAAGAATTTGGTCATACCCCATAGACCACCGTTGAAAATCATGTCCGTTGCCTCTTTTGTGGTGTATGTAAGGTTCACGCCAATCTTATCAAGCAGTGAGTTTACGAGGTTGTTATTAAGTACTGCGTCTGAGACATTGGTGAGAGTTGTTCCGACGGTTCCATCTCCAACTGTTGCGCTTATGGCTACTCTCGGAGCATTGGAAAGGCTCATGGCATTTCCGATTGTATCACCAGTAGCTGAGCTAATCATAGAAATGATGAGTGCAATCAGTAAATACATGCCATCAATGACAAGTCCTACGATTGCGTAGGAGAACGTGACCAAAAGAAGCGCAACCACAATACGTGGAATAGAATTTTGTACCGTAACGACGGTTTTAGGGTCAATTTTCTTGCGAAACATTACCATGAGTCCGACAGCTATAAGAATGACGGCAAGTATGCCATAGGAGATGTCACGAAAAACTTTCCAAAGGGGGAGAAGCGGGGATAAGCCCGAGAAGCCGATGCCCTGTGCCATGGCTTGTCTAGGAATGAATCCTAAAGTTCTTCCTAAATCGAGAGCATACTCCTTTGTAGAAGCGGGCGGGTTGGTGTACATGGCAATAATAGATCCGGACAGTCCACTTAAAGCGCCATGTTGAAAGTTTAGCGGGACTGCGGCTCTACTTGGGTCGCTTGTGTCCCACGCACCACCAATCATTATTGCCAGAGAGTTAATGCTGTTGACCGTTGTCGCAAATTCCGATCCTTCTTTGTTAAGCGCTCCTTCATTTGATTTCTTAAGAATTTGTGTGAAGCACGACATTGATTGACCGATCCATGAACATTCTTCTTGTGCGGGTGTAGTTTCTGGAGTTGGAGCTTCTGCATACACATCATCAGGAACAATAAGAGCGAAAAATGCTAAAAAGATTGTTGCAATAAGATATTGTATCGTGTGACGATGCATAAAATTATTATCTCAAAACGTACTCTGTGGCGCAATGACCGTAACGTTTTTTATTGAAACTCAGGAATAGAAAATGTGGTGATGCTCTCGATTCCTGTGAATTTACCGATGAGATTGATGATAAGATATGCCGCAGACATGATGACAAGTCCCATAATGGCTTGGCTTATGGTGCCTCGTGCCTGTTCGAGTTTTTTAGGGTCCCCTGATGAGAAGAGAAAGTTAAATCCACCGACTAAGAGCATAAGAAAGAGCCCGATGCCTCCAAAGGCAACAACTGCACGAACGATATTACCAAAGAGCGGCACGAGACAGGAAAGTGTCGCAACGCCTTCAGAATTCGGTACGCCTTCAGCAAAGCAAGTAGAATCCCAAGTAGCCATATATAAATACTAGCAGAAATTAATACGGTTTAGGGAAGTTTAGACTTCCACCGATGATCTGCACGCCCAAGAAGTTTTGGACGAGATTCATGATAGCCCACGCAGCGCCGACGATGATAAGACCAACGATTGCATGGGTAATTTTGTTTCTCGCTTCTTCCATTCCAGCCTTGTCGCCACCTGAAGTAATCCACTTTATGCCACCCAACAGAAGATACATAAATGCCAAAAGGGCTGCGATAATCATGATACTTCCAACAGTTGCAGAAATAAGTTGACCAATATCAGTAATCTTTATTATGTCTGTCGGCTGCTTAATTTCGAGTTTGGCTTGAGCAAATACTTTTTCCATAGTGTATAAATTATATCCTACTTACCATTCTTGCGCAAGAAATCAAGTTCTGTCAAGGACTAGCTACCTACGGTAGGAATTGGTATGTTGGGAAAATCGATCCCGACAAATTGTCCAACAAGTACAGTAATAGCCCACACCGTACCGACTATGATAAGGCCGATAAGGGCGTTGGTAATTTTGTCTCGTGCGGACGTAAGCTTGGTTTTATCGCCACCAGAGGTAATCCAGTCAAATCCCCCAAGCAATAGATACAGAAATGCAACCATGAAGCACATGATTATGATGGCGCCGATTATCGCACCAAGGACTGCGCCTATCGCTGACGAGCCGGCCTCTTGACCTCCTTGTCCGAGATTGCCAGGGAGTACGGGGTTGGTGATTTGTGCGAGTAGTCGGTTTGTCATACGTTTATTGTGACAGACTGTCCATGATACCGCCCGGATTTGAAAGGGTGAAGTCAACCCCGAAGAATTGACCAGCCAGAGAGAGGATTGCCCACCCTATAACAAGGACAATGAGTCCGATAAGTGAGTGCGTTATCCTATCTCTTGCTGATTGAAGCTTGGCCTTGTCGCCACCAGAGGTGATCCAGTTAAATCCACCGATTAAGAATTGAAAAATAAACCATATAAATCCTGATATGGTCATAAATCCGATAATCGAGGAAATAAGTTTGGTTATGTTTTGTAAGCCTTCGGTGCCGCTGGACACATTGGCAAATGGTCCCAGCCCGCCGCCCTCGCCAATGCGTCCTAATTCTTGTGCAAATATTTGTTGTATCATTGTGTAGGACCAACGATCGTTGGATTTAATATAAATGTTGCATTGCCAAAAAGTAATTGACCTATGACTGCCGCGAGTGCGAAAGACCCGACGATAACAATCAGACCCAAGAGTGAATGCCAAATTTTATCCCACGCAGCACTCATAGCCTTACTGTCCCCTCCTGCGTTCATATATTGAAACCCAGCGATGATGAAATTAAAAAGCGCAAAGATGCCACCCCCGACAAATACGAGCCGAAGGACGTTGGTGACGAGTAATCCAAATCCGCCAAAGACGCTGGCATACCCAGTACCAGCAAGTGGGCTGGTGACAGATCCAACAATAGGTTCCATAAAACTATTATAATCCAGAATTCAAAATCTCGATACCTGTGATCTTTTGTAGGATTTCTACAATCCAAAAGGACGCAAAGACGACAAGAAGCCCCACCACTGCACCGGTGAGTGCTGCTTTTCCTTTTTCTGTCTGTTTAGGATTGCCCGCTGAAGAGATTATGGTAAATCCGGCAAGCACCATAATAAATAAACTTACAATTCCAGCTGCGACGAAGAGATTAGAGACGATTACCTGTGTAAATCCGCCAAACGTGGTGATGGTTGATGGGGCAAGTTCAGAGAGTGATACTTCCATATGATAAGTGTACGATAAAGTCGCATACAATCTCAATATCTTGTATACTTCTAAGACCTTTATGAACGATGCCGCCCTCATTTCCCAGCTTTTGTCGAAAGATCGTCGGAGTGCTGGAATCTTTTATAAGGCGTATGCACCCAAAATTAAACGCTATGTGCACGCAAAAGTGGGTGTGTATGAGGACGCAGAAGATTTAGTTCAAGACATATTGTATGCGTTTCTTGAGGCTGCTCGCGATTTCCGAGGAAATAGTAGTATACAAACATACCTGTATTCGATCGCGCATCATAAAGTCATTGATTATTACCGCAAAAAAAAGATCAAACAACTCGTGTTTTCGCAAGTTCCCCAGCTAGAATCATTGATTTCGCCGCTTCTTGATCCTCAAGCGCAATTAGATGCGACGTTGGTAAAAGAAAAGATCCAACAGGTGCTAGGCACACTGCTTCCTGTGCATCGGACGGTACTTCTCTTGAAGTATCTTGATGGCGTGTCGGTGTCGGGAATTGCCAAACAGCTGTCTATTACGTTAAAAAGCGCTGAATCGCGATTATTTCGTGCAAGACGTGCGTTTGTGCAATCATTTTTATCCTTATAATATGGTAGACGCATTATTCACCAATTTTATTAAACGATGGGAAGAGGTGACGGAGTTGCCGCCACAAAGACTCGGGAAGTTTACTGGGGTATATAAAATGTTTACGGGCAGAGTGAAAACGATGCCGTGGATTGCATTTTTTGTGGTAAGCGCCTTGGTGGTTGGATCTGTGTACTTCTTTTTAGGTTCAACGATTGTTTGGATTGTGACACTTCTCCAGCGCGGGTTTTAGCTCCAATTTACGACTAGTATATATGTTAGTTGAGCTACTACAATCAGGCTTTTCATTTTTCAGGCACGTGAAAGGTATCATTGTTTCGCCGTATGAGACGTATAGAGACATCGAGAAACGAGGGCGAACGGGAGAACTTCTCTATATTGGACTGTTGGTTGGGTTGTATTTTTTCTTTTCTAGTATCGTAAAGACTGCATCGTTTCATCCGCTCCTGTTGTCTCGAGTAGCATTTGTACTTTTTGTCGCGGCGCTTAGCGGGTTTGGACTCATGGTGTCCTTGTTTGTCGTGGTTGGGCGATCATTAGGGACGAAGGCAAGCATTGAGCGACTAAGTCTATTGTGGGGGTATACACTGATCCCTACCGTCGTATGGTTTTTGTTTACATCTTTTTTATATGTACTCATTCCGCCGCCACGAACGACGGCGTTTACCGGTGTGTCGCTAAGTGTTGTATATCTTGTGGTATCAGCGATGATTTTTTGGTGGAAATTGACGCTCTCATATTTGACCTTGCGGTTTGGTCTCAAGCTTGATTTTGGAAAGATATGTATTATAGCCTTGGTTTCTGTGCCCGTGCTTTTGTTGTGGTCATACCTTTTATATATTCTTGGTATTTATAAAGTTCCATTTTTATGAACCTACGATTATTATCATCAGCTAAATCGCGCCGGGAGGCAGTAGAAAAAGAAACACAGGTGTCTCTGGCAAATATTGGGTCATTTACTCTTGATGAGTCTGTTGCGAGCACAAGAAATTGTGAAAACATGATCGGAATCGCACAAGTTCCCATGGGTGTCGCTGGGCCATTACGCATTGAAAAGAGTGAGTATTATATCCCCCTTGCGACGACAGAAGGCGCACTCGTCGCGTCTATAAATCGTGGGTGTAAAGCAATTACAGAAAGTGGCGGAGCATCGGTTCTCTCTGTACGCGTTGGCGCTACGCGTGGACCGGTTTTTAAAGTGAAAAATATGGGAGAAAACTCTAAATTGTTTGATTTTCTTGAGGCGCACAAAGATGATTTTGATAAAATCGCGCGGACTACGTCAAAGCACATTGCGTTAACAGGGGTTGAAACAAACAGCGTCGGACTTTATCGGTTTGTTCGATTTATTTTTGATACGCAGGACGCGATGGGTTTAAACATGGTGACGATAGCGACAAACGAAATTGTGCAGTTTATTGAACATGAAACCAGCGCGGTGTGCACGAGTTTATCAGGAAATTATTGTGTGGATAAAAAACCATCATGGTTAAATTTTACGCATAATCGAGGGTTTGAAGTGTGGGCAGAGGTGGTGTTGCCCAAAAATGTAATCCATGATGTTTTGCATACAACTTCACAAAATGTTTATGAAACATGGTTGTCAAAATGTATGTACGGAAGCGCTATGAGTGGGTCCATGGGGTTTAATGCACAATATGCAAATGTGCTTGCAGCCACATTTATCGCCACAGGACAAGATCCTGCACACGTTGCGGAATGTTCTATTGGTATCACAACAACTGAGATTCAAGAAGAAAATCTGTACGTCAGTATATATCTGCCGGACCTTATGGTGGGTACAGTCGGCGGCGGTACGGGGCTTGCAACACAGAAAGAGGCGCTATCGATCGTTGGAGCAACAAACAGCAAACACTTTGCTGAAATTATCGGTGGCGCTGTGTTGGCGGGAGAAATTTCTCTGCTTTCGTCACTGAGCGAAGGGTCACTTGTCAAAGCGCATCAAACATTAGCAAGAGGAAAAACTATATGATCGGCATCGTTTCATACGGCACATATATTCCTATGTATAGACTCTCTGTTTTGGAGATTGCGAAAGCGTGGAATAAAGATGGACCTGAAATAGAAAGAGCATTAGGCGTCATAGAAAAAGCAGTGCCTTCCTATGACGAGGATGCGGTGACGATTGCTATAGAAGCGGCGCTTTCAGCATACAGGAATACATCAGTGCGGCCTGAAGACACTGATGTGTTATTGGTCGGAAGTGAGAGTCATCCATATGCGGTAAATCCAACTGCGACAATTGTCGGTGAATTTGTAGGATTTAGTCATCAGTATTTAGCATCAGATATGCAGTTTGCTTGTAAGGGTGGGACAGCTGCGATGCAGGCTATCGCAGGATTAGTGGCAGCAGGTCACGCGAGGGTTGGGTTGGCTATTGGTGCTGACACCGCACAAAGTAAGCCACACGATGTCTTGGAGTATGCGTCGGCGGCAGGAGGTGCGGCATACTTACTTGGTAAAGAAAACCTTGTCGCGAATGTATTAGCAGATACATCGTACTCATCTGATACGCCTGATTTTTGGCGACGTGATGGTATACGATATCCCTCACACGCCGGAAGATTTACTGGGGAGCCAGCATACTTTACCCATGTGATAGGGGCAGCTTCACAGCTCCTTTCGATGTCAAAACTAAAACCTTCTGACTTTGCCCACTGCGTGTTTCATATGCCCAACGGCAAGTTCCCGAAGGATGTTGCCAGGCGTTTAGGATTTACCACGGCACAGGTAGAAGCATCACTTACAGTACAATCTGTGGGCAATTCGTATTCTGCCACAGCCCTTTTAGGACTAGCGGCGGTTTTAGATATCGCTAAGCCACACGAGAAAATATTCGTCGTATCATACGGGTCGGGGGCCGGCAGTGACGGGTTTATTTTTGAAACGACAGAGGCGTTGGTTGCACTACAACAAAAAAGAAAAGCACTAGCAGATCGTGTGATTGACCACATTGCTGCCCGCATGCCCATTGATTATCTGACGTATTTACAAAAAACGCATAAAATATGAAATCATTGTCTGTATCAGTTATCGGGGTCGCGACCACACAGTTTGGAGAATTGTGGGGCGTGTCGCCGCGACAGTTAGCACAAGATGCAGTGACACGAGCGGTACGTGATGCAGGTATATCACTTGAAAAGGTGCAAGCGTTGTTTGTCGGAAACATGCTTTCAGGCATGCTTGGTGGACAAGAACACTTAGGGGCTTTTTTTGCAGATGAGCTGAATTTACCCGTGCCAGCGTTTAAAGTAGAAGGCGCGTGTGCCTCGGGAGGCCTTGCTATGCATATGGCGGTCAATGCGCTACTGTCAGGGCAATACGAGACGGTTGTTGTATTGGGAGTAGAGAAGATGACTGACCATAAACCAGAAGATGTGGCAACAGCACTGATGGGCGCTGGATCAGATGAGGAGCGTACGTCTGGGATAACATTTCCGGGACTATATGCGATGTTGGCAAGGATGCACATGGATACGTATGGGACGACCAAAGAGCAGTTAGCAAGTGTCGCTGTAAAAAATCATTATCACGCGACATTAAATCCCAATGCGCAGTTTCACAATGCAATTACGGTGGAGCAGGTGTTAAGGAGTACGTGTATTGCAGACCCTTTGCGACTATTGGATTGTTCACCTATATCCGATGGTGCAGCAGCTGTTGTACTCACCACTGCTAAAAAAGTCGATGGGAAAAAAGCAGTTCGTATACTCGCATCTACAGTTGGTACAGATTCGTTAGGTCTTTCTCGAAGAAAAAGTCTTACAAGCCTTAAGGCTACCAAAGACGCTGTGGATCGTGCCTATAGCCAAGCAAATATTGCCCCAAAAGATATAGATGTTGCAGAAGTACATGATTGTTTTACGATTGCAGAAATTATTGCGATGGAGGATTTGGGGTTTTTTCCAAAAGGCAAGGCTTCTGTAGCGATTCAACGAGGAGAGACGAGACTCGGGACGTCAAAACACCTCGTCGTCAATCCATCGGGAGGACTTAAGGGTTGTGGTCATCCAGTGGGTGCGACAGGAGTCAAACAAATCGTTGAGTTGGTTGAGCAATTACGGGGGTCGGCTACTACTCGGCAAGTTAAAAACGCCAAGATTGGTTTAGCGCAAAATGTCGGTGGCAGTGGTGCGACAGCAGTCATTCACATTTTACAAAAATAATATATGCAATCACCGGTTAAATTATGGAGAAATCAAAAGTCGATAACGAACCTTGTTGGGCTTGAGGGAACGGTTGAGACGTGGACAATTATTCGCGTACCTCCTGCAGGATTCTCTGATCAAGCGCCGTATGCCGTTGTCCTTGTGAGACTAGAAACGGGAGAGTCTATAGATGCACAGCTTGTCGATAGTTATAAAGATTCTTTATTATTTGTTGAGAAAGGTATGCGCGTACGGGCACTCATACGAAGGATAACGCACCCTGATCATGACGGGGTCATAACGTATGGCATAAAAGTGAAGCCTGTTTAAGGCTTCACCCTGAGCAAGGTCGAAGGGTCTATATATGAAAAAGGTAACCGTATCAGCACCAGCAAAGCTCCATTTAAGTGGTGAACATGCTGTTGTGTACGGTAATCCTGCCGTGTTAGTCAGTACATCAAAACGGCTCTATATCACCCTGTCGCAAGACGCATTTTCAAAATCCATAGTGCTCTCGGAATTAATCACTACGGATTCTTACGTCGGCCATATTGTAAAAATATTTGAGACACATATATCGCACGTTGTTTCTAAAGACATACATGTTGGTATCGTGTCCGATGTCCCTATTCGTGCAGGTATGGGATCATCAGCTGCCTTTGCCGTGTCA
This sequence comes from Patescibacteria group bacterium, assembly GCA_038063875.1. GTDB lineage: Bacteria > Patescibacteriota > Microgenomatia > UBA10105 > UBA927 > UBA927. Next base: position 35,127 of record JBBTUH010000018.1, on the reverse strand, counting down.
TTTGTTGGCGCACTGATGGCGTTTTATGACAAAGAATGGAATGTGCAAAAAATAAATGAAGTAGCATTTTTGGCTGAAGGATTTATTCATACAAATAGTTCAGGAGGAGACACAGCAATTGTTACGCATGGAGGATTATTGTGGTACCGAAAAGAATTAGAGTACTTAAAGACATTTTGGTTACTCTCCTATAAAGTGCCCAAAAATTTCTCACCTATGACACTTATTCATACTGGGCGCACAGAATCAACGGGTGATCTCGTGGCGTTGGTTGCCAAGAAAAAAGCATTACATCCAAAAGAATTTATTCAAACATTGTGGGAGTTTCAATCAGTGACAAAAGATATGGTTGCCTCTATCCATGATGAGAATGAAGGACTTTTTATTGACTCTGTAAAGAAAAACGAGATGCTTCTTGAGAAGCTTGGCGTGGTGTCCGTGTCTACCAAAAAACTTATACGAGAGATAGAGGCATTAGGTGGAGCAGCAAAGATCAGTGGCGCTGGAGGGATTATGACAGGATCAGGTACAGTGCTTGCTATACACAAAGATCCAACCGTTATTGAGAGTATTGCCAAGAAGTACGCGTACCCCTTTTCTCACGTTGTGCTGTCCGGTATTGGTGTTCGGCTCGAACAGGCGGTGGCATGAAAACGGTCACAGCGTCAGCCCCAGGTAAACTTTTGCTTCTTGGTGATCACGCAGTGGTATATGGATTCCCCTGTATCGTGACAGCTGTAGATCAGCGCATGGTAGTAACAGTGAGTACGTTTGATAAGGATGGAGTGTTTTTTGATGTCGGTGACTCTGATACGAAGTTTTTAGAGGCATGTGTGACGATAGTCAAAAAACATTGGGGAGACATTTCTCATATATCCGTGCAAACAAAGAGTGAGTTCTCCCAAACAATGGGACTTGGTTCGTCTGCCGCTGTGACGGTTGCATTCCTTTTTGCTCTTGCAAAATTTTTGGATAAACCACTTCCTCCTATGGATCTTTTTCGTATGGCATATGACGCTGTGTTACTCGTTCAGGGGGTCGGATCTGGATTTGATGTCGCTATTGCTACGTATGGTGGCACTATTCGCTATATCATCGGCGGGAAAGAAATTGCGCCAATCGATGCGAGTGCGCTACCAATAGTCGTAGGGTACACAGTGGTGAAAGCTGATACGACAACGATAGTAAAAGAGGTGAAGAAAAAATATGAAAAAAACAAAGAAAAAATGATGCGAATATTTGAAGCCATAGGTGGATTGGTCGATCAGGCAGTTCCTCGATTTGCGGACAAGGATTGGGAGCGCGTTGGTAAGTTTATGGATTTTGATCAAGAATATCTTCGCGATTTAGGTGTCAGTAGTGAAAAGCTTGAAGCGCTCATCGTTGCAGCAAAACAGGCGGGTGCATTGGGCGCTAAATTATCCGGAGCAGGAGGTGGGGACTGTATGATTGCTCTGGTAACAAATGATACAAGAAAATTTGTTGAAAGTGCCATAGAAAAAGCCGGTGGACAGGTTATGCACATTAAGCCTAACGCAGTTGGAGTGAAAGTGGAAACCACAGACAATCAACAAGAATTATTTGTCGTTGTTGATAAAAACGATACCATAATTGAATTCCGTACGAGATATGAATGTCATCATGATCCATCCCTCATTCATCGATCAATAGGTGTTTTGATATTTGATTCGAAAGGCAGGGTTTTATTGCAAAAACGCAGTCAGAATAAAGATACATATCAGGGGTACTGGGGCTTGTCGTGTGCAGGACATGTCGCAAAAGGAGAGACATACGAGAAGACAGTTGTACGAGAACTGCAAGAAGAGTTGGGCGTCTCAATGGAGACTACAATCCATTCGAAGCGAATAGATAAAGACGTGAAAGAAACAGAGATGGAAGTATTGTTTACTGCCAAGTATGATGGACCATTTCATATAAACCCTGACGAGATAGACGATGTAAAATTTTTTGACAAAAGGGAACTAGCTCTTGGTATCGCGTCACATAAACTTAAACTAACAAAAGCAGCATTGGACAATCTAAAAACGATGGGAGTATTGTCATGAAACAGACAGCCCTTGCTCCAGCAAATATTGCATTTATTAAATATTGGGGAAAGGCAGACCCGCCTGACGACGAGGCTGGTGACGCGCTTCGACTGCCTTTAAACGATTCACTCTCCATGAATCTCTCTGGGGCATACACGGTGACCACCGTTGAGTTTTCAGAGACTTTTGTCAAAGACGAAGTGACGCTTTTAGACGGAACGTTTTCTGAAAAAGAAATTGGCAGAGTGGTAAAAGGATTAGATAGAATTCGAGAGAAGGCAAGGAGTAAAGAATTTGCGCGAGTGGTGACGAAAAATACATTTCCAAAAGGTGCTGGATCTGCAGCCTCTGCATCAGGGTTTGCAGCGTTGACTGTCGCGGGATTTGCTGCATTAGGGGTGAAGTTGTCTGAAAAAGAATTGACGATAGTTGCCCGCACGGGATCTGGTTCTGCATGTCGTAGTATTCCTGATGGTTTTGTTGAATGGGTGGGTGGAAAAACGTCAGCTGAATCTTACGCATATTCACTATACCCATCAACGTATTGGGATATTCGAGATCTGCTTGTGATTGTGGATACAAAGATGAAAAAAACATCTTCGACAGGAGGCATGGAAGCCATCAGGACGAGTCCTTATCTTGCCGCGCGACTTTCTGCAATTCCAAAAAGGATTGATGAGATAAAAAAAGCATTCGCAGAGAAAAATTTTATTCGATTTGGTGAAATTATTGAAGAGGACTGCCTCGACATGCACCACGTAATGCAAACGCAAATGCCACCTCTTATGTATTGGAATAACACGACCATTCAAATAATGAATGCAGTCATAGAATGGAGAAAGGCAGGATTACCAGTGTATTTTACGGTTGATGCCGGTCCAAATGTGCATATAATTTGTGAAGGGAAAGATGAGTCTCTGGTGAAGGAAAAAATAGCGACGCTTTCTGGGGTAGAGACAGTAATTTATAATGTACCAGCCAAGGGAGCCAGTCTTACAGAGGCGCATTTATTTTAACGTATGAATCTAACAATTCCTAAGCATGTCGCAATCATCATGGATGGTAATCGCAGGTGGGCAAAAGGAAGAGGTCTGCCTGTTTTGGCAGGCCATAAAAAAGTGGCTGATGATATCCTCATCCCCCTTGTCGAACACGCAGCAGATAGGGGTATTTCTTATATGACATTCTGGGCATTCTCAACAGAGAACTGGCAGCGGGACACAGAAGAAGTGAGCGGGATTATGGAAATATTTCGCCATGTCATAAAGAAGCGTTGGCAGAGACTTCATGAAAAAGGTGTGCGCATCAGGGTAATCGGTGATCTTTCCAAATTTTCAGATGATATAAAAAAATCGCTTGTTGCTGTAGAAGAACAGACAAAAAATAACACAAAAATTACTGCGGTGTTTGCATTAAATTATGGAGGGAGGGATGAAATAAAAAGAGCGGTAGAGAAAGGCGGGGAAAATTTTGAAAAATATTTAGACACACAGGGCATTCCTGACCCAGACATAATTGTCCGAACGGGCGGAGAGCAACGTTTAAGTGGATTCTTGCCGTGGCAAGGCGTGTATAGTGAGCTGTATTTTCCGGCATGGTACATGCCAGAATTCACGCCAGAGAAGTTGGATGAAGTAGTAGAAGAATACGCTGCACGGCAACGGCGTTTTGGGAAGTAGTTTATTGAAATGATCCGCCAGACCCACCGATAGAGCTCCAGCCAAATATATATCCTGCAAGTTGCACAATCCAGTACGCGGCAAAAATAAGAAAAAATCCAATTATCGCATTGGTAAGCCGACCTTTTCCTGATTCCAGTTTTTTGGCATCCCCAGCTGAGGTGAGCATAGTAAAGCCGGCCGCTACGACCATAAGAAGCACGCCGAGTCCTGCAAAGGCAAAAACGTAGGGGAGTGCTGCTTGTACAATGGTGCCAATTTTGGCATCGCCAAAGGCAAAGTCTGCTGGTCCTTCGATTGTATATGATCCAATAGACAATGACTGTGCAAATATTTTTTCCATAGGGATTACAGAAACCCTGGTATACCGAGTATATCAACACCAATAATTTTGAGTATAAAAATCGAGAATATAATAAGAAGCAGGCCTGAGATTGCCCCCCCCAACAGTTCTTTGGCAGCATGTAATTTTTCGGGATTTCCGACGCTTGTCATGGTTTGAAATCCAGAAACAAGAATTAGAAGAAATGCTATGCCACCCCCAATACCGATGCCGAGAGACAAAAATTTTGTGATAAAGTCGCTAGGATTACCCCCTTCTCCGACACAACCAAACGCCGTCCACGCGCCGCCGCTATCAAAGCATTTTGTGCACTCATCGTTTTTGCTAGTCAAAAATTTGCATGCCCCTGTGCCCGTTGACGGTATTGAACCTCCTTGGGCTCCGTTATCGTCGGCCGCATGCGCAGGTTGCGAGAGTTGACTAATGAGTGGCAATAGAAGTGTAAATAATACTGCGGCAAGTCCTAGTAGGATAAATCGTTTCATTTGTATAAGTGTAGCAAAAATTATGCGTGAAAGGAAGATTTGTTTGTTACAATAGACATATCATGACCCGATTGTTTCAGTGTATCGTGTTTTGTTTTTTCTTTATATTTAGTTTATCCTCTCCTGTGGTAGTTTTTGCAGAAGAGTGTGATACCTCTAATTTGTCGTCTATGGGTGAAGGCGATGTCGTGGCAATGTTAAAGAAGTGTCAATCGGCGTGGTCCCAAATGGAAGCTGCCAAAAAACCACATGTCTCTGCCCTCAATAAAATGGAAGCAGATCTTAAACTGTTTCAATTAAAGATTAAGAGTATTGAGAAAGATGTAGCCCAAAAAATAGTGGCAATTGCTGATGGAGAGAAGGAACTCTCGGGCTTTATGATACTGGCCACTCGTAGGATTGCGACACTGTATAGACGCACAGTGTCATACAATCCGCTTTTGCCATTTATTACCAGTCAAAACGTCGGTTCAGTTTTGCGAGCCTTTACCTATCAACAGAAGGTGATAAACGAAGACAAAAAGGCGATTGCCCAGACTGCTGTATCTATACAGGATTTACAAGGAAAGAAGGTAAAGCTTGAGAGTCAAAAGACAAGCCTCGCGTTTCTCAAGGAAGAAACAGATAAGCGCGCCATTTCTGTACGTAAATTAGTGGGCGATGCTGAAGCGTATCAGAGTAAGCTGACATCAGCTATCGGTGCGCTTTCAGCCAAGCAACAATCGTTTTTGGCACAAAAATTGTCAGGGCTTAATCTTCCTACGAGTTTGGGAGCAGGGCCATTGTTTTGTACCGATGATCGCAAGTTAGACCCCGGATTTAGCCCAGCGTTTGCATTTTTTACCTTTGGTATACCGCATAGAGTCGGCATGAATCAGTATGGGGCGCATGGTAGAGGTCAAGCAAGGCAAAAATATGAAGAAATTCTCAAGGCTTATTATGCCAACAGTAATATAGAGTCGGTAGACACTGGCATGAAAATTCGTGTGCAAGGCTTTGGCGAGATGACGATCGAGGACTATATGTTAGGCATTTATGAGATGCCCAACTCGTTTCACATAGAAGCGTTGAAGGCTCAAGCTATTGCTGCTCGTTCGTATGCACTCTCATACACCAATATGGGGCAAAAAGAAATTTGTACCACACAATCGTGCCAAGTGTATAAAGGTGGCAATAAAGGTGGTCCATGGGAGCAGGCTGTGCGTGATACAGCGGGAAAAATTCTTAAATCAAATGGTGAGGTGGTGACTGCTTGGTACGCATCCACTGCGGGCGGTTATGTGTACACAAATACTGATGTATGGGGAGGACCACAAAAATCATGGACCAAGCGCATGCGTGACACAAGCGGAAATGTAAGTTCATTCGATGAATTGAGAAATAATTCGTATGACAAAGATTCACCGTGCTTGTATGCGGCACAAGGATATAGAAATGAATTTGGAAAGTCGGCATGGTTAAAGAGCGAAGAAGTATCTGATATTGCAAATGTGATTTTGCTCGTTCGTAAGGACTCCGGCACGCGAGAACATCTCTATCAGACAGACAAATCAAATCCAAGCGGTACTGACACGTGGGACAAGGCGCGCGTGCGACAAGAACTTCAGAGTCGTGGTGGTACGCCGTTTTCGAGCGTCTCAGCGGTAACTGCCAATGGTGTGGATTGGGGAACGGGGATTACGACAAGCGTATCGGTTTCTGGTGATGGTGGGACACAATCATTTGATGGCGCAGAATTTAAAAGCTTTTTTAATCTTCGCGCTCCGGCCAATATCCAGATTGTCGGTGGTTTGTATAATATTGAGCGTAAGTAGTACAATTGATACTAATGCGATCACAACGACCACTGGAACCAGCAGAATCTAAATCTCCACATACTCGGTCAAGTATTCCTCCTGACAAGACGCGTACCATCATGTCTCCATTGACAGCGTTTGCAGTAAGTCCAGAGGGTGTGCATTTTGAGACACAGGAGTCAGATGAGGAAGTTGTTTTGTTCTTGCGTCAGCACCTTATTGTATTAGTGCCTTCAGTGTTACTTGTAGTACTTCTTATCGTGGCGCCGATATTGATACTTCCATCGTTTTTTGACTCGCTTATCTTGCCACTTGAGATACCAGCGGGATATTTTGTCATAGGCACGGCGTTTTGGTATATCATGACGTTTGGTGTCGCACTTACGAGTTTTTTGCGGTGGTTTTTTAACATATACATCGTCACGCAAAGAAGGATTATCGACATCGATTTTCTCCACCTTCTCTACAAAGAATTTTCGGAAGCGCGGATTGATAAAGTACAAGATTTAAGCTTTCGGTCGGGGGGCATTTTTGCAGCATTTTTTGATTACGGAGATGTGATTGTGCAAACAGCAGGTGACATGCCAAACATAGATTTTACAGGAGTCCCAAAGCCCGCTCGGGTGGTAGAGACGATTAGTGAGTTGATTACAAAGGAAACCTAATATGGATGTCGCAACGCTTACATTTGTCATACTCAAGTGGCTCGTTGTTTTTGGACTTGCCATGTACTGTTTGTTTGCAGTCGTCATTATTCGTCAAGAACAGCTTATGGCAAACGTACTTGAGGAGACATTTGAGCCAGTGCTTCGGCTGGCTGCTATTATTCATCTCGTCGCCTCTATAGCGATATTTTTTGCAGCGATTTTACTTCTCTAGTATGAGTTTACAACCAACCGTCGCTTCTGTGGTAGGACAAATCAGTGAAACACGCTGGGGTCAAATACTGCAAAGTCCGCACGCGTACGCAGTCGTAGAGGTACATGCCATAGATGGGAGCGCAAGGCAAATTGGGATAAATGTCCTTTCTACATTAACGAATGCATTGGATACGTTGCCTGAGACGCTTGCTGACACCGTTGAAATAGTTGAGAGTATCTCTTCTCAAGAGGTAGTCACACTCATCCTTATGGTGCAGGTGGGATCGGTCTTGTATGTGGCGTCTCACGGTACGGGGAAAGTGTTTCTCAAAAGAGAAAAAAATCTAGCAAAGCTGGTAGATGGAACCCAAGCACTCTCTGGTACGCTGATGCCCAATGACATCGTCATTGCTGCATCGTCTCGTTTCGTGTCGATATTAGGAGAGGACGAGTTGACGAAAGTATTTGATACGTATACTCCCCAAGAGGTGGCAGAGAAATTGACACTCCTTTTACATAAGCATGGTGAGGCATCAGAAGGAGGAGCGGCGTGTATTTATCATGTGATGGATGTGGAGCCGACACGTGATGTGCCCGATGAAGCGTTGCTGCAGACGCAATCATCAGGGATCATGATCTCTCTTCGTCGTCGTATCAAATTTTTGTTAAAACACATTGTTCCGATCAGAAGTAGAATTTTTTTGCGGCGCTGGTATCAGCATGTGAAGGTGAAATATGCAGGCAGATCACTCACGTCATTTATCCCGACCATATTACTTATCCTGTTTCTTGTCAGTGTTGTTTTGGGAGTTCGGTATCAGTTGACGTCTACATCAAATACTCGCGTGCACAATACTCTCGTAGAGGCAGAGCATGCGTTTGAAGAGGGCACGGCACTTCTCGATCTCAATCCCGTGAAAGGACGAGAGCGATTGGCGCATGCAAAAGCGCTTCTTGATCCCTTTCAAACGCGTCGTGTGACGTCTTCTGACATTTTAAAAGCACAAAAGCTTTATGCTGATGTGTCGACGAGTCTGACGAAAGCGATGCAAGTCTACACAGTCAGCCCTGAGTTGTATTTTGATTTATCACTTCTTAAAGCCAGCGGCAAAGCTGAGGATATGTCGATATTTGAATCGTCGATAGGACTTTTGGACAGTGTCGGCAAGACCGTGTATGCCCTAGGGATTACGAACAAAAATGGCGTGATTGTCGGAGGTGGCGATGCATTAAGTAGCGCCAAGCAAATTGCCGCGTATGGCGACTTTCTCTACGTCATTACCTCTACAGGAATATCTATTGTGAGCATCAAAGATCAAAAAACGAAGCCTGATGTTATAAAGGCAGCGCCAGAATGGGGGACACTTGCTGATATGGATGTGTTTGGTGGGAATATCTATATCCTCGATACCCAAAAATCCAGAATTTGGAAATACGTCTCAACAGAGACGGAATTTACCGAACTGCGAGAATATCTCAATCCTGATTCGTTTCCAGACCTTTCCAGAGCGACCAATATGTCTATTGATGGGTCGGTGTGGTTAGGAACGACGACGGGGCAGATTTTGCGATTTACCCAAGGCAAAGAAAACACCTTTGTGCCGCAAGGAGTAGAGCCAGCTTTCGGCAAATATTTGCAGGTATATACAACAGACACGATGGAAAATGTCTATGTGTATGACAGAGACAATTCTCGGATTGTGATCCTTGATAAAGAGGGATTTTACCTTTCTCAATATGTATGGAAAGAGACTATGACGCCCACCGCATTTGTGGCGTCAGAGAGTGCCAAGAAGATCTTTTTGCTTTCAGATGGTAAACTATATGCTCTCAAGATCCAGTAGCTATGAAATTAACGAATGCGAAAGCGACATATGAATACGATATTTTAGATCGTTTTGAGGCGGGAGTGGTCTTGACGGGCAGTGAGGTAAAGTCGCTTCGTGCAGGGCATGCCAAACTCGACGGATCATACGTCAAAATTATCGGGAATGAGGCGCTTTTGGTGAATGCACATATTTTTCCCTACGCGTTTGCCCGCATAGAAGGGTACGATCCCAAACGGACCAGAAAGCTTCTGTTACACAAGCATCAGTTGATCAGTTTGCAAAGCAAAATTGAGGGGGCACGCTTGACGTTAGTACCCCTTTCTTGGTATACTACAGGACATCGTTTGAAGCTAGAAGTAGGATTGGGACGAGGGAAAAAGCAATACGAAAAAAGAGAAAAAAAGCGTCGGGAAGACCAGAAACGTGAGTTAGAACGAGACTATCGAGGAAAAGTGAAACTAAGAAGATAAGAGCCCGCCATATCTTCCTTTGTGGCTTTATAGTACTATTCGTACACGCCACAAAGAGCGATTATTGGCGGACATAAGAAATACTAAACTCGAAGACTCGTTGAAGTATTTCTAATGGGGATGATTGATTCGACGATTACGCACATTGAAAAACTGCAAGCCGGCGACGACTAAAGAGCCGTAAAACTTAGTTAAAAATCCAGATGCTAACACATCTAAACAAGCACTTCGAGATGAGCTCGCTGCCTTAAAAAAGCAACTTGCAAAGATCGAAGCTGCTTTTGTTCCTCAAGCTTTACAGCTTAACGCTGTTTACGCCTAACGAACCATTGCATGATGACTGTTTTCTCGTGAGTCTCATGGAGTGTAAACATAGCGAGGACGTCAGAACTTTAATGATCGGTAAGGTTCGGAGTATAATTTCGATCAACCCTATGAATTTGGTATTTGTCTATTTTGTCTTATTCATAGAATCAAATAGACTACGCTTGTAGACGTTTGCGATTACCGTTTTCGGACCCGAGCTCATTACTCGGCATCTCCACAATCGTTGCCAATCCCGCTTTGCGGGATGGCTTACGAGTGTGGATGCCTGATTCTTATCAGGCGCCACCCTTGAAACGCAGTGAGTTTACTGCTGTGGCAGTGAATACACTACATCCTCAAGAGTAATATTCCCATGAAGACATAGATCGTAAACTCTTGAGTAGATGCCCCCGCTTGGGGGCGCCACAGAACTCAGTACTCGCGACGCCACAGTTTTAGTGGCACAGCCACCTGTGTTAATATGAAAGTGTTAAGGTTTCTGGTGCGGAGGGTGCTGGAGTCAAAAGATATTAGTCACAAAGTTTGCAACAATCACATTCAACTCCTAGCTCTTTATGAAGAGTATGAGTCATGACTTTGGTTGTAAGCATTTTATTAGAATAAGCATCTTTCAGTAAAGCCTGAATTACTGGCTTTGGTTTGGTGGTGATAAATGCTTTATTGCTACCGATTATTTTTACCAATTCAACCAAGCTTGTCACTGTTAAATTTTCTATCTCAACATGTAGCTGATTTGCTTTTTGACATGGCGTATCGCCAGGACATGGTTTTAGCGTAAATTTTTTAAAATCTCGCTCTTTTATAAGTACGAAAGCGAGAGATTGAAGTTCGGGTTTTTTGCTCGCTAGTCCAGTAAGGGCTGTGTCAATGTTTTTATCATCGACTTTGTAGAAAGATAAGGAGTTTTTATTTGTCTTTAAGTCTGTAACGGGATCAGCGGGAATGTCACCATCGTTTTTTGGGAGATTTAGCGTTAACCAACGATTGCCCGTGATTTTTCTTAAGTAGTAGCTCATTTCTCATTTGTCAGTAATTGTATGACCTCTTGAATAGTATTTGTGATCATGGGTATTTTTTCTTTTGACAAAACCTTTTTAAGCAAAGGGATTGATTCAGTCGATCTCATATTTGCTAATCCCAACGCTGAGCCATATCTCATTTCTGGCATCTCGCTTTTGACACCGATTTCCAACATTTCCTTCCTATCGTCGTATGATGCCTGATTAGATACATCACCAAGCATATCCATTATTTCTGAGATCAGGGAATCTGTGGGTATTGATGAATGTAAATACATCTTCATTAATTCCGTTGCCTCAACGCCATATTTTTCAAGCCATTTTTTGGCTTCGATTATAAAAGGCGATATTTCATCCTCAGCCTCGCTTGCTGAACGACACGTTATAATTTCGTTAAATTCTCGGTGCATTTGGTATGTTGTAGGAGATTGGGAAGTTTCAGCCTCTTCTCTGAATGGGAATCTATACAACCGAGATTTGCTACCAGTATTGGCATCCTTAGGAATTACTGGGTTAATAATTTGAATGATATTTTCACTGGCACCATCAATCCAATCTAAACCCGTATCTTTCGAGAAGTCAATATCACTTCCGGTTCCGATGTTTGGATTATTAAATTGTGAAAGGTTACTTAACATACTTTAACACTCCTTCGACGCTCAATTCATAGCCTAAACCTATTAATTCTGAGTAGAGAGAAGAAAGTATTTTTTTATCAAGTATGTCCTTATTGTGTTGACTTGTGTTTATATCAAGTTCCACGCGAGCGAAATTAATAGTTGGATATTTATGGACAGGCACAGATTGTCCAACAATAGAAGCCTCAGGTGTTAATTGTAGTGCGCCCCATTTTGTTAATCTGTTTAACCCTAAAGTTTTAAATATTTTCGATTTTGTAAGTAAATTTATTTCAAACTTAAAGTCAGTCATAATCGTCGGATTAAGATTTATTGGAGTATACCCCGCAAGCTCCTTATATACCGCCTCACGAGAAGGCATTATTTTAATAAGCTGCGCGCCAAACGCTAATCTGTTTACCTCAGGTAATTGTTTATTGAGCAGCCACATATTTACTAGGGATTGAAATACTTTTAATGCCTCATCGAGCGAGCCTAAAGTATCTACAATAGTTTCCCCTTTTTCTATATGCGCTGGGATGGATACTGTTAAAATTAAGTCAATTTTAACCGGATTTACTGCTAACACGAGCTTTTGTTTGTTATACCAGCCTTCTTGGATGATCTCGCCAGTTTTAGAGTTTGTAGTTTCTTTTTCTTTTTCAGTCCCAGTAACTTGTGGCCATAAATCCACCGACGCATTCCAAGTTGAGGTAGGGAAGATAGAAATTCTTAACTGTTGTGCTGACCAATAATTTTTTTGAGCCATAGAAATTGAAGCAATTAACTTGTAAATGGATTATAGCAAAGATCACCAACAAATTCATAGAAAACCATATATTTGAAGCTAAAGGGCTGGTTATTTTGATTCAAAAATGGTATAATATGAAGGTAAAATGGCACTTTGAAATATAGTTTTTGGCATTCCGTTTCATCGAGTGCAATTCCCGAAAAAGTACACACAATAGGCGATCATAATGAGGTGTATATGCTTGAACTACAGTTAGTCGTTAGAGTAATTTTAAGCGCTGTATTGTCTTTTACGCTGGTATTCAGAGCCAATCTAGGGATTGAACGGAACGCCTAAGTCTATATTTTAATTTTTATCTCCTTGTACAATATGTATAAGGAGATTTTTTGTGACCCTTTTAGATTTCATATTCCCCAGACGCTGTGTCGAATGCGGCAGACTGGGAGCGTATTTTTGTACGTCTTGTTGTCTGCACATTCAGCCAATTCTTTTTTCGGAAACTATTTGTCCTGTGTGTGAGCGATCAGCGATTGCTGGTATCACGCATCCAAGGTGCCATACGAAATATGCTGTGGATGGTCTCACGAGCTTTTTTCACTATAAAGGTGCCATAAAAAAGGCGGTGAAAATGCTCAAATATCGTTTGGTGTCAGACGTAGTGACAGAGTTTGTAGCACTAATACCGGATGATTTGTTGTCCGATGTGTATCGTGGCAACGTGTTTGATCCAATATGTATTCCCATCCCGCTTCATAAAACGCGTCTCTACCAGCGCGGATTTAATCAGGCGCAAGTGCTTGGAAAACTCGTTTCCAATCGATTGCGGATACCTATGGACATCGATATACTACTTCGAACACGACAGACAGTGCCGCAAGTGGAAATGAAGCACAAAGAGGATAGGTTACAGAACATGCGTGAAGTGTTTCTGGTTAATCCTAAGATGCAGCGTACAATACGAAACAAAAATGTCATAGTGTTTGACGATGTATTTACGACTGGCGCGACGATGCGGGAAGCTGCACGTGTCTTAAAGCATGCGGGAGCAAAGCGAGTTTGGGGCGTCACCATGGCACGATAATGAATTATATTAGCATGGTAACATGATGATATATTAGCGCATGAATATATGAAACGAGATATAAAAAAGTCGATAAAAGATATAGCAATTGTTGCTGGTGGAACGCTTGATCTGACGATGAAATTGCGGATAAAAAAAGCGTCATACATCATAGGTGTCGATCGTGGTGCGTATTGGTTACTGAAAAATAATATTGTGCCAGACGTGGCTATCGGAGATTTTGATTCCGTGTCACCACGGCAATTTGCGTTTATAGAAACAAAAGTGGCGCGTGTCGTGCGGCATCCGAAAGAAAAAGACACAACGGATTTGGAATTAGCCATCGATTTTGCGTGTACGGTAAAACCTAAGACAATCGAGCTCTTTGGTGTCATCGGCAGTCGCATGGATCATACGTGGGCGGGTGTACAACTTCTCCAACTGATCAAGTCGCACAATATTTCTGGATCGATTGTGGATATGTATAATGAATTATCTCTCTTATCAGGGTTTGTCACACTCCATAAGTCTCAATCGTATCGCTATATTTCATTTTTTCCACTTCATGACCGATCGCAAGTGACGCTTACGGGATTTCGCTACAACGTGTCCCGACGTGTATTTGTGTCTGGGTCGAGTTTGGGCGTGAGTAACCAGATCGTTTCGTCTCCCGCTAAGGTGATAATCCATGATGGTCAGCTTTTGATGGTGCGAAGTCGGGATTAGTGTGAACTGTCGTGCTCATGTATAATTGTGAGGCTGGAGGAGTCGCATAGCTCGGCCCATTGCGGGAGTTTGCTAAATTCCTGAGCTGTAAAAGGCTCACGTGGGTTCGAATCCCACCTCCTCCGCCTTCGGTCGCCATAGCTTTAGCGACGGCGACCTCCGCCGGACGCAGTCCGCTTTTATTATGTTTATATATTAAAATGCAATGATGGCAAACCATATACTGGTTGTACCGACAATCTCAAAGATCGACTAGATCGTCATCAAAAAGGAAATGTCCCCGCCACAAAAGATAGACCTCCAGTGAAGCGAGCAAGTCTCTTGTGATATTATTAGAATAATGGCAGAGTCGGTAAAGAAAAATAGCGACAAAAGAGTATTTTTTCCTCATAATGAGCAGCGTTTGTTTCTTGAATCTGCTATTACGAAATTGTCATGTTCTTGGAAAATATTTTCAGAAATTATCCATATTCATCCTAGAACGCTTAATGATTGGAAAAGAGAAAAATATTCTCTTCCATTTGCGACATATAAAAAAATCATATCGATAACTAAAATTAAGGAACCCAAAAATATAGATGTTCGAAGCGCATGTTGGTTTGTAAAAGAATCTGCTAAAAAAGGAGGAAACGCAACGTACCATAAGTACGGATTTATTGGAGGAAAACCGGAAAAGAGATTAAAAAAATGGAAAGAATGGTGGACAACATCAGGACAATACAATACTAAGGGGTATTTTGTTACGAAAGATATATCTAAGCCTCAAAAAGGAAAAGATTTGGCTGAATTCGTTGGAATTATGCTTGGTGATGGTGGCATAACTAATCGTCAAGTTGTCGTCACGTTGAATTCTATAGTTGATAAAAAATATAGTGTATTTGTAAAGAAACTGATAAATAAATTATTTGGTGTTCAGCCGTCTTTATATATTAAAAAAGCTGAATTGGCGGTAAACATAGTAATATCTCGTAAGAGATTGGTGGATTATTGTGTAAAACTTGGTTTAAAACAAGGAAATAAGATAGCGCAGAACGTGGATATTCCTAACTGGATTAATAAAAATAAGGAATATCAAATATCCTGCATTAGAGGATTATGGGATACCGATGGATGTATTTTTCAAGAATGCCATAAAATTCATAGTAAAATATATTGTTATCCAAGGTTGTCATTGGTGAGTTATTCTGAATCATTAAGAAATTCAGTGTACAAAATATTACGAGGGTTGGATTTTTTACCTAAAATTAGGGATAATAGGAGCGTGCAGTTAGAACGAAAACAAGATATTCAAAGATATTTTGTTCTCATTGGATCGCACAATCCAAAACATATTGAAAGATATAAGCGTTTTGGAGGGGTCGGATAATGGTATTCCACCAGTCTTGAAAACTGGCGCCCGCAAGGGCTTGCAGGTTCGACTCCTGTCCCCTCCGCCTTCGTCCGCCGTAGCTAAAACTACGTCGGACTTCGGCGGACGAAGGCCGCTATAAATAATTCGGCTTTAGCGAAGGAGGATTTCGCCTCGCCATTATGTATTACGTTTATATTCTTTAATGTGCTGATGGAAAACCATATGCTGGTTGCACTGACGATTTGAAAGATCGAATTGATCGTCATCAAAAAGGAAATGTTCCTGCAACGAAAGATCGATTGCCAGTTAAACTCATTTCTTACCTTGCTTTTTCTAACAAATACACTGCATTTAACTTTGAGAAATATCTCAAATCTGGTTCAGGAAGAGCGTTTTTGAAAAAGCATGATATTATTATTTAGCCTAAATCTGACAAACCGCTTTCGCATAAAGTTTCAGCGGTCGAAGTGAGATTAGAACCTAAATATATGAAGAAAGTAACTAAAACAAAAGTGGAATTTTGTACGTTTCTAGACAGTATGGACTCGAAAGGGAGGATCCAACTTGTTCCAATAGGAATTGCAAAAAATACAGTCAAAAATCCGACGTTGACCGGATGGAAAGATCTTGTGACTGAAATTGTGCTTGAAAAGCAATACGAAAAGGGGCTGGACGGTATTGAAGATTATTCACATGTGATTATTGTTTATTGGATGGGTCAGGAAAAAGAATGCCATCTAAAACATCACCCGCAGGGGAGAACAGATGTGCCATACGGGGGAATTTTTGCCTGCCGTTGTCCTCAACGGCCAAACAGAATAGCGATTTCTACCGTGAAGTTGCTTTCTCGAAAAAAGAATAGCATCCGCGTGAGCGGATTGGATATATTGGACGGTACCCCAATCTTGGATATCAAACCATACACTCCTGTCTATGATTTGGTAAAGAAAGCTCGAGTTCCCGCGTGGGTCAATAGGTTAGTTTTTTAAGGTTAATCTTTTGTGATGGCAAGATTCGGCATATAATTCATTTGTTCGGGAGGTAATACAGTAGTTTTAACCAATTTCTATGTCTACACACATTCTCAAAAAACCAACGAATTATTCTTTTGAAAAAGTCGGTATTAAAGGAAAGGCATTTCCCGTTGTAGATATTGCTAAGAAAACGGGCGTATGCATTATTGAAACAGAGAAGGGTCACGAGTCGACTATTATCGAGCACGAATGCGACTTCATCTATTACATTTTGGAGGGTACAGGATATTTTGAAATAAATGGAAAAAAAGAATTGTTTGAAAAAGATGATTTAGTGGTTATACCGTCAAATTCGATATTTAAATATACGGGAAACTGTAAAATGCTTCTTATTACTACCCCTGCGTTTTACCCAGAGCAAGAAGAAACTGTATAGTAAATGTATATGGACACATACAACTGGTATTCTCAACTTATCAAACCCTCATGGGCGCCACCGTCATGGCTCTTTGGTCCTGTATGGTCAGTCCTTTATATACTTATAGTTATTTCATTTGGAACGGTGTTTATCAAAGCATGGAAAAAGCAAATTCCTTTTGCGGTCGTACTTCCGTTTATATTTAATCTTGTTTTTAATTTTGCCTTTACTCCAATCCAATTTGGATTACAAAATAATATTTTAGCCGCGATAGATATTCTTTTCGTTCTTGTCTCGTTAGCATGGGCAATGAAGTCTATTTATCCGTACGAACGAAGGATTGCGTATATGCAAATTCCTTATCTTCTATGGGTATCCTTTGCGACCGTTTTACAATTAACCATAACGTATTTAAACAGATGACGTTTTCTTCAACGTTTTTTAAGTCAATCCTCGTTTATTATTGAAGTGGCTGTGCACGAAGAACATGATAAAATGAAGTAGAGTAAATGTTTTTTAATTTGGAGAGGTCGCATATCCCGCGCCGCGGGACCCCGCTTCGTGGTTGGTGGCCTAGAAGAGTATAGAAACATGAGTCAACCAGATTATGCAAAACGACACAGAGATTTAGGATTGTGTAGAAATTGTCTCAATCCTTTGGCTGAAGGAAATAAAAATTATTGTGATTTTCATAGAGAAAAAGACAGAGGTCGTGGCAGGAGTAAAGAAAAAAGATTAGGAATTAAATTGAAAGAAGAGTGTTTTCAACATTATGGAAAGAAATGTGGCTGTTGTGGCGAAACAATCATAAATTTTTTAACGCTTGATCACACTGAAGGGCGAGGAAATATTCAAAGGAGAAAGTTATTTAAACATAATGTTGGCGGTGTTCATATGTATAGATGGTTAAGAAAAAATAATTTTCCGAAAGGATATACTGTTCTTTGTATGAATTGTAATTGGGCAAAAAGATATGGAGGAGTTTGTCCACATAAGTTAATTGGAGGAGTCGCCTAGCGGTTTATGGCAATAGTTTACTAAACTATCGGCGCAAGCCATCGTGGGTTCGAATCCCACCTCCTCCGCCTTCGCCTCGCTAAAGCTCGGCTTCGGCGAGATGAAATCCGCCAAGACGAGCGAAAGCGGGACACCATATGAATATACAAGCACTTGTTTTTGATCTTGATGGGACAGCGATTCCCCAAACATTTGACGGCATGCCATCAAAGGCTGTAATCAATGCCGTGAGGAAAGCTAAAAAAGTGTGTCATGTGTCTGTGGCGACGGGGAGACCCCTTAGCTATACCAAAGATATTTTAAAAGCGCTTGAGATAGACGATCTGTGTATCCTCAGTGGCGGATCATGTTTATATTCCTGTAAAACAAACGAGTATGTGTGGAAGCAAGAAATGGATATACATCTTTTGGAAGAAACGTTATTTAAACTGAAAAAATTTAGAGATCACGACGTGGAAGACGACACTTTTGGCAAACGAGTCCTTTTTCGAGAGTATCACCCTAAGGGCTCATTGTGTTTGACGTGTATATTTTCGGTAAACAAAGAAGAATCACAAGAAATAGTAGATATCGTGAAACAAACCAGTGGATTAGTGGCACACGCTATGGGTTCGTGGAAAGCAGGAACGTATGATGTCCATATTACCCATGAGCTTGCGACCAAAAAGCATGCGCTTCAGGCACTTCTGTCTCGACTCAATGTAGATCATAAGAAAGTTATGGTCGTTGGAGACGGTGGGAATGATTTGCCGCTCTTTGAGCTAGCAGGATTAAAGATTGCTATGGGAAATGGATCTGAAGAATTGAAGGCGAAAGCTGATTGGATAGCACCCAGTGTGGATGAAGATGGATTAGCGGTTGCGATAGAGAAATATATTCTCACACCATAGTTTTTTAATTATTTTGCATAGTCATGTCGTTGATTTTTTATCAACATGCCACTGGTAAATCCTACATCAAATACTATTTTGTACACGAGGAATATGGGAGATGCTCCATGGAGAATTCGTCGGGTACTCTCAAGGAGTGAGTGTACTAAAGAGTATCGGTAAAACTGACGAAGGGATCGTTTTATATTTTTACTTCTGCCCATCCATCGAGCTGAGAGAAAGACGTCGTACAACGTATCCGGATTATAATGATAGCTTAAGGCGTTCATCACAGGTACTGCATCAGCTGACGCTAAGACATCATCTTCTCCGTACCCAACACCTATGGTGTATCCATTGGTTTGTAGGAATTCTTTTTTCCAGATAGCACGAATTTTGCGACTCTTTCCTCTTTCATCATCTCGTATGCGCTCTGTCATTGGAAGATCATTATCGATTTGAAAGCATCGAGACCATATATTTTTTGTGTTGGCTACCTTTTCATGTATGGGATATGCTGCTTTTTTGTGATGAAAGAGAAGTGGTTTGGTGATGTTGGTAACATACCTTGTGTCAAGATATGTGTCTGCATCAATAAAAAGGAGTATATCGCCTTTGGCTCTGTTTGCACCTGTATTTCTTGCGTGTGCTGGACCTTGATGTGTGAGGGATATGACGAAGTCGGCATATAGCGATGCTATAGTTTTAGTCGTATCAGTTGATCCGTCGTCGACACAGATAATTTCTATACGAGGATATGTTTGATTTTTCAGTGACGTAAGACACATTTCTATATGTGCTGCTTCGTTATACGCAGGGACGATTGCTGAGACGAGTGGTACGTTAGTTTTTTCTTGCATACATTCGTATTATGCCGCCTTTCCCAAGCGGCGCCCATACATGAGTTCCTACACGTATGATGAGAAAGGCGCTCATTGCGATAAGTTTTCTGATAATTTTAAAAATTATACCGGAAGAAAATATCGGAAGAGCTATCGTTGATTTGTAGTTTGATGAAAAATCAAAGACGTTGTCTTCTGTCAGTGTATCAATGACAGTGAATTTTTCATTTATGAGAACACGTAAGAGCGATGTAGGAGTAAAGTGCCAGAGGTGGTGTGGGATCAGGAGCCAATTCCAACGCGTCTTTAGTATCCGTGCGGCAAAGCTCTCTATATTGGGTGACTGTACTACAAGAAGACCATTCGGTTTTAAAATGCGTCGTATTTCTTTAAGAAATGATTTGATGTCGGGAATATGCTCGAGTACGTCATAGAGTGTGATGACGTCAAAGGAGTTACTTTTTATATGTGCTTTTTGTATAGTTGTTTGGAATACATGGACGTGAAGTACTTTTTTGGCGTATGCTGCTGCATGTCTTGCGGGTTCTATCCCTGATGCATCAAATCCTAGATCATTTGCAGCTTTTACACATATGCCATAACTGCATCCTATGTCGAGCAATGTCCCTGATACGACATATTTTTGAATTTCTAGGACATGGTTTTTTGCGCGAGTATATTCTTTTTCATACATTGCCAAACGACTTTCTTTTTCGTCGTCGGAGTCATATTTTTGATCGTTTACATGACCAATGGCAGCTAATCGAGGTCTCGGGTGGGTAAATACGAGTGAACATGCAGTACATATATAGAGCGCGTACACACCATCAACAGGAAGATACATCTTGGTGTGAGATGATGAGCAATAGTGGCACGATATGTGTTTCATAGTTTGTATTCTACAACAACGTTTGATAGTGTAGGGTTTGCTTGAGAATAAGTCCATACGATAGTACTTTATATGAATGCGACTGACTTTCGTCTACAGGATCAAGATGGTGTGATTCACACATTATCCCAATACAAAGGGAAATGGGTAATCCTCTATTTCTATCCTAAAGACGATACCCCAGGCTGTACGAAAGAAGCATGTAGTTTTCGTGATAGTACAGAAGAATTTACCAAGCGTGGCGTCGTAATCCTTGGCGTGTCGAAAGATAGTGTCGCGTCTCACAAGAAGTTTGCGACGAAATATCATCTGACGTTTCCAATACTTAGCGATGAGAGTCTAGAGATGATAAAGAGCTATAACGCGTGGGGGAAGAAAAAGTTTATGGGTCGGGAGTATGACGGTATATTTCGTATGACGTATCTGATAAACCCAGAAGGAGAAATCGAAAAAGTATACGAAAAAGTGAATCCACTGATACATTCTGGAGATATCCTCGAGGATCTTAAAATGAGAGAATTGCCTTCAAAACCGTGAAAAATGATAATTTTAAGCATATTTTCACGATTATATTGACAAAACAGTGAAAAATGATATACTCACCCTATGGCAAAAGTACCTGCGGTGTTTAAAAAAATCAATGAGCTTCGTCAGCGCTATTATAGCGCATCAACTGGTAAAGAGGCGCTTATTACTCTTATAAGTGAGGCAGAGATTTCAGAGCAAGTATATAACTCAAATGCTATAGAAAATAGTACGGTTACACTCGAGGAAACTGAAAAAATATTATTACAGATTGATTTGGATCGGTATATAACTGAAAGAGAAATATTTGAGACAAAAAATCTTGCACGAGTGGTTTCCTATATAGAGAAAAGAGCGAAAGAACAAGAGCTTACGTTGGACGTAATTTTGTCGCTTCATAAAATGCTTATTTCTAATATTCGTGATGATATCGCTGGAAATTTTAGAAAGGATAACGAGTATGTTCGTGTAGGGAGTCATATCGCTCCACATCCAAAAGAAGTTGTAGGGCGATTGAGAAAAATGATTTCAGAGTACAACGCAACAAGTTATGAAAACATTATTAAACGCATAGCACAAATACATCTTGTTTTCGAACATACACATCCATTTATTGATGGAAACGGTCGTATAGGCCGCGTTATTAATAATTATTTACTTATACGAGAAGGCTTTGTTCCTATAAATATAAAATTTATTGATAAAAAAAGATATTATGCAGCGTTTAAAGAATTTGATGAAAAAGGTACAACAAATATTATGGAGGAAATAGTGGGGAGAGCCCTTACTAACAGTTATCACAAACGATTGGCATATTTAGAAGGCAAAGAAATAATTACCCTCGTCGAGCATGCAAAACATGAGAAGATCTCTCACTCTAATCTCATTAATAAGGCGAATAGACAGACTATCGAAGCCTTTTTAGAAAAAGGCGTATGGAAAATTAGTAAGGAGTATAAGCCTACATCATGATGACAAAAAAATCACATTATATCTTTGCAGATAAGCTCGTTAAAATTCTCGATACGAAATTCAATGTCTTCGGACTTAAGTTTGGTATAGATCCATTTCTCGATTTATATCCAGTATTTGGAAACATTATCGGTGTAGGAATTTCATGCTACGTGTTTTGGATAGCCTACCAATTTAGTGTCCCACAGAAGATTTATTGGCGTATGGCATGGAATATCGTTGTTGACTTTATAATGGGTGCGATTCCTTTTGCCGGATTCTTCCTCGATCTTTTCTACCGCGCGAATGCCAAAAATCTCGCGCTCCTGACGCCATACGTCGATCCAGATGTGCTTGAGGGAGTGGTGGTGGATGGGGTAATCCTCGATCGTATTTAGAGCGTATCGAGAGTATAATTTATGTAAACGTATGAAAAAGAAATTTGTAAAAAATGAGGTTGTTATATATCAGGCTCCAAGCGGAGCCATAGAATTGCGTGGAGATGCCAGAAAAGAAACCATATGGGCTACTCAGGCTCAAATAGCTAAGGCTTTTGCTGTAGATGTTCGAACGATAAATGAGCACATAAAGAATATTTATACGTCAGATGAATTAAAAGAAAGCTCAACTATCCGGAAATTCCGGATAGTTCAAAAAGAAGGCAAAAGAACCATAGACCGGGAGGTGCA
This sequence comes from Patescibacteria group bacterium, assembly GCA_038063875.1. GTDB lineage: Bacteria > Patescibacteriota > Microgenomatia > UBA10105 > UBA927 > UBA927. The sequence goes on along the minus strand of JBBTUH010000018.1, from coordinate 12,592 downwards.
TCACTACAATTTGGACATGATTTTATCCGTTGGATATAGGGTAAATTCAAAACGCGCAACACAGTTTCGCGTTTGGGCGACGAAAACTCTCAAAGAATACATAACGAAAGGCTATGCGATCAACCGCAGAAGGATTGCCAAAAACTATACTGCATTCATGAAGTCGGTCACGGATATTCAAGCATTACTTCCAGAGCATGTGGATCTCGATCCGAAAAACGTTCTCGAACTCATCAAAGAATTTGCGAGTACATGGGTATCGCTAGATGCATATGATAAACAATCATTCACAGTAATTGGCGCGACGAAAAAATCTATCACCCTCACAGGTGAAGAGCTTGCCGCAGCAATTTCTAAGCTCCGCTCGGTACTTATGCGCAAAGGTGAGGCGACAGAATTATTTGCCGCAGAAAAACAAAGAGGAAGTATAGAGGGAATAGTTGGAAATGTTATGCAATCATTTGGTGGCAATGATGTCTACGAGACTATAGAAGAAAAAGCCGCACATCTTTTGTATTTTATTGTAAAAAATCACGTGTTTACTGACGGGAATAAGCGATCTGGTGCGTTTGCTTTCATATGGTTTTTGAGGAAAGTGAAAGCTACGGGTGATCGAAATATAAATCCTACGAGCTTAACTACGTTGACACTTCTGGTGGCAGAAAGTGATCCTAAAAATAAAGATAAAGTGATTGGGCTTATTTTATTACTTTTGAGAAAATAATACATAATTGATAGCTTATGAAAAATCTACTGCCTCAATCACAAATAATCATCTATACCTCAGAAACAGGCGAGACGAAGATTGATGTGCGATTTGATGGTAATACTGTGTGGCTGACACAAAAACTTTTAGCAAAACTTTTTGGTGTTACTATTCCCACAATCAATGAGCATATCAAAAATATATATAAAGAAGGTGAATTAAATAAGAGTGCAACTGTTCGGAAATTCCTAATAGTTCAAAAGGAAGGCGCCCGTCATGTAGAAAGAGAGCCTGATTTTTATAATCTCGACATGATTATTTCTGTCGGCTATCGTGTCAAAAGTCGTATCGCCACAGCATTTCGTCAATGGGCGACCCTGCGACTTAGCGAATACATCGTCAAGGGGTTTGTGATGGATGATGAACGACTGAAAAATCCCGATCTTCCATTTGATTATTTTGAAGAACTTACTCGTCGTATAGCAGACATCCGTACGTCAGAGAAGAGATTTTATAGAAAAATAACCGATATTTATGCCACCAGTATCGACTATGATCCGCTCGACAAGAAAAGTATTTTGTTTTTCAAAACGGTACAAAATAAAGTTCATTATGCGATTACTGGTAGCACTGCAGCGGAAATCGTAGCCAGCAGAGTAGATAGTAAAAAATTAAATGTAGGCCTGACAAACTTTAGAGGAAGTAAACCGACAAAAGAAGAGGTGGTGATTGCCAAAAATTATTTGAGCGAGCAAGAGCTTCGTGTATTAAATAATCTTGTCGAGCAATATCTCGTATTTGCACAAGGGCAGGCGATGCAGAGAGTACCAATGTACATGAAAGACTGGATAGATAAGCTCCACGCATTTTTACAGATTAATGATAAGGATATTTTAAAAGACGCCGGTAACGTCTCGCATGAGTTGGCAGTCGAAATAGCCGAAAAGAATTTTGATGAATATAAAAAGAGAAAGATAAAAGATATGAGTAACGATTTTGACATGAAAGCGTTCCATGCACTTGAAATAGTAAAGAAAACGAAAAGGAAAAAACAAAAATAATTTATATGGTAAAGATCAAAGATCTTCCTCGTGTAGATCGGCCTCGTGAAAAGCTTCTGAAATATGGACCAGCTAAGTTGTCGACTACGGAACTTCTCGCAATTTTACTTTGCACCGGTATCAAAGGGGTGAATGTCATTGAGCTATCCAATAAAATTCTGAAGCTCGTTGGGACAGAAAATATTCAACACATCGCCATTGCCGATTTACGAAAGATAAAAGGGTTAGGGCCAGTAAAGTGCGCAGAGATTATTGCGTGTATCGAGTTAGGGAAGCGGTTATTGCAGGAAAAGCAGTCGCTCATCGCCATTTCTCCGCAAGCAGTTTTTGAATCACTCAAAGATATCCGCGGACTCAAAAAAGAACATTTCATCGCCATCTATTTGGATACCAAAAATCAAGAAATAGCTCGAGAAGTTATTTCCATCGGCACCCTAAACGCCAGCCTCGTACATCCACGGGAGATTTTTGAACCTGCGATACGTAACCTTGCCGCGAGCATAATTCTTGTTCACAATCATCCATCAGGAGACACAAAACCATCAGAGGAGGATATACTTGTTACGAAAAAACTTGTCGATTCTGGCAAGCTTCTAGATATTCACGTTTTGGACCACATAATCGTGTCGGCAAGAGGATATATGAGTTGTAAGGAGAAAGGCCTTTTATAAGAGATATTCCTCTACTTGAGGCTAAATTGGACACTATCATTTTCATATAAAATACAGTAGAATGGTCTCATGAGGTTAAAAAATATTGCCCAAGTGATTCATGGTTATACTTTTCGAGGGTCTATAAAGCCAGAAAATAACGGCAATGTGCTTGTCTTCCAAGCTAAAGACCTTATACAAAGTAAACCAGTTACAAGCATAGAATCACTTGCTCGTATTATGCTCCTAACCAAAGGATATGCGGGGTACTTACGAAAGCATGATGTCCTTCTCGTTGCGCGTGGAATGAAATCAGGCGCATTTCGATCTACTATTTTTATGTCAGATGTCCGGGAAGTGATACCGTCATCTTCTGTTTTGGTTGTACGCATGACAAATGAGGGGGTGCTTCCAGAGTATGTCTCCCATTATTTAAATTCGGATAAAGGTCAAAGTGATTTGTCTGAAATAGTTTCGGGATCCTATATAGGAGCTATTTTGCGAAAAGATCTTGAAGATATTGAAATCCCAGTGCCTTCCATGCAAAAACAAAAAATTATTGTGAATTTATACCATAATATTCAGGAGCAGCAAAAAATTGTCGACCGTGAAATTGAAATCAAGAGTAATATTATTAATTCATTATTTAGAAAGGTGGCAACGTTATGAAAAACGAAGTTAAGTTTTCTCAAGAAGATCTCAATAAAACGCTTTGGGATGCTGCTGATTCTTCCCGTAGTCAGCTTTCCGCAGATGTGTACAAGGATTATGTACTTCCCATGTTGTTTTTTAAATACGTAAGCGATCTGAATAAAAAACGATATGAAGAATACAAAGTGCGATTTGGAGGCGACGAAAAACGAATTGAGGAAAAGATGAAGCTTGATCGTTTTTATTTGCCACCGAACTCCTCATTTGATTATATCTACAGCAAGATTGAAGAAGATAACATTGGTGAGGAGATCAATAAAGCACTCCATCGCATCGAAGACGCCAACAAGGAAAAACTGGAAGGCGTATTTAGCGTCGATTTCAATTCTGAATCTGTGCTCGGAAAGCTCGAACAGCGAAATAAGATGCTCCGAAACCTTATCCAAGATTTTGCCAAGATAGATCTTTCTGAAGTTGGTGATGACATCATCGGTAATTCGTACATGTATATGATAGAGCGGTTTGGTGCGGATGCTGGGAAAAAAGCGGGGGAATTTTTTACCACAAAGTCGGTTGCACGACTGGTTGCCATGCTTGCTGAGCCAAAAGAAGGTGATCGTATCTGTGATCCTGCGTGCGGTTCCGGTGGCTTGCTGCTTCTTGCAGGTGTTGAGGTAGAGAAGCAGGAATCTCGAAATTATGCGCTTTATGGACAAGAATCGACAGGTTCTACGTATCAACTCGCTCGTATGAACATGTTTTTGCATGGAAAAGATTCAGCGCGGTTGGAATGGGGCGATACGCTCAATAATCCGCTTTTGGTTGAAAACGATCAGCTGATGCATTTTGACGTGGTGGTAGCCAATCCTCCATTTTCGCTCAAAAAATGGGGTGCGGAACATGCTGAGGGTGATATGTATAAAAGATTTTGGCGCGGGGTGCCGCCAAAAGATAAAGGAGATTATGCTTTTGTTACCCATATGGTGGAAACAGCGAAGCCCAAAACGGGTAAGGTCGTGGTGATCGTGCCCCATGGCGTACTGTTTCGTGGTGGTGCAGAGGGGAAAATTCGTCAGCAATTTTTGGAGGAAAATATCATCGATGCGGTGATCGGGCTTCCAGCGGGTTTGTTTCAAACGACGGGTATCCCTGTGGCGATTTTGGTGATCGATCGGTCGCGGGAAAAAGGTGGAGCAAATGAACATAAGAAAGACGTGTTTTTCATCGAAGCGTCGAAAGAATTCAAGCCTGGTAAAGCAAAAAATACGCTGACGGATGAAAATATCACGAAAATTTTTGATACGTATAAGAAGCGTAAGGATATAGAAAAATTTGCTCGCCGTGTGGAGATCGATGAGATCAAGGAAAATGATTTCAATCTCAATATCACGCGCTATGTAGATACGTTTGAGGAAGAAGAGCCGGTGGATATACAAGCGAATCTCCGTGAGCTCGCCGCCCTCGAGCCGGAGCTACAGAAATTGGAAAAACAAATGAAGGAGTATTTAAAAGAATTGGGGATAACATAATATGGACCACGCACTCATCCAAATTCAGCAAAATCTCGACGGAATCAAGAGAATTGAGCAGGATCTCGAATACTGGTCTGCGCGCGATTTAATGTTCGTACTAGGCTATGAAACATGGCGGCAGTTTAGCGAAACAATACTACGAGCAAAGAGCGCATGCAATAATGCCGGCCAATCGGCCCAAAACCATTTTGTTGACGCCGGCAAAATGGTTCAAACGGGCTCGGGTGCCCAACGGAAGATAGAAGATATTTTATTAACTCGTTTTGCTTGTTACCTTGTAGCGCAAAATGGTGATCCACGGAAGCCGCAAATAGCGCTCGCACAAACGTATTTCGCCACGCAAACACGTAAACAGGAATTGCTAGAGCAACGAGAAACTGAAGACAAACGACTGGAAGCGAGGGGCAAGCTTAAGCTTACCGAAGAAAAAATTGAAGCAACAGTGTACGAACGCGGGATTACCACGCATATAGAATTTGCCGTATTCAAAGATAAACATATCCGCGCGCTGTATGGAGGGATTTCGACGAAAGAGTTGAAAATCAAACGAGGTATTCCGCTCGAGCGCCCGCTTGCGGATTTTGATTCGGATGTAGAGCTCAAGGCCAAGGATTTCTCGCTTGCCATGACCGATCACAATATTAAGCACAAAAATATCCGTGGTTCCTATCAAATGACGGAGGAGGTTGTAAAAAACAGTAAAGCCACACGTCAAACACTCCTTTCCCGTGATATAAGACCAGAGACGCTGAAGCCGCATGAGGACATTAAAAAAATTTCCTCCCGCCGCACGAAAGAGCTCGCGGCTTTGAAGCAAGAGGGGAAGAAATTAGAGAAATAAATAAGAGAGTTGAGGATTAGATAACTATGAGTAATGATAAATATTTTCCACCTAAACACGCGATTGGACAATTTCATTGTCCACATTGTGGAGTGTACGCCAAGCAGTTATGGTCACATCTACATGCTATCGGAGATGTCTATTCCAAAATGGGCAGCTACGGATACACATACAAGTCTAAAATTCTAGAATTAACTCATACAAAAGGGAACCTGCCGGAAAAATGGTCACTTTCAATATGTGAGCATTGTGGAAGTTCGGTTATATGGTTTAGTGATGCAATTATTTATCCCAAGAGAATACGAGTTGAACAGCCAAATTCTGATTTATCGGAGGAAATACAAGAGGACTACTTGGAAGCTGCTAAGGTCTTAGAGGAGTCGCCACGTTCAGCCGCTGCAATATTACGTTTAGCACTTCAAAAATTGTGCATACAACTTGGTCAAAAGGGAGAAAATATCAATGAAGATATTGCCGTATTAGTTAAGAAAGGCCTCAATCCGGCGATACAAAAATCATTGGACGCGCTACGTATTACCGGTAATAACGCAGTCCATCCAGGAGAACTGGATTTGAAAGAGGATGAAGAACGAGTATTAAAGTTGTTTGACCTTATTAATTTTGTGGCGCAAAAGATGATCACAGAGCCAAAAGAAATAGATGCTTTTTACGCGGAGTTACCTGATGGTGCGAAAAAGGCCGTGGAAAAAAGGGACAAAAATGAAAAATAATCAAAAAAATATTCCTGATGGATGGCAAGCAATAAAACTGTCTAGCATATTCGAATTTAAAAACGGATTAAATAAAGAGAAAACTTTTTTTGGTCACGGTACTCCAATTATAAATTATATGGATATCAATAGAGGCGGAGGTTTGTATGAGGACAATATTCACGGTAGAGTTGATGTAAATAAGTCTGAACTTGACAGATTTAATGTTAAAAAAGGTGATGTATTTTTTACCAGAACATCTGAAACTTTAGAAGAAATAGGATTTTCCGCAGTTGCGCTAGATGATTTTCAAGACACAGTTTTTAGCGGTTTTGTCCTTCGTGCAAGACCAAAAGGACAATTATTAATTCCCAACTTTGCCCAGTATTGCTTTAAAGCTCAGACAGCGCGTAAGGAAATAATGGAAAAAAGTTCATATACAACAAGAGCTTTAACTAGTGGAACTTTACTTAATCATGTCAACATCGCGCTGCCCCCGTCTCCCGAACAAAATCGGATTGTGGCGGTGTTGGAGGCGTGGGATAGAGCGATTGAAAAGTTGAAGAAGAAAATTGAAATCAAAAAGCAAGTAAAAAAGGGATTGATGCAGGAGCTGCTTACCGGTAAAACACGATTGCCTGGGTTTCAAGGCGATTGGCATACGGTTGAATTGCAAGACATATGTAGTATAAATATGGGCCAATCACCTCCGTCAGCTGCTTACAATGAAAATGGAGATGGATTGCCACTTATTCAAGGAAACAATGATATTAAAGAAAGAAAAACAGTTGTGCGAATTTGGACAAATCAAATTACTAAAACGGGAGACAAGGGTGATATTGTTATGACCGTGCGTGCACCAGTTGGGTGGATTGGTGTCGCTACTGAGAAAGTATGTTTGGGTAGGGGCATTTGTTCTATTAAGTCGAAAAATTCTGATCCAAGTTTTGTGTTAAAACTTCTGGAGAGTTATGAGAGTCGGTGGAAATCTTTAGAACAAGGCTCTACCTTTAGCGCGGTGAATAGTTCAGATATTAAATCTTTGTCTTTATTCGTTCCAAAATCACGAGATGAACAAGGGGAGATTGCCAACATTCTTGTGATGGTTGATAGTGAAATTGGTCTACTCAATAAAGAACGTATCATTCTTCAAAATCAAAAAAAGTATTTGTTGAATAATTTGATTACGGGGGCGATTCGGACGCCGGAGACATTAAAAGTGAATTAGTTTTAAAAAGAATATGAAGAAACAAAAAAGAGAACAAAAATTATTAATAACACAGGCTGATTTTCGTACTATTATCGGAGATGATTGGGAAGTGTTTCAGGAGAAAATATTGCACAATTGTCATTGTCACGCATGCGACAGCTCATATAGCTCCGCTATTGTCGACTACACTACTGAAATTAACGACCTTAATGATATTATTCTACATGGTAAATGCGCTGCATGTGGTGGACCTATTAATCGCTATCTGGAAACAGGGGAGAACAAAAATCAAGTAAAAAGGGTTGAAGGAATAAGAACAAGAAATTCAGTTGTAGTAAAAATACACACCAACTAATCAGGAGGAACTATGAAAACAATACAAGCTAAGGGAATACAAATTTACACTTTTATGAAACAAGATAATGATTATATTTCACTCACCGATATCGCAAGGTTTAAAGATAGAGAAAGAACAGAATATATAGTCCAAAATTGGATGAGAAATCGAGACACCATCGAGTTTTTGGGTATTTGGGAGCATCTGAATAATCCAAATTTTAAACACATCGAATTCGATGTGTTTAAAAGCCACGCTGGAGCAAATAGTTTTTCTCTCACACCTAAGCGTTGGATTGAATCCGTTAATGCTATCGGACTCATCAATAAAGCCGGACGTTATGGTGGTGGAACTTTTGCCCACAAAGATATTGCCTTTGAGTTTGCTTCTTGGATATCTGCCGAGTTTAAGCTTTTTATTATTAAAGAGTTCCAACGTCTTAAAAATGATGAACAACAAAAGTTCGAATCTGGTTGGGATGCTAAACGGATGCTCACAAAAGTGAATTATAAAATACACACAGATGCCATAAACGAACACATCATTCTGCCTCAGAAAATATCGAAGCAAAATGCCAATATTGCGTATGCAAATGAAGCCGATGTTTTGAATATTGCACTTTTTAGTATGACTGCAGGGCAGTGGAGAGTTAAAAATAAGAATAAAGAAGGTAATATTCGGGACTATGCAGACGTATACCAACTTGTCTGTCTGGCGAATCTCGAAGGAATCAACGCTGAATTTATCCGAATGGATATATCACAAAAAGACAGACTATTAAAATTAAATGAAACCGCCATTACTCAGATGAGATCACTGTTGAAGAATAACAGTGTGAAAAAATTGATTTAACTATTCGGAAATTCCGTATAGTTGGAAAACACCTAATTATGTTAGAACATGTAAACTTTGATGAGGCAAAACAATCACAGCTCCCAGCGATAGAGCTGCTGATTACGATGGGATACAAATATATATCCGCTGAAGAAGTATTGCATCAGAGAGGAGAAGACCCGAGAAATTTTCTTCTCACAAGTATTGCAGCCAATAAGCTCATGCAGATAAATGAATACGAAGCTGATAATGTTAAATACAAATTTAGTGAGAAGGATGTGCATGATGCCATAGATGAGTTGGAGCACATGCCATACGAAGGGCTTATAGATACTGCGCAGAAAATATATAACACCATCATGCCCACCGCTGGAGGTAAAACTATAAAGGTGAGCGCAGGTGGTAAAACTATTTCTAAAAATTTTCGTTTCATCGATTTTGCACACCCAGAACGTAATGCATTTCATGTCACTGCTGAATACTCGGCCTCGGGAAAACAGAATATTCGACCAGACATCGTGTGTTTTGTAAATGGTATTCCATTTGCCATTATAGAAAATAAAAAGTCCAGTGTCGCTGCGATTGAGGGGGTGCGACAAATGAATAGAAATCAGGGGGCGGAGTTCTGTCCCAAATTATTTACGTATACTCAGCTTTTGGCCGGAACCAACGGAAAAGAGTTTTTGTACGGTACGACCGGAACGCCAAATAAATTTTATGCGGTGTGGAAAGAAAAAGGATTAAAAGAAAAAAAAGATGAGATTATGTTGAGTGAATTAAATAGTAAAGTTGTAAATCTTATAAAAATGAAGATTGATCAAAATATCTATGATCAGATACTTCTTGATTTGAATGGGTATACAGAAGGGCATACGCAAAAAACTGATAGGTTGCCTACGGAACAAGACAGAGGAGTAGTTGCGTTATTTAATCCGTCAAGACTTTTAGATATTACAAAGAATTTTATCTTGTTTGACGCAGGTACAAAAAAGCTTTCCCGGTATCCACAATATTTTGCAATTCAAAAAATGCTTCATCGTATATCAGAAATAGAAACAACGTCTACTGGAATACGGAGACGACGAGGTGGATTGGTGTGGCATACTCAAGGATCTGGGAAGTCGCTTACTATGGTCATGTTTGTGAAAGCGCTTATAGAGAATCCTACAATTGCAAATCCTCGAGTCATCATCGTTACCGATAGGCGAGATTTGGATAAACAGATCAAAGACACGTTTAAAAACTGTAATCTCAAAAAAGAGGTAATACAGACTACGAGTGGTGAAAATTTACTTCAACTTATCAAGGATAAAAATCTCGCCGTGATTACGACCATTATAGATAAATTTGAGACTGCGGCCACGAAAAAAGCAGGTTTTGTTGATGGCGATCAAAACATTTTTGTGCTTGTAGACGAAGCGCATAGAAGTCAGGGTGGTATTGCGAATCTTGAAATGAACAGAATTATTCCAAACGCGTGCTATATCGGTTTCACCGGCACACCATTGATGAAAAAAGAGAAAGAGAGTTGGAAAAAATTTGGCGGGTATATCGACAAATACACTATTGATGATGCGCTTGAAGATCATATGATCTTGCCGCTCATTTACGAAGGCAGGTATGTAGACCTTATGCAAAATGAAGAACAGATTGACCGGCGTGTTGATCGTGTGTCAGAAGACTTAAGCCAAAAATATAACGTACACGTGGACGATGAGTACAAAAGACTGATGCAAAAACAAATTACGGCAGATGTGATAAAAAATAATCCGCAACGGATAGAAGAAATAGCGCGAAATATCGAGGAGCATTTTACGAAAAGTTTCCAACATACCGGTTTGAAAGCACAGATCGTAGCACCATCAAAATATTCGGCGATTCTTTTTCAGCGATATTTTCAGGCTCATGGTGTAATTCAGACCGCCGTAGTTATTTCCGATGAGCATGATGACGGAGATGAAACAGATACGCACAAACAAGAAGTGATAGCCTATCTAAACTCAGTTCGAGCAAATCACAGCAGCGTCTCAAAGTACGAGAAAGATGTTATAGATAGTTTTAAGTATAACGATGGCGGCGTCGAGATCATTATTGTAGTGGATAAGCTGCTTACTGGTTTCGATGCACCTCCAAATACCGTCTTGTATCTTGCCAAAGATCTTAGAGATCACAATCTGCTACAGGCAATAGCACGCGTGAATCGGTTGTATGAGAATAAAAAGCTGCCAAAGACTGCAGGATACATCATAGATTATTCAGAAAATGCGAAAAATATTGATACAGCGATGAAGTTATTCGGTAGTTATGACACCGAAGATGTCAAAGGAACGCTTATCGACGTGGGGGAGAAAATCCAAGAGCTTGAGCAGAGTTACAGTATGCTTCAAGATCAGTTTAAGGAAATCAAAGGATCATCCGATGATGAAGTATATTTGCAGTTTTTGGAAGATAAACCTAAAAGAGATATTTTTTATGCTTCTCTCAATGCGTTTATCAAAAATTTGAATGAGTGCTTTGTGTTGCAAGATTTTGTACACGAATTTAAGAACCTCGATATATACCGGCGAGAGTTGAAGAAATTTATGGAATTGCGAAAAACGGCGAGTTTGAAGTATGCGGATAGAATAGATTTGGCCGAATATAAGCAATCACTTATCACTATTTTGGATAAATATGTGGATGCTCGTGGAGTCGAGCTACTCACGAAACAGATACATATTACTGATCGTAAACAATTTCAGGAGGCGGTAGAAACGCTCGGGTCAGATAAATCAAAAGCAGAGGCAATAGCTGCACAAACAGAGCGAACTATTACTGAGCGAATGGACTCTGATCCAGAATTTTATGATCGATTTTCGAGAAAAATTCAAGAAATTCTTCAGCAAATGCGAGAGGGAAAAATGACAGATGTCGCAGCGCTCAAGCAAATGCGGTTTGTAGAAGATGTGGTAGTAAATAAAAAAGATAATAGTGTTCCTGATGCAATAGTAAATCAACCGGGATCTGACATACTGTATCGCAATCTTCGTGAGGATGTTGCTGGATTAGGGTTGCCAGACGACGTGTATGTGCCGTTTATTTTAGACATATTTCGTATTGTGAAGAATGAAGCAATTGTTGATTGGTATAAAAATATTGATGTAAAACGTCGCATGGTGAATGCAGTGGATGACTATTTATATGATGTAGTAAAAAATGAAAAACATATTGATCTAACAGAAGCGCAAAGGAAAACAGTGATCGATCATGTGGTGACACTCGCTGAGAATAACTATGAAACCTTCAGCTAATACGTCGCAGCGCTTTTCCTACGGGTCGTATACATATGAGTATGAGCTTATGAGACAGAGCCGCAAAACTCTTAGTCTAACCGTCATGCCTGATATGAGGTTGTTAGTGAAGGTTCCACAAAATGCAGATGAGCGTCGGATAGAGCTATTCCTACAAAAGAAATGGTTGTGGCTAGGCAAACAGATGGCTTACTTCAAAAGATATAAGCAAAAAAAATATATACAGGAATATGTTTCTGGAGAAAGTGTTCGATACCTGGGTAAGCAGTATCAACTTATTGTGAAACGCGCACCGTTACTTAGGGTATCGTTAAAACGTAATACTCTTCAAGTTGAAACAATACTCTCGTTAGATAAATCTCATCTTAAGCGGATTATTGAAAATTGGTATTTGCGTGAGGCGAAACAAATATTTCGCCAAAGATTAGATGAGGTTTATAAGCGATTTCAATACAAGATTATGCCGTTATTAGAAATTCGTTATATGAAAATGCGTTGGGGTAGCTACAGCCGGGGAGGAAAAATAATTCTCAATCCAAAATTAATTCATACGTCTATGGACTGCATTGACTATGTTATTACACATGAGCTATGTCATGTTCGCTACAAGAATCATGATAAATATTTTTTTAACTTTCTAGATAAAAATTATCCAAAGTGGGAAAAAGTAAAAGAAAAGTTAGAAGTAATGGGAAGTAAGAAATAGACTAGGGTGAATCTAACCCACCTTACTTAGATCCCCGTCCCGTCAGGGCGAGGGATGGAGTCAG
>JBBTUH010000017.1:0-3896 GCA_038063875.1 Patescibacteria group bacterium | reverse complement strand
CATAGGACATTTTCGCGTGGGAATGCCGTAGGACAGAATCGCTTGGGAACTACACTTCACAAAAGGGGGGCTTGACACTTCTTACTTATAAATCTATAAATCTTCTGGTAGAGGGCAATGAAGTGTATGTGAAAGGGAACGCTGATCGGTTGGTAGATGCGAGCATAATATTTTTGGATAACGCAATAAAGTATAGCCCCAAAAAATCAGTGATTCGTATGAAAGTTGAAAAAAAGAATGGTCACGGGATACTTTCAATTGCTGACCAAGGCACGGGGATAGCTGCAAAGGATTTATCACATATTTTTGAGAGATTTTTTCGGGGAGACGCATCTCGATCAAAAAATGATTCTGATGGATATGGTCTTGGGCTTGCGATAGCCAAGCGTATTATCGATATGCATAGTGGAACCATTGGGGTAAAAAGCAGCAAAGGAAAGGGAACGACCGTTGTCGTAGAAATTCCGCTCTCAAAGAGGGCATAACATTTCAGCGATCTTTCAGCTTGCATTGTGTATGATATCTCTATGAATTTATTGAAACGCCTATTATCACTCCCTCGATTCTTGCAAATTTTTTTCGTTGTGCTCATTTTGAGCGTATCGTGGTTTGGGTATAAAAAGGTCACAACTAAGTCAACTACAGCTCCTATTATTACGACTGCGCCAGTTGAAAAGGGGACGCTTATCGTCTCGCTTACCGCATCGGGTCAAGTGTCGGCTGCAAATAGTGCATCAGTATCGACTCAGACCTCAGGTGTGGTTAAAACTATATTTGTACAAAATGGACAAGAGGTAAAATCTGGCGACAAGATAGCGGAGGTCGAGCTTGATATGGATGGTAAGCAACGCGCCGCACAAGCGTATGCCAGTTATCAAGGAGCCAAAACGACACTTGATAATGCAAATACAGCCATGTACACACTTCAGTCTGACATGTTTACCAAATGGAAGACCTTTACAGATTTTTCTACAAGTGGTGGCTATGACAACGCAGATGGAACGCCAAATGTACAGAAAAGAGAAGAAGCTGCCTTTATTTCTACCAATGATAATTGGTTAGCGACAGAAGCCAAATATAAAACGCAACAACAAGTAATCGCACAAGCACAAACAAGTTTATCGAGCGCTTGGGCGTCATATCAACAAGCGTCTCCTATAGTCTATGCACCTATTTCTGGGATTATTTCTGGCTTATCACTGCAAGTTGGATCAGTCTTAACGGCACAGACTGGATCTTCTGGAAATTCTGCTTCGCAACGCATTGCAACGATTAAAACGACGGCAGCGCCTACAATTATTGTCAATCTTACAGAAATTGATGTGACGAAGGTGAGTGTTGGAAATTCTGTGACCGTGACACTTGACGCAATCACAGGTAAAACATTTACTGGCAAAGTAATAAGCATCGATTCGACAGGTTCAGTAAGTTCCGGAGTGACGACATATCCAGCTGTTATAAAGCTCGATACCGTTGTCGAAGGGATGTTTGCCAATATGTCAGCTCAAGCTAATATCATCACTGCAGTGAAAGATGAAGTGCTCCTTATTCCAGTAAGTGCTGTACAAACCGCAAACGGTCAATCAACTGTTCGTGTAATGAAAAATAATAAAGAAACGGCGACACCCGTGGAAGTGGGTTTGTCTTCTACGACACAGTCAGAAATAGTCAGCGGGCTCTCTGAGGGAGACACAGTGGTTACAAGTGTCGTATCGCAAGCGACAAAAACGACTCAAACGACATCAGTATTTGGCGGGGGCGGAATAGGTGGTGGAAACCTTCGTGTAGGTGGTCGTTAACTATGATCACACTCTCAAAGATATCAAAGATATATAAAACTGAAAGCTTGGAAACCACAGCGCTTTCTGATATTTCTTTCACAGTGAAACAAGGTGAGTTTGTTGCCATCATGGGTCCTTCTGGGTCTGGTAAATCAACACTCATGCATATTATTGGTGCTCTTGATTTGCCGACAAGCGGTACGTATTCGCTTGATGGTACGAACATAGAGTCACTTTCAGATGACGAGCTTGCAGACATTCGCAATGCAAAAATTGGTTTTGTTTTTCAAGCGTATAATTTATTACCTCGTACAACAGCGTTAAAAAATGTCACCGTTCCCATGATGTATGCAGGGATCGAGAAAAATGAACGAGAAAGAAGAGCCGTGAAGTACTTGCAGCTTGTAGGCTTAGGCGACCGAATGTATCACACATCAAGCCAACTCTCCGGCGGTCAGCAACAGCGTGTGGCTATTGCTCGAGCGCTTGTGATGAATCCATCGATACTACTTGCCGACGAGCCGACAGGCAACATCGCTTCAGTGCAGGCGGAAGAAATTATGAAAATATTTCAAAAATTAAATGACGATGGTCATACGATTGTCATGATCACTCATGAACCTGACATAGCAGAGCACGCCAAACGCGTAATACACATCAAAGATGGAATGTTGTATAAAGACGTAATAAATAAAAAACAGAAACGGGTATAACTTTATGGAAATTTCAGAATTAATACGCGAGAGTTTATCGACATTATTGGTAAATAAACTTCGTACTGGTCTTGCTGTTCTTGGGATTGTCATTGGTATTGGTAGTGTCATCGCGCTTATGTCACTTGGAGCGGCGACACAACAGTCAGTGCAAACACAAATTCAATCTCTTGGCGCTAATTTATTGACCGTAAATCCGGGAGCCGCACGTTCAAATGGAGTGCGAAGTGCTGGAGGAAGTACTACGACCCTTACCAATGAAGACGCACAAGCTATCAAAACATCGCCTCAAATTACGACGATAAAGACTGTCTCCCCAGAATTTACTCGTAGAGGACAGGTGACCACGGGAGCAGCGAATACAAACACGCAAATTATGGGAGTCACCCCCACATACCTAGAAGTACACAAAGCAGGAGTGTCAAGCGGAGTATTTATAAGTGATTCGGATGTTTCAGGTATTTCAAAAGTGGCTGTACTCGGTCCTAGAGTGGTCACTGATTTATTTGGAGAAGAGGTAAATCCAATAGGGCAGCAGGTACGAATTTCAGGACAATCGTTTACCATCATTGGCGTTATGGTTTCCAAAGGTGGGACAGGTTTTGGCAATCAAGATGATATCGTGTATGTGCCACTCTCCACTGCACAAAAACAACTTTTTGGCGTATCGTATCTGTCCTCTATTGCTTTAGAAGCCAAAAGTTCAGAAGTTATGGTAGCTGCTCAGGATGAAGTTGGATATGTACTGTTATCACGACATAATTTACAAGACCCAACACTTGCCGATTTTTCTATATTTTCCCAGCAAGATATTTTAAATACAGTGAGCGCTTTGACAGGGACATTTACGACCCTTCTTGCAGGCATAGCTGCGATTTCTCTTTTAGTTGGGGGCATAGGAATTATGAATATCATGTTGGTGACGGTGACGGAACGCACAAGAGAAATTGGTCTTCGTAAAGCATTGGGAGCTAAAAAAGCGACGATAAGCACGCAGTTTATTATCGAGTCAATTATGCTTACCTTTCTCGGGGGCGTTTTGGGAATTGTATTGGGAATTATTATTGCGTATATCATAAGTCTCGTTACAAGTTCGGCGTTTGTCGTTTCGCCTGTGGCTATCGTATTGGCGTTTGTCGTTTCTTCAGGTATAGGAATACTTTTTGGGTGGTATCCTGCCCGCATTGCTGCAAACAAACAACCGATAGAAGCATTAAGATATGAATAATATTTTGTCACCTCATCTTGCCGTTCGCCTTACCCCCGCCAAAGGCGGAGCGCGCCTGCCTGCCGTCAGGCAGGGCTCACGGAGCGATGTTAGGTGGACTTAAGAAACAGTAGTTACTCATGGAGTTAAGTGACGTTTCGTGTTGGTAAAAGTAGTAGTTTAGGTTATCAAAAC
>JBBTUH010000016.1:0-4620 GCA_038063875.1 Patescibacteria group bacterium | reverse complement strand
ACCGTTTGAAGTCCACATAAAACCCCGTCCCGTGAGGGCGTGGGTTTTTTATTGTCATATTTATATTATATCAAAATATATAAATAAAATCAAAAAATTCATGCTACAATACTAGCTCTATGGAATCCTTGTATTCTGCGATTGATCGTTCAAAAACACTCTCCCAACTTATTCCACTTATTCTTACTGGGATTGTCATGGCTATGTTACTTACACTGCTTCATGGAGCGCTTCTTGTCTTTAACGCGCTACCCTTTTCTGAACCCATTCTTCTAGACATTCGATGGGTAGACATCCTCATTGGCGGCACGATTTATCTCAAAACTTCTATAGACTTTGCTATATTTACCGGCCGATTGATGGCCGCTAACCCAGGGTGGCGCAATAGAGTCGCTATAGAGATCGGCACTGCTGCGGGAAACGCCTTGGGGACCATACTGGTGATCGGCATGTGGGTACTTTTAAAACACGTGGATATACTTTTAGCTCTCATGGTTTTTATCGCCTCTCTTGTGTTATTTGAACTCGCCCACGGAAGTCTTGAGCATTTTGTGAGCTGGCAAGGTGCAGGCGGAATCAAAAAAATGCTATTCTTGGGCCTTCATGGATTCTTAGATACCATAAAAAAACTCATCAATCCAATTCTCTCTCGCGTTATGCCTGATTTAGGTGAAAAAATGCGCGGACAATCAACGCTCGATTGGAAAAATCTCTTGAAATTTTCGATGTCCGTGCCCTTTATCTTGGGACTTGATGACTTCGCAGGATACGTACCTCTTTTTACCGTCGTCAATGTGTATGGATTCGCAGTTGGAGTCATCGCGTCACACACCATCCTTAATATCGCCCTCTTTCTCTCCCCCACAAAAACTATTGTTATGGTCAAAAATGAGATCGTCTCATTCTTAGGGGCTCTAGCGTTTATCGGTCTCGGGATTTACGGATTGGTGGAGACGGTACGTATAATTTCCCACGCGTTTTAATAGAGTTCTTCAGGCTTAAAAATCCAGCCAATTTCTTTTTGCGCCGCTTCCACACTATCGGATCGATGCACGACGTTGTGCGGTTTATCGACACCGTAATCTTTGCGTATAGTTCCCGCCACTGCCTCCTGGGGATCTGTAGGCCCACAGATATCAAACACTTTTTGTATCGCACCATCGCCCTCTAAAACCATCGCAACAACTGACGTACTCATCATTTGCGCGGATAATTCAGGAAAAAATGGCTTATCTTTGTGATGTGCGTACCAAACATCTAAAATTTCTTGAGTAAGCTGTACCAATTTCAAATTTTTTATCACCAGTCCCGCACGCTCAAATCGATCTATAATCTGACCGACGACATGCTTCTCCATCCCATCAGGTTTAATCAAAACAACAGTTTGTTCCATGAATTATTAGTATATCATGTTCATCTTTCAAAAAACATATGTTGAAAAATTATTGTTTACGTCTTACTGTACAAATACCAATGGGAACTTATAGTATTATAATCCCTACAACGCGAGGAGAAATGGAGCTTCGTGCACAAGTCCCTGATAAACAGGGGTTTGAGTCTTCAACTGTATATCATGAACGCATCATTCGTTTTTTGAATCAAAAATATGGGCTCGATGGTTGGCATGAACCAGTGAGAACAACTGCATTCTTAGCACATGAACGCGCTCTCCAATCAAATTCCCCATCAATAGAAAAACTATTTGATACAATTCAAAGACAAGCGAAAAATCGTGAAAAAATATTGAAGAAACTACTCGGATAAATTTCTTATCTTCTCGCCATAGCGGGCAACGTAATTTCTGGATCAAACATTCGTCTGTTTACTTCACGCTCAAGCATAGAAAACACGACTTCTTTCGATTTCATGCCATCGATTTCTATAATGTGATTTTCTTTCTGGAGTTTATCGACCACTGGTTCTACGTGCGTTCTATACTCCTCAAGACGCACCGCGTGGACTTCGGGCGTATCGTCTATTCGTCCTTCATTACGGTTAGCACTTCGTGCATATGTTTGAGAATCAGTAGTATCTAAATGGGCAATGAGAAGATTTGCGTTAACGTCTTTGGAAATACTCATAAATCCTTCCAATTGATCCAAACTTCTCGGAGACCCAGCGATAACTAATAATTTCTTGCCATCAGAAACTTGTTCCCTAATGATCGTACCAAGCATGTTCATTATCTCTGGATCTGGCAATTTTACTCCGTGTTTTTCCATTTCAATATATGGTCCTATGAGGGGCCAAAATCGGTGCGTTTCTCCTTCTTCACGCACGGCTCGAATAATGTGACCTGTTGATATCTTTACTGCGTTTTCATGGGCTGTGACGAGAAGATCGGCTTGCGTGTCTTTGCCGGCGAGAGGTTTTCCGATAATTGCTAGAATTGTCGGTTGCACAGGCTGTAAGTATACCCTATAGTATCAACTTTTGCAAGAATTTTTCATCCCGTGGCTTATTCCACACAAGGGACATGTTGAGCGTCTCAGTTTTCAAATACTTTTTGGCCAATCCATTAATGTGCTCTTTTGTTATAGATTGTAACTTTTCGATATAGTCATCAATGGTTAAAAGCGGCATACCAAACAATTCTGCTCTCCCATACCACTCAGAGAAAAACTCTGGGTCTTCACTTTTAAACGACAAGAGTGCCACTAATCGTTTTTTGGCGATGGTTAGTTCTTCGTCGGTGACACCATCATCACGAACCTTTGTTAATTCTGCCAATATCGCCTTTGTCGCTTCTTCTACTTTGTCTGTAGCAACCCCTGCGTAAATATCCCAACTCCCGACGTCCGCATAGGCGCTACTACTGCTTCGTACGTGATAGCAAAGCCCACGTTTCTCACGAATTTCTTTAAACAATCGGCTGGTAAATGACACACCCATGATGAGATTAAACAAACTCCATGCAAATCGATCGTCACTATTTCTTGCAAACGTTCGCACTCCTAGAGTCATGTGTGCTTGACTGGCGTCAGGCTTGGTCACAACGACAAGCTCTGGCTTGATTTGTGCTGGTGTGACGATCTCTATATCGCCAGTCTGTGTTACGGGCAATGATCCAAACCAATCTTCTACTTTTTTCGTAATTTTTTCTGCCCGCTTATCGTCTATATCTCCAGATAATATAACCACCATTTTTTGCGGCTGATACCATGCCTTGTGGTATGCAAGTAGTTCTTTACTTGTAATACTGCGCATGCTTTTTTCTTCTCCAATAATGCGCATGCCTAATTTTGTACCCTTATATAATAATGAATGATAGGCTTCTTCCACTTTTGCAGCCGGTTCATCTTCATATCGCTTCATTTCCTCTAAAATGACGTCGCGCTCTTTGTCTACCCATTCTTGGTCTATTTTTGGCTTTAGGGCAAGCTCTTTATTTATCTCTAGCGCTAACTCCCAATCAGTGCCAAGTGCTTTATTGTGATAATTGGTGACATCAATATCCGTGTAGGCGTTCTGAAGGCCACCAATTTTCTCTATCGTATTCACATCGTCAGTCGTTGGATATTTTTCTGTCCCCTTAAACACCATGTGTTCCAAAAAATGACTGATCCCGTTTATTTCTTTGGTCTCACACCTGCTTCCTACTCCCACCATCACGGCTGTCGCGATGCTGTGAACATCTGGACGAGGAACAAGGATTAAACGAACGCCATTTGGAAACGTGATTTTTTTATACGGAAGCGGGTTGGTCATAGATTCTTATGATACGAAATCAATGTGCATATGGCAAGATCAGACTATAAATGATATACTTTGATCTATATGAAAGTCGGAGAAACAATTCCACAAAAACAGCAAGATACATCACTGAAATGAATTGGAAAAGCGTCGATGTAAAAGCGCTTGCTGGATGTCTCCAATTAGAAGACGGTACAAGTAATCAAGCACCAAATGTAAGAGTTGCCATAAATAAAATGAACTGTGTTGAGGCCCCGCATATTAGCTGGGATTCATTATATACAATCAACTCTAATGTAGATTGCACGGGCTGTGTATTAGAAATATAAGATTGCGACATTCGAAACGCACGTCCAAAACGATCTTGACCTTCTCTTTGATCCACTTCTATAGTGTTTGTCTCTATACTGATTAAAATACATTCTCCTTTTTAGTGAGTCGAAACACTCGCATCGGCTTTCCTTGATCATAACAAAGCGGAGGCGCAAACCTATCACTTACATGAGTAAGAATCCCCAGCCCTCCTACACCGACACACGAAACGTGATGATTTTCATACACAACAATACGGTCTCCTTTCTTTAAAGCTGTTCGAATTTGTTTCTCTGTCAGTTGATTTTCATCAATATCAAAATCTCTTAAGGCTCTCCCAAAGGGAGTTCTTGTTCTTCTAATCCCCTTAATAAGTCGCACCCATGCTCTATCATCTTCCTCAAGAATTGATTGAAACGAAGCAGAGCGCACAGAATCAATAGTCAAAGCATCTTCTGGAATAAACATTTTTCGTTTAGACGCTCTATATTGTTTAAGTCGCAATGCGTACTCTCTCTGTGACGCTTCTACGCCTACGGCATACGAAAATGCACGAATCACTGTCAAGCCCCCCTTTTGTGAAGACAATAGTCTGGATAATGGAGCGCGGCAAAT
>JBBTUH010000015.1:0-28654 GCA_038063875.1 Patescibacteria group bacterium | reverse complement strand
TTGCCGCGCTCCATTATCCAGACTATTGTCTTCACAAAAGGGGGGCTTGACAACTATATAGTCATGGGAAAAGATATAGGCAGTGAAGAATCAGAACGAATAATGACTTCGTTGGTTAAAAAATACCAAGAAGCCGGTTCTCCAGATGCTTATTGGCGTTCAGTAGCAGACCAAAAAAGAAAAACGCTTCGTTATTTAACACAACGAAATAAAGTGGTCTCCCCAAATAATATTCCTATTGTTTCAGACTTAATTGCACGAGTAAAAGCTGAAGCAAACATACGGTCGCGTGAAAATAAAATCGGGAACGTAGCCAATGCGTATGGAGAATTAATAAAATCCAGTGACCATAGTAACACAATCATTTCAGGTCTAAAAAAAAGAGCAAATAAACTCAATAAATAGTTATTGATATTGCTCTATTATTTTTCGGATATCGTCCCAACACCTGTACTCATAAAATAATCCGACGGTGTGTCGGATTTTTTTATGACTATTCTTTATTTGGATTTGGATCGATTCATCGGTTCGCCAACCAGCAGTTAACGAGTCATAGAGTGTTACTGCCGGCGAGTGTCGCGTACCCGCGACAATCCGACTGGGGGTACTTAATACTGACCTAAAGCAAGGGTGCAAAGCCCTGCCTGCTACGCGTTGCGAAGCATTGCGGGCAGCCCTACCTGCTGGGAGGCGGGCGAGCCACCCTAAGGGTGATAAAAAAATTGAGGCTAATTATCTTAATTTAAGGATTCTATATCCATAAATATTGACAAATTTATGGATTTATGATATTTTACACTTACTATGATCTTACCTCGTTTCTATGCAAACTTAGAAAAATATTTAACTCCCAATAAAGCCTTAATTATCTACGGCCCACGTCGCTCTGGAAAAACAACACTTATTCAACATTATTTGGAAACTACATCGTGGAAATATAAACTCGATTCAGGAGACAATATACAAACGCAGCATATCTTAGGCTCGCAAGATTTTACCCAAATTCTCCAATATGCAGAAGGCTATGATCTACTTGTTATTGATGAGGCACAGAATATTCCAAATATTGGTATGGGACTAAAAATATTAGTTGATCAAATTCCCAATATCCGTATTATAGCAACAGGATCTTCATCGTTTGAACTTGCTGGACAAATCGGTGAGCCATTAACCGGAAGAAAACAAACACTAACACTCTACCCAATTGCTCAAATGGAACTATTAGGGGCTAAGTTTAATTCGCAAGAACTTAAAGAAAAACTTCACGACTATCTTATTTTCGGTAGTTACCCTGAAGTAATGAGTGAACCAACGCAAAAAGGAAAAGTTAAAATTCTTGAAGAATTAGTTAACTCATATTTACTCAAAGACGTCTTAACGTTAGCAGACGTAAAAGGCTCAAAAATACTCACTTCCATATTGAAACTTCTTGCATTTCAAGTTGGAAGCCAAGTGTCTCTCAACGAAGTGGCAAATTCGGTGAACATAGATGTCAAGACTGTTCAACGATATTTAGATCTTTTAGAAAAAGCGTTTGTCATCGTAAGTCTAGAAGGATTCAGCAGAAACTTACGAAGTGAAGTAACCAGTAAAGCAAAATATTATTTTCTGGATAATGGAATTAGAAATGGTATTATTCAACAATTTAATAAAATAGATTTACGTGATGATATCGGTAAGCTCTGGGAAAATTTTCTATTTATTGAACGTTTAAAATATCGAACGTATAAAAATATCTACTCAAATAGATATTTTTGGCGCACCTATAGCCAACAAGAGATTGATCTTGTTGAAGATAGAGATGGAAAACTTCAAGCATTTGAATACAAATGGTCTGAAAAACGCAAAACACAAGTACCAACTGAATGGAAAACTACCTATCCAGATGCTTCATTTTCTATTGTAAACCCTATCAATTACTTAGAATTTATTAGCTAACAGTGAGATAAGTAAGAATTTTTTCAAAAATTGGATCTTGTTAAAAAACGTCCAAATTTCGTCCCAACACCTGTACAAGTAGTTATTCTTCAGGAAGTGCGGCAAAATCACTCTGCATTTTCGTGTACCATTCCATCCCTGAAGCTGGATTTTTTCGCATGTCATCCATCATTTGCAAAGGACCTTTATGCGCTTGATCGCCGTTGGCTACCACTTCGCGAATATGCGTTTCCCCAGCTTTAATAACTTCATCAGCGGTATTTCCATGAAACGCAGTGTCGCATGGTCCACCCATTTGTCTGCAGGTCATTGTTTTCATACGTATATAATCCTTCTCTACCCTATGACCATCTGGATCTGGGACGCGTAGCACCACGTCAGGAAAATTTTCATCAAATGCGGGCCAGCCGCACCCAGCATCAAACTTGGCTTTTGAGGAAAATAGTGGTGCGTTACATTTGCGGCAAATAAATGTCCCATCTTTATCAAAATCATCCTACTCACCCGTAAATGCTTGCTCTGTCCCTTTCAATTCAATCACTCGTTTTTCTTCAGAATTCAAATCGTTATATTTCATAGTCGGTACTGAAATAATCCTACTCCAACGCACATACTTTTCCAACCCTACCTATTCAGTTTGCCATGTTATAATCTCAACTATCCTGCCTTTCTCAATGCACCATGGAATACACGCGCATACGAATACATCGTAAAACACACAAGGGATCCTCGCTTTTTCTCATCTTGATTATCATCGTAAGCGTAGGCATGTGGAAAATAATGTATACGCCGCAACCCGTTATTTCCCCTATTCCAGAAGTAACAGAAGCACCGAAGCCGTTTACACTTTTTGCCAAAAAGAAGACACCCCAAGATCTTTTGGAGAAAATTGATACTGCAGTCGGAGATTCTGTTAAAAATTTTTCTGTACTGATCGATGATCTCAAGGGATCATTTGTCGCTGGCATCAGTGAAAATGAAATCTATATAGCTGCCTCGATCAACAAAATTCCTATTCTTGCAGCACTCTACTACTATGAACAGCAGGGTGACATAGATTTAGACGAGGTTATTACTCTGCAATCGGCTGACATCCAAGATTATGGCACTGGATCATTGCGGTATGAACAACCGGGGGCTACATACTCCATAAAAACGCTTGCCAAATTGATGATCAAGCAAAGTGACAACACAGCAGCATATATGCTTGCCAATCACATCATCGGCTTTAGCAAGCTGCAGGCTATCGTAAACCAGTGGGGCTTGACGCAAACAGACATGACCGAAAACAAAACATCAAATCAAGATATGGCAAAGCTGTTTCGCCTCATCTATGAGAATAAAATAACCAATAAAGCAAACACGGAAGAAATGCTCTCTTTCTTCAAGGATACAGACTTTGAGACTCGCCTCCCAGCGCTTCTTCCGAAAGGAGTCACGGTCTACCATAAGATAGGATCAGAAGTACGAAACGTCCATGACGTAGGGATCGTCACGTTTGGCAACGTAGCCTACTATATCGGCGTCTTTACCAATGAAATTACTGATGACCCAGAAGCAGAAAAAACAATCGCAAATATCTCAAAAGTAGTCTATGAATACATGAATCGTTAAGATTTCTTCAACGTGATCTTGGGGATAGCGACCTTTAAGACCTCATCCATGTGCTCGACAAAATGAAACTTCAAATCGGACATGACGACTTTGGGTATATCTTCTTCCAAATCTTTTTTATTGTTCTTGGGCAAGATAACTTCTTTAATACCAGCACGATGCGCGGCAAGTACTTTTTCCTTCACGCCGCCAATTTCTAGCACGCGTCCACGAAGTGTGATCTCTCCTGTCATAGAGACCATCTTTCGTACCGGCTTTTTCACAAAGGCCGAGACGATTGCCGTCGCCATCGCAGCACCTGCAGACGGACCGTCTTTGGGCACTGCACCTTCCGGCACATGCACATGCACATCTACCTTCTGATAAAACTTCTCAGCAAGCCCAAGCGCCTTCCAGCGGCTTCTCACGTAGGAGAGTGCAGCTTGTGCTGATTCCTTCATCACATCACCTAATTGTCCCGTGAGGATCAGCGTCCCTCTGCCGGGCATCAGGGCTACTTCAATAAATAAGATATCGCCTCCTGCCTCTGTCCATGCCATACCTGTAGACATGCCCACCTCATCTTCTTTTTCCGCTAAACTTGCTGTGTATTTATATGGTCCTAAATATTTATATAAATCGCTCACCGCTACGGATATCTGCTTTAAATCTTTGGCTTCTACTTCTGCGATTTTTTTGGCTACCTTCCTAAAAATAGTAGATATTTCTCGCTCCAAACTCCGCACCCCTGCTTCTTTGGTGTATTTGCGGATAATCTCTCGCATGGCAGGATCAGCCAAGGATACAATGTCTTTGGGTACACCATGTACTTCGCGCTGCTTCTCAAAGAGATAATCTTTGGCGATATGAAACTTCTCATCCTCGGTGTACCCTGCAAACCGAATAATTTCTAACCTGTCGCGAAGCGCTGGAGGTATTGTGTCGAGTTGATTACATGTGGTGATAAAGAATACGTCCGAAAGATCAAACGGTACCTCAAGATAATGATCAGAAAAGGCATAGTTTTGTTCTGGGTCTAACGCTTCCAAAAGTGCTGCAGATGGATCACCGCGAAAATCTGATCCTACTTTGTCTATCTCATCGAGCATGAAGACTGGGTTCTTTGTCCCCGCCTGCTTAATACCTTGGATAATACGACCGGGCATCGCGCCCACATAGGTGCGTCTATGTCCACGGATCTCCGCTTCATCATGCATCCCACCCAAAGACATCTTCACAAACTTTCTCCCCATAGACCTCGCGATAGATTTGCCTATCGACGTCTTCCCCACACCGGGAGGGCCGACAAAACAGAGGATAGTCGGTGAAGACTTCGCTTTATTTTTTTTAGCTATATCTATCGATTCATCTTCGTGTGCACGCTTGGCACGAAGCTTCATGACCGCCAAATATTCTAAAATTCTCTCTTTCATCTTGATTAAACCATAGTGATCTTCATTGAGGATTTTCTCAGCAGCTGCAATGACCACATCATTTGGGGTTTGTGCTGACCATGGCAATTCGATGAGCCAGTCTACATACGTCCGCACATAGGAGGCTTCTGGATTATATGGAGACATCCCTGCTAATCGTTTAATTTCCTTTTCTGCTTTCGCTCGCACTTCCTCTGGCATACCAGTTTTTTTTACTTTTTCCATGAGCTCTTTGGTGTCTTTATTCTCATCGTCTTCGCCCAGCTCTTTCTCAATCGTTTTTATTCGTTCGCGAAGTACCTGTTCTTTCACATTTTTCTCAAACTTTTCCTGCGTCTTTGTCGCTATTTTCTTTTCTAGCTCTAAGACTTTCACTTCTTTGGAGAGATACCCTGACTCTTTTTCAAGTCTTCCTTTGACGGATGGCTCCTCTAAAAGCTGCTGACGCTCACTGGGTTTGATATCCAGTACTCCTGCAAGCTGGTAGGATAATACCTGAGGAGTTACACCACTCATGACATTCATAAACGTCAAAAAATCCATGGATTTGCCGAGCTTGACTGCGAGGCGTAATTGATTGGTGAGGTGGTTAAACAACGCATGCATCTGATCGTCGTCCTCTATAAGTTCAGGGAGTTCTTCGATGTGGGCTACGAAAAACGGTTCGACTGCTTCATAGGATGTGATCTTCACTTTCGTAATGCCCCGAACAAGCGCGTTGATCTCTCCTTCATTTCTCATCATCTGTACGATCTCTGCCACTGTGCCAATTTCATTAAGATCGGATGGTGTAGGATCATTGATATTTGCGTTTCTCTGCATCACGAGAATGACGCGTCGACCTGAGCTCTGAGCCGCTTCTATCGCTGAGACTGATCGTTGTCTTCCAAACGTCAGGATCATTTCTGTCCCCGGAAACACGATACCATCGCGAATCGGGACGACTGGAAGTATTGATTGTGATATATCCATAAAAGTGTCTATTAGCACTCAAGTATACCAAGTGCTAAGTTTTTGTCAATACCACAATTATATAAATTCTAAAAGAAGCTTGTCCCAATTGGCTATCTCTAATTTTTTTTCTATCAAGGTAGAATGCTCGAGTGCGGATTCGCGAGCCTCACTAGTGAGACGTTCTTCTTGATACAAGATACCGACTGGTATCTTATCTCCCCATTCAAATGCTTTTTCTATCGCCTTCATGCGATTTTTCGGATCATACCCTGCTTCGGATTCCACCTTGTAGAGCCTCTGCCTATACCACTGGTAGGTATGCACTTTATCAAAAGTGACACAGGGCTGGAGTATGTCGACCACTGAGAATCCTTTGTGTTGTATCGCTTGTGCCATGATTTCTGTAAGCCCTACGAGATCTCCTGCAAATGCGCGAGCTGCAAATGTCGCACCTGCGGTGATGGCAAGGGCGAGTGGACTCATGGGTTCATCCGATGCACCATCTGGTGTCGATTTCGTTTTAAATCCTACCTTGGCTGTCGGTGATGCTTGACCAGTCGTCAATCCATATACCTGATTATCATGAATCATAACGGTGATGTCTGGATTTCTTTTGGCAGCGTGGATGAAATGATTGCCACCCTCCCCTAAACAATCGCCGTCCCCTGATACGACGATCACTGGGAGTGTGTGATTAGCAAGCTTGACGCCTTGCGCGACAGGGAGTGCTCGCCCATGAAGCCCTGCAAATCCATACACGTTCATCCAGTCGTACATATTTCCATGACACCCTATGCCGTACACGATGAGTCCATCGTTAGGACCTATCTCTAATTTGGCCAGTGCACCTTGCAATGATTTCCAAATGCCGAAATCACCACACCCCGGACACCACGTTGGCAAAAATCCTGTGTTATATGATGCTGCGGTTAATGTAGACATAATTCAACAATTTCTTCCGGGAAAAACGGTCTCCCATCATACTTTAATAATTTTTCGCGTATATCAAAGCCAGTCGACACGCGTATAAGTTGCCCTAATTGTGCAGTAGCGTTTTGTTCGATGTCTATCACACGTTTTTTACCCGCTACCAGTGCCATAAAGCCATCTACCGGAAAAGGAAAAAGCCACGGGATATAAATCGTCTCTACTTTTTTACCTTTAGATCGTACCATCTCCATAGCAGTCAAGACTGGTCCACGCGTCGATCCCCACGTGACCAAGGTGATCTCTGCGTCTGTATCACCGTACTGGATTGGAGACAGCATTTCTTTTTGTATGGCAAGCATTTTTTTCATACGCTTTTCTACCATATCTTTTCTAAGGCTTGCACTCTCCGTCATATGCCCTAACCCATCATGCTCGTAAGAGTTGGCATAAAACTGACCGTTTTTGGTCCCCGGCACACTGCGTATAGATACCCCATCTTCTGTGTCTAACGCATACCGTTTAAATTCGTGCTCTGCTTTCCCTGTGTCCCCCATGATTAATTTCCCGCGATCAATCGGCACGGTACTTTGCAGTTGTGAAACAGGGATGCACCACTGACTCTCGTTTAAATATTTATCGGTAAGCACAAAGACTGGTACGTGGTATTTGTCTGCAAGCGCAAACGCGAGGATCGTCAGATCAAATGTTTCTTTCGCATCCGCAGGGGCTAAAACGATACGAGGAAACTCTCCATGTCCTGCGTGTATTGCAAAAAGGAGTTCGCCCTGCTCTGTGTACGTCGGCATACCTGTTGCCGGTCCCACACGCATACCAAGATCTATCACCAATGGTACCTCTATCATACCTACAAGAGATAACCCCTCGACCATCAGTGCAAATCCACCGCCTGATGTAGCAACCATACTTCGCGCTCCTGCCAAAGATGCACCAATAGCCATGTTGATCCCTGCGATTTCATCTTCTGGCTGTTTGTAGACAAGTTCTAATTCTTTCGCGTGATCAGCCAAAAATGAAATGAGCGCATTGATCGGCGTCATAGGATAAATCGCTGCAAACTTCAAACCTGCTTTCACAGCACCCAACCCTAGCGCTTCGCTACCATTTACGACCGCTATTTTTTCGGTGTACTCGCCTTTTTCCAAATACAAAGAGGTCAGAGTGGGATAATTTTTTTGGATATAGTCATACCCTGCCTTGGCTATTTTTATATTTTCATCAACGATCTCTTGACCTTTGCGGATGAACTGGTCATGCAAAACGCTAGAAAAAATATCAAACGATGCGCCCATCAGTGCTATAGACGCTCCTAATGCAATGGTATTGCGCATGATTGTGTCAGCCGCAAAGGAAGCGACAATCTGACGCAAAGGAAGCGACACTAATTCCACTTTGGTGACAAACTCAGCGGCTGTCCATTCTTTATCTTTCGGATCAAAGACCACTACTGTCCCATCTTGTATTTCGTGTATATGCTTCTCTATGGACTCGGCATTTAGCCCCACGAGCACGTTGACCTCGCGCGTTATACTGGTAAAGGGTGTAGTTGCGATACGAAGTGTGACAACATTGTGTCCTCCGCGGATAAGCGATGGGTAATCATTGATGGCGAATATATGATAGCCGGCTCTGGTAAATGCACGAGAGAGCATAGTACCTGCTGACATGATGCCAAATCCTGCCTCACCCGCTATTTTCCATGTGACCGTTTGTTTCATAGAAACTACCCTAAGGATATACTTGTTTCCCATTTTCATCTGTTATAAATATCGCCATCACCGGACATCCTTTGGCTGCATCAAGAAGCGCTTGATCTGATTCCTCTGCACTCGTGTCGAGAATTATCGCTTTGGCTTCATCATCTAGAGCCCAAGCAAGTGGAGCTAGTGCCACACATGTCGCAGCACCGATACAGAGATCACGATCTATGCGCATCGTAAGGTTTCGTATTTTTCTTGTCACTTTGGGGTCGTTTGGATCCATCATTATATAGTATAACTTATATGACCTTTGCGATAGTTTTCATAAGTGCCTCGTATCCTAAAAGTGCGCATCGTACCCGAGATGGAGTCAGCGTCACCGCAAGAAGCGCAAAGACATCATCTGGTGTCAGGTTCTTTACAGCAACCAATGCCTTTCCTTTCACATGTTCAGTCAAAAGCGATGCAGATGCTTGGCTTATGGCACACCCTACACCGGAAAAACGAATATTCTCAATAACGTTTCCGATCAAAAGTAACTCTATAGAAATCGTGTCCCCGCAAGAAATATTGTCCGCTGTAGAACCTATCGTCATATTCGAAAGATGCCCGAAATTTCTCGGGTTCTTGTAATGATCTAGAATTTCTTCACGATACAAATCCATGAAAGTTTAAGAAAATAATTTTTTGACGCCAATAAGTGCTGTGATAAGCGCATCGATGTCTTCTGTGGTGGTGTACACATACAATGAAGCGCGCGTGGTAGCAGGGACGCCCATATGTGCATGAAGTGGCATGGCACAATGATTACCCGCTCTCACACAGATATTACGTTCATTTAATACTTGTGCGATGTCATGCGGATGCACACCATCCATCGTAAATGCGAGTACCCCTCCACGAATGTTCAAATCGGTTGGTCCCACAACGTGCATGTAGGGTAATTTCGCTGCTTGACCCAATGCATACCCTATCAATGCTTTCTCATGTGCTCGCACAGCATCCATACCTAATGAAGAAAGATACAAAACAGCCGCCCCTAATCCGATGACTCCTGCGATATGTGGTGTACCTGCTTCAAACTTATGGGGAGCCTCTTTGTATTCTGCATGATCTCTATACACTGCACTAATCATATCTCCGCCGTATTGATATGGCTCCATACTATCTAAAAGATTTTTCTTTCCCCACAACACCCCAATTCCTGTGGGGCCTAACATTTTATGTCCAGAAAATGCGACGAAATCAGCATCCCAATCCTGCACATCTACTTTCATGTGCGCCACAGCTTGTGCCGCGTCAACGACGACAATACAATCAGGATGTATTGATTTAACAATTGCTATAATTTTTTTGATTGGTGGTAAGTAACCAAGAACATTGGAAGCTGCAGAAATAGCAAAGACTTTCGTTTTCTTGGTGACTATCTTTGGGAGCTCTGACAAATCAAAAACATAGTCAGGTGTCGTATCCCAAATCTTGAGCGTCGCTTCCTTTTCTTTCGCCACGACTTGCCATGGCACTATATTAGAATGATGTTCGATAATCGTCGTCACCACCTCATCGCCTTTCGTCAGTCTTGGATGCACGAAGCTAGATGCCACGAGATTTATAGATTCCGATGTATTTCGCGTAAACACGATCTCTGATGCAGACGATGCATTGATAAATGTGGCTACAAGTTCACGAGACTTTTCGTATGCGGCTGTCGCTTCTTCGCTAGTCGTATAAATCCCACGAAATACATTTGCCGTGTAACTTGTATAGTACCCAGTAATCGCATCGATAACTGCTTGAGGCTTTAGTGAAGTCGCAGTGCTATCTAAATACACGATGGGCTTACCGTTTATCACACGATTAAATTGTGGAAAATCGTTTCTAATTTTTTTAGCATCAAACATACTCATACCTTTATCATCACATCACCATTAACTATTTTTACGGGATAACTTGCGACATCCGATACTGCTGGAAGAGCGAGTACTTTACCACTGGTCACATCAAACTGACCGCCATGACACCCACAGATCACAACGTTACCATCAAGCGCCCCTTCACTCCCCAATGAACACTCTTGGTGACTACACGTGTCATCTATAGCAAATACTTCATCATCAACTTTAGCAAGCGCTATAGCTTTATTCCCGACGTGCACCGTCTTCATCATACCGCTGTTCAGCTCTTTTTCATGTAATGCAAAGGTGTATCCGTCCATATATCTTTCTCAATTGTAGCACGTTTTTTTTCGTCAAGAATGAGCCGCAATGCACTTCGCAAAAACCCATCCGCTATCATTTCTCTGGAGGCTTCTTCTGTTATGCCACGACTCATCATATAGTAGAGTTCTTCAGTTCCTATAGAAGAAATTGTCGCCCCGTGTGTGCATCTGACGTCATTGGCCTTTATCTCAAGTGCTGGCTCACTTGTCGCATGTGACATACTGGATAATAATAAATTTTCGTTTCTCTGATACGCGTCTGTTTTTTGAGCACCTTCATCGACAAGAATACTTCCGCCATACTGAAAGGTTGCTGAGTCAGTAAGTACTGCTTTCACCAATAAATTACTCGTGGTATTTGCTGCTTGATGATGCTGTAGCGTCTTCATCATAATTGTCGCGTCACTGCCACCTTTGACAATTCCTATACACGTTGCTGTGGCATATTCACCAACCAATCGTACATCCACATGCGTGGTAATATTTTTATTCGCATCGATAAGCGCTATGAATATAAGATTTGCTCGCTTCCCGACACTGTAGGAATACTCCATATCTTCCTCTCCGATGTGGGCTACAAAAAGTGTGTCGCGTTGTATCTCTGTGACTTGTTGTTTCATCCTACACTCCCCTCCATTTGCAGTTGTATAAGTCTGTTCATTTCTACTGCGTATTCAAGCGGCAATTCTTTGACAATGGGTTCTATAAAGCCATTTACGATCATCGACTGTGCTTCATCTTTGGCAATCCCACGACTTTTAAGATAAAAAAGCTGCTCATCACCAATTTTGGACACAGTGGCCTCATGCTCGACCGTCACGTCTTTTTCATGAATTTTCATAGTGGGATACGTATCTGATCGAGACTCGGGATCTAGAAGCAGTGCATCACAAACAACTTTGGATTTCGCACCTTTGGCGCCTTTGTGAATTTCAACAAGTCCTCTATACGACGTACGCCCGCCGTCTTTACTCACTGACTTAGAAATAATTTGTGACGTAGTCTCTGGCGCGACATGAATCGCTTTCCCACCAGCATCCTGATGCTGTCCGGCTCCGGCGTATGCAATGGATAATACTTCACCCCGTGCTTTGCGCCCCATAAGATACACACTGGGGTACTTCATCGTAATTTTACTGCCTAAATTGCCGTCCACCCATTCCATGGTTCCTTCTTCCTCAACCCTCGCGCGCTTGGTAACCAAATTGTAAACGTTCGTACTCCAATTCTGTATTGTCGTGTATCGTACTCGTGCACCCTTTTTCACGATGATTTCAACGACTGCTGAGTGAAGAGAATCTGTCGTATAAATGGGAGCAGTACAGTTGTGAGAAATAACCCCTTCCGCAACATAGGATTCGTCATCTTCGACGCTAAAATTGTATACCATTGTTTTTGCCTCACGTATTCCTATAGATTTAATAGGAAGATATATATACTGCTCATCCATAAAGAAAGGAGAGCCTTCTTTTCGTCCATTTTTGGCAGAGAAACCGACAATTTGGCCAAACAAATTATTACTGGTACGAGAAATAACCACAGTGTGCATTATTTGTTTAGGATATTTTCTATTTTGTGAATTAATCGAGCTTGTTACACCAAGAAGAAGAGCTATGTCTCGAAACCCATCAATGAGAGATTTTGTAACAGAAGAATATCGAAACATATTATTTTTTTTGTCAAAGCTTCCGTCGCCACGCCACATAGCCTTCATCAGCTCTCGTAGGTGTTCTTGCGGACTTTCAAGAACCCAGAGTGGCATATGCTTAGTTTTATTTGTCGATCCAAATTCCATTGCAAAATATCGAGCGGCTATTGTCGAACAAAGCGTAATGGTCTTTCCGTGATTTCTAACCTTACCCTCAATACTATCTTTCTTGAAGTATTTATGAAGCAATGTTTTCACGTCTTCCAGATATTCTTTTTCTTTTATATGAAACGTAAATGTAAGGTAATGTTCATTATCTATATGACCTTCTGCAAAGAAGTATCCTAATAAGCGATAAAAATCAGGATCAAGGGAAAGGTGTAATACTTTTTCACTCTTATGTCGCCCAATCCCAAATGGGATAGTCACTATTTTAGTGGGAATAAACTTTTTCTCTTTTGACGTCTGTAAAATCGGATATACAAGATAATCATCTTTCTCCACTTGATCAGCGTGAAGCCATTGGGAAGTATATTGCGTATTTCTATATTCCTTTTTCGTTCTTTTGCATATGAGGAGCGGATGTTCTGCCGTTACTTGCAGTCTTGCTTTGCTATCTCCGTAGTATTGGATAGTATATATTTTAGCTTTATATGGTCGCTTCATCGTACGATATACTTTTTTGTATCTGCCTTTATGGGTAAATACCATGTCTCCTTCTGTTATTTGCTCAATGGATTTTTCGCCTCCCGCTGTTTTCACACGAGCTCCCTTCAAAAAACATCCCTCTACGTAATGGACGAAACTTCCCTCTTCTGCAATGATGAGTGTCCGTTCAAATTGCCCCATATTCGCGGCATTAATTCTAAAATACGCTTGCAGTGGTAGATCCACACGTACACCCTTTGGGACATACACAAATGATCCACCCGACCAGACGCTTGTATTTAATGCCGAGAATTTATTATCGCCAGCTGGGATGATAGTACCGAAGTATTGCTTAATGATCTCAGGGTACTCCCGAAGACCCGAGTCCATATCAAGAAAAATG
Source organism: Patescibacteria group bacterium (assembly GCA_038063875.1). Classification (GTDB taxonomy): domain Bacteria; phylum Patescibacteriota; class Microgenomatia; order UBA10105; family UBA927; genus UBA927. The sequence goes on along the minus strand of JBBTUH010000015.1, from coordinate 15,171 downwards.
ACACCTTTTTTGGTCAATGCACTCTGAATACTTTTGTACACTACTTCACTCTCGTATTGTGCAGACACTCCTGCCAAAAATTTCTTTTCCGCCTCGGGAATACCAATTTTGTCATACGTATTTTTGATCTCTGCTGGCACGTCATCCCAGCTGGAGACTACATTCTGCGTCGGCTTGATGTAATAGAAGATATCATCAAAGTTAATAGTCGAGAGATCCGCGCCAAACTGTGGCATAGGCTTCTCTACAAACGTGGCATAGGACTTGAGCCTTCTCTCTCTCATCCATTCGGGTTCATTTTTGTGTCCACTTATGGAGGCGACCACCTCGGCATCCAAGCCCTTTTTCGACTTGAAGATATACTTCTCTTCTTCATGGAATCCATATTTATATGGATCCTTAAGAGGTTGTTGTTTCATAATCACTGTAGCCATTCTTTTCTATGTACTTAGCTAATATAGCTTTTCCTGTTTTGACGATTACTCCTTTTACTAAAATATGCACGACATCTGGTGTCACATATTTTAGGATTCTATTGTAATGCGTGATAATGATCACTCCTGTACCATTTTTCTGTAACTCTGAAATACCAATGGAGACGACTTTCAAGGCATCCACATCAAGCCCTGTATCAATCTCATCAAATACGGCATACTTGGGCTTGAGGACGAGCGCCTGAAGCATTTCTAATTTCTTTTTTTCCCCACCCGAGAAGCCATCGTGAATACCACGAGAGAGAAATGCAATATCCAGAGACAAGGCTTTCGCCTGCGCTTTCACAAAATTCGTAAACTCGCCAATCGGCATACCACCGACATCAAATCGATTCGCCAGCACAGAATTTTGTATTTGTTTTATTTTTCCAGATTCTTTGACCTTATAGATCGATTGGTACGCTGTACGCAGTAAATTCATTACAGACACCCCAGGAATAGCTATTGGTGACTGGAAGGCCAAAAATAATCCCATTTTTGCACGTTCGTCAGCCGCCATCTTTATTACATTTTTTGTGCCAAGCAGGATAGACCCTTTGCATACATAGCTTGGGTGTCCCAACAGTGCTGACGCAAGGGTCGATTTCCCACTCCCATTTGGTCCCATGATGGCATGCACCTCTGACGGCTTGACGGTAAAAGAGACACCATGAAGAATTTCTTTCGTCTCTATAGAAGCCCTGATATCATCGAGTACTAATACGGGATGTGCTTGTTTCATGGATGCCTCCTTATAGAATTTATAATCCGTCGGCAATACGATCATTTTTCCCCATAAATGCTTCTGTGACACCGACCATACGAAGTACAAAGTATTCTTGTACAGCCAAGGCATTGCTATCTATCGAATAAAATCGATCAACGTCATCTGATTGCGTCGCATGTGCACGTAATGCTTCTTCTTTCAGTGCTGCAAATCGTTTGATATCAATGACGGTAGAAATTTTCTTGTCATCAATGCCCTGTAGTGGTCGCTCATGAGCCTCACTTGGGAATACTTCGTTTTCTATCAAATACTGCATGACACTTTCTGGTACACAGGCGTAATATAATTTCGGTGGATTTTCGTCTTTCGGATTTGCTTTTTTTCGCATCTTCGCGTACTCCTGAAATGCATAGGTTGTAGAAAAAGAAAGCTTGATATGATCAGGATGATTGCTTATACCCCCCGTCTCAAAGGTGATGACGACATCAGGCTTCATTTCAGCCATTGTATTGATCAAATTTTCTTCTATGTCCCCAGGAACTCTCGTATTCACCGTGCCGTCTTTATAATCCAAAAATATAATCTTAGAGATACCCAAAAGTTTCGCGGCGATTCTAAGTTCAGTTTCTCGTACTTCACCCAATGCGTCGCCTTTACTTACTTTTACCAGTCCAGTCTCCCCAGCTTCGCCTCTGGTCGCACAGATAAGGTCAACGGTCCACCCAGCCTTGACGTATTTGGCTATAGTACCGCCAGCAGAAAAAGATTCGTCATCAGGATGTGCAAACACACAAAGGAGCTTTTTCATAATAGGTATCCTCTATGATACCATATTTGAGGCTAGAAGCTTGTACGCCCAAAATGCTCCAGAAAGGCCAATAATTATCTCGATACTCCGCTCGAGTACCGGATTCGTGTTAAAAACGACAAGTATGAGGTTAAAGCCAAAAGCACCGATAAGACCCCAATTAATAGCGCCAATAAGCACAAACACTGCAGTCGCCCACTCAAATTCAGATAATTTTCGTTTAACCATATACTATATTTATTCTACGATAACACATTACGTATTAAAAATGGTATACTATACGTACAGAAAGGAGACACGGTAGATCACATATTTTTACGATCTATTACAAAAACTATGAATGGTACAGTTAAAACTAAAACAGATAGAGGCTTCGGTTTCATATCTAGAGATGGTGAAACGAAAGACCTATTTTTTCACTCAAAAGATTTGAGTGGCGTCACGTTTGACGAACTTCAAGTTGGTGACAAAGTCACGTTTGAAGTAGAAGACGGTCCTAAAGGCCCAAGTGCAAAGAATGTAAAACGAGCATAAGCTTTATTTTAATTCTAAGACACACAAAAAATCCCTCGCTTTTCGAGGGATTTTTTACGGTATACTACACATATGAAAAAAACTTCATGGCAAAAAGTTTCTAAATGGTATAGCGGGATCACCAAAGGAAGTGGCCACTACTTCCATGAGCATGTCGTCAATCCGAAGGTATTAAAGCTTCTCGGATTAAATCCCCAAAGTAGCGTCCTTGACTTGGGCTGTGGCACAGGAGCTTTTGCCCGAGCCCTCCCCAAAGGCATTCCCTACACCGGTATAGATATAGCCAAAAGCATGATTGATGAAGCGAAGAAATATGACAAAGATCCCAAACACACGTATGCGATAGCCGATGTCACCCGATCCATTGGCGCGCCAAAAACATTTACCCACGCGACCTTTATATTATCTCTCCAAAACATCAAAGAACAAAAAGAAGCAATCCGTGTGGCGTCAGAACACCTCGTACCCAATGGCGTGCTTGTCATCGTCCTAAATCACCCGAGCTTTCGTATCCCTCGCCAATCGAGTTGGCAAATAGATGAGACGAATAAACTTGAATACAGAAGGATAAATCGATATCTCTCCCCTCTTGAGGTTCCCGTAAATATGCATCCTAGTGAACGCTCGTCAGCAGTCACGTGGAGTTACCACGTGCCCATCTCCGCGTATAGTGAGTATTTGAAAGCAAATGGATTCGTCATTGAGGCTCTAGAAGAATGGACGTCTGACAAAGAAAGTGCCGGCAAAAAAGCTAAGATGGAAAATAGAGCCAGAAGTGAATTCCCTCTCTTTTTAGCGATTAAAGCCAAGAAACTTACTCCACAAATGTAAGAGCTATACCTGCTTTATTGGCTCGCCCCGTGCGACCAATCCGATGCGTATAATCATCAATCGTCTCTGGGAGATCAAAGTTTATGACATGTGACACATCTGGGATATCAAGCCCTCTAGACGCGACATCTGTGGCGAGCAGTACCTGAATCTCACTGCGCATGAACTGTGTGAGCACATATTGGCGTTGGTTTTGGCGTTTATTACCATGAATGGCACCTGCTCGAAATCCACGTCGTCCTAATTCGTCGGCCAACTTCTGGACGCCCCATTTGGTGCGACCAAAGACGAGAACTTTATCAAACCCTTCAGAATTTAATAAATCATGGAGCATGTCCACTTTCTTATTTCTATCTTGGACATAAATCACATCCTGTCTGATAGTTTCGACAATTTTATTTGCTTTAATACTGACCGTCACTGGATTTTTTACAAAATCTTTTAAGATATCATTGACCTTCCCAGAAATTGTTGCTGAGAAAAATAATGATTGTCTCTCGGGAGGAAGAAGAGAGATAAAGAATTTAATATCATTGATAAACCCTATGTCTACCATCTGATCTACTTCATCCAACACGACGTTTCTAAAGGCAGACATCCGTACCACTTTGGTTTGGATGAAATCTTTAAGACGCCCTGGGGTCGCTACCACAAAGTGTGGGTCAAGGCGCATATCGCTTCTTTGGCGCCATTCGTTCGCACCCCCGATAAGCATCGCACTACGAATCCCTAAGCCTCGTGAGAATTCACGCATTTCCTTATGTATCTGAAACGCAAGTTCACGAGTAGGAGCAATGACTAACACTCTTTGTGCTTTGTCTTGTACTATTTTTTCAATGAGTGGAATAAGAAACGCGGCAGTCTTGCCCGTTCCTGTTTGTGCGGTACCGATGAGGTCTCTGCCCTCACGTATCGCTGGTATCGCTTGATCCTGTATTGGTGTCGGCGTCACATACTGCTTGTATGTGATGTTTGCCATAAGTCCCTCGGACAAGCCAAAGTCAGCAAACGTATTGGTCGCTTTGTAGACATCTTCCTCTACTGGCACTTCTGATTGGGCTCTTTTGGACGCATCGATCACACGCATAAGTTCAGACTTTGCTAACGTGCGCTGCATCCGTGGATTCCCACCGAAACGAGGACGATTTTGCGGACGAAATGATTGTCGTTGCATAAAACTCTTTCTTACTCAATCTTAAACTACGTATCGAGTAAAGAAAGAGTTATGTCAGGCTGAGCCTGACTAAATGACCGTTTGAAACAATAGAACTGCTTAAAAAATCGAGGGAGTTTAAAGAGAGAAGTAAAAAACGCGGAGTAATAAAAAAAATCAGGCGCTCTTTAACGTAACAACTCAAAAACTATACACAAATTAAGCAGATGTATTGCTTCAATACAACTGTCTAATAGAGAGTATAACAGAATTAATCGACTGTGTCTATGTGCATGGCGATTTCACCTCTAGGCGCTTGCAAAGAGACAGTATCCCCCGCTCGTTTACCGATCAATGCTTTACCCAAAGGAGAAAAATGCGACACGGTGTGTTTGCTTGGGTCTGATTCATATCCACCGACTATTGTAAACGTACGAGCACCTTTCGCGTCAGAAACAGTCACACTGCTGCCAAACCCTATGACACCGTTTGTGTTTGTATTGATGATAATTTTGCCAAGACGGACCATCTTTTCTAATTTTCGCAGTCTTGCGTCTATAGAAGAAAGTCTGGCTCTGGATGCTTTGTAATAGCCATTTTCTGACAAGTCCCCCATTTCGCGGGCTTTGCGTAAATTTTCTACGGCATCGGGACGTTCGCCTAATAACTTTTTCTTCTCGGCAAGCACGTCATCATACCCAGTTTGGGTAAATAGAATGCGAGGAAGTGGTGGTGGGACTGATTTCCACATGTGACTCAAGCCTCTGGCAAGATGTAGAGATCTTGTCCAAAACTATTTTGACCGACGTGTGTCGCTTTTCCTTCCAATACCATCTCGTATGGTCTACATGCTCTACATCCATCTTCTTTACATTTGAAATGCCCAAGTTTACGAGCCAACGCTACTTTTTTGGCTGTATCTAACACTCGTTTGTAGGACTCATCTGTGTCAGGCAGTGGTATATCTATCGGCTCGTCATCGCGATCGATATACCAATAGGCGATGCCAGTAATAGGTTTAGTTTGTGTATGAGTGGCTAACAGATAATAAATTGGCAACTGCAGAGATTGAGGATCTTCATCGGACTTCCCTGTTTTAAAGTCGACAATGCGTACCGCATCTGTCACTTCGTTGTATTCCAACCAATCAATCTTGCCACAAAGAATAATGTTGTCTTCTTCTGACAACCAATAATAAGGAAGATCTTGACGTATCTTGATCGCTTTGGCAGTCAATGGCCCACGATGCTCATCTACCCTTTTGATCATCGCTACCCCGCGAGATTTAAATTTTTCCTCTTCCTCCAACGTTTGAAACCCGCCCTTTTGTCCGCTTACCAACGTCCATGCTTTTTCAAATCGATCAAGAAGCGGCTCTCTGAATCGTTCTTCTACAGGGAGCTTGGATAGTCCCTCGATCGCCTCATGCACTGCCTGCCCGAGCGCCAATGGCGGTTCCATCACAGAAATTTTCTTATTCGTCTTAGGATCTCTATAGACGTTTCGCAAATAATATGCCCGAGGACATTTAAGATAATCACCCATTGATGAATGCGAAACCCATATAGCTGAATATTTATCCTTCATAGTCTATATTCCTGACGTGGGTTATCAGGAAAGTTCACTTCATCAAATAACACATAGCTCAAAGGAGTAATCATATAGACGACATGACCATCTGTATTCTCTACAATTCTCTTTACACGATCCTCCGGCAATCCAAATCGCTTGGCGTACCACTGCATAGCATCCGCCGCACTTTTCTGATCAGTAATTTCTTTCGCAACACCTTCAAACTGTAGCCCTCGTACTTTATCTCCCATAGTGTGTGGCAATACTATCGCCCCTGCGACATGTTCATTGTTTCGTAGCTCCTGTGAATGCCTGCGTGATGTACTCGATATCCAATAGAGATTACATTTGTCGTCAAATGCAAAATACACACTACATACCCATGGCTTATCATCTCTAGAGGTTGCCACCTGCATCAACGTGGCTTGGGATAAATAATCAACGACGAGTGATCGAATATCCATATTTTATTGCGAAACAAGTATAACACCAACCGTGGTGAGGATTGCTCCTATTATTTTTTTGATCAAACCTTCTCGTTCACCCAAAAATACTGTAGATAAAATCACTGTCAGAATTATAGATGATCGCACTACCGTACTGACCTGCCCCACAAGTGCTCCTGTAAATATTGCAGTATAAAAAGTTATGCCTGCCATGGCATATAATAAACTATAAATCAAAAGATTTTTCTCCACATAAATGAGCGCCTTCCATACATGTGATATTTTTCTAGGATACGTAAGCATCATAATTAGCGACGTCCCTGCAGTACCTATAGGAATAAATGATGCTACTTCAAATCCACGAATGATTATCGTGTCAAAGATTACCGCTATGCCATAACAGGCAGTGCCTGCAAGTGCCAACCATACGCCCTGATTGATTACTATTCCACCTTTTTTAAAGTTGATCAAAACAACAGCCGATATGATACACAAGACTCCAAGAAGTTGCTGCGCAGAAAATACATCGCGAAGAAATAATACAGAAGCAATAATTGTATTTATTGGCCCTACGCCACCAATGATGGACATTTCTGATGCTTCAATTTTTTTAATCGCACGGAAAAAGAATATGGTTCCTGCCGCATATAGGATCATCGTTCCTATAAAATATGGAACAAGCGACACCGACGGGAGATTAAATCCTTTATACCATGCAAACACTGCGTAGCATACACCAGTAAGTAATTGAAAAACGATCGCCGATACGATCGGATCGCTTTTTTCCTCACGCATGGCCATTTTTTGATACAAACTCGCTATAGATATCGCGACAACGTTGACGAGGGCAAAAAATATCCAATTCATAATCTAGCCTCAACTATAGCATAAAATGCTCTCGCTGGAGAATACATAAATCTAACGAGATGAACTTGACCTTCATTCACCCTACAACTTTTTTACGCTATAGCGTAAAAAAGTTGTAGTAAAGTATTCTTCTCGATGTATCAAGTTATATCAAAATATTCTCGATATGGTGTATCGTCCTCAAGTTTTGTAGCAACAACATAGATAACTTCTGATCCCACACCATAATATTCTCGCAAAAAGGTAATCTGCTCTTCACACGGATATGGATATACCCATACACTTTCTTGTAACTTGAGAAATCCCAAAGAAATAAGTGCTCGCCGAAAAGTATCTCGCAGTTTTTTCTTCTTTTCATCTACATCGTAGATAATCATGCGCCATCTTCCATCCCATTGCTTCGGTGCTTCAATTGACAGCTCATTTAATGCATATTTTAAAATACGACGCTTGCCAAACTGAGTAAGAATCACTATCTCTATTTCATCCTTATAAAGGATTTCAACCAACTTTTGCTTTTGCAGTCTATGAATTGATCTACGTAAATACGAAGGATTATAATGTTTCCATTCATCACGTTCCCGTTGTTTCTTCTCATCAAGAAAAGGCTTCGCAAGCATCATCGCTGTGGGAGCAACAAACGCTAATCCAATAACACCCACAACACCAATTCCTGTAAGAATGCGTTTTATCGACGCATACCTTCTGTGAACTTCTTCCTGCTGAATATTTTTTGTGAGTATCGCCGAAAGCGAAGCTATCCGATCATCCGAAGGAATCGACAATTCTTTATCTGGAGATTTATCTTTACGATCCAACAGTTTCACATCTACCCTACTCAAGTATACCACTACAACTTTTTTACGCTATAGCGTAAAAAAGTTGTAGTACGTTCTCCAGTTAATTAGCCTATAGGCCATAAGGTTCCGATTGAAATTCCGCAAGAGTGAGAACTTGGAGTATAATAGTGACACTTGCGGGATCGTATAATGGTAGTACAGCAGACTCTGAATCTGCTTATCTTGGTTCGAGTCCAAGTCCCGCAGCAAGGCACAAGACTGCGCCTTGCTTGACCAGAAGTAAAAGTAGGATTGAGCCGCAGCCAGATACCGAGGGAGATACCGTACGGTATCCCTCCCGAATGGTATCTGTGCACTGATAATAATCCAATCCCCTTCAACAATTGATTGTATAATAAAATTTCTTATGCAACAGCTTTCCAGTGACCAACAACTGTGTATAAATCATCTTATCGAGTGGTATAAAATGTCCTGCGGAGCAGGATCTGGCTCCGCCAGACGGTTTGTCACACTTGGTGGATATGCGGGGACGGGGAAAACGACACTGATTGCAGTACTTAGAAAAGAACTCGATGCCATCGACAAAAAATTATCCGTCGGCTTTGCAAGCTACACGGGAAAAGCCGCGCAAGTGCTACAAAACAAACTAAAAAGTGCAAATGCAATTTTGCAAAATGATACCGTCGGCACTATCCACTCCCTGATCTACACACCAATGGTTAATGATCGCGAAGAAATTATTGGCTGGAAAACGAAAGACACTATAGACTCCGATCTGATCATCATAGACGAAGCGTCGATGATTGACGCCCAAATCTGGGAACATTTATTGCACTATAAAAAGCCCATCATCGTCGTCGGTGATCACGGACAATTGCCGCCCATAAAGGGAAACTTTAACCTCATGCAAAAGCCCGACATACTTCTAAACCATATTCACCGACAAGCCAAAGAAAATCCCATCATCGATATCTCGATACAAGCACGAACCACGGGCAACATTGAAATCAAAAAATATTCCAACACCGTCATCAAATTTAACCGTGACGATCCTGACACAGCAGAACGCATGCAAGAATTACTCAATAATTATACAAAAGACACCCTCATTCTTTGTGGGTATAACACGACACGAAAAAAATTAAACGCTCATATCCGAAGTGCGTTGGGATTTGAAAGTCCAGAACCAGTCAGCGGTGATCGTGTCATATGCCTTCGCAATAATCACAAAGAGCATATGTATAATGGCATGCTCGGTACTATCATCTCTCTCACACCCACAGATGGTGATTGGTACGACGCAGATATACAAATGGATGGACAAGAAGATGTATATTCTGGATTTATTTCTAAAGCCCAATTCAACGCTGATACATCGCTAAACTTTACCGAAAAAAGGAAACAAAGCATGCGCGGTGATTTATTTGATTTTGGCTATGCGCTTACCGTCCATAAAGCACAAGGCAGCGAAGCCAAACGCGTCATCCTTTTTGAAGAGCGGTTCAAAAAAATGGATGATGACCAATGGAAACGCTGGCTCTATACAGCCGTCACCAGAGCCGAAAAAGAATTGTATATTTTCTCTTAATGCCAATCAATTGGGGACGTATCATGCGCTATGAGATATTCATTGCACCTTGTGAAATGATGGTTGCCAAAAAAGTTCGCGACAGAATACGGAGACGGATGCGCAGACATGAGTACAAGATTTTTCTCTCTATCAATAATACTTCCTTTATTTTGCGCATATTTCCCCCACAGCAAATAGACGACATGAGAACGATTCGCATTGAGTGTTTCAATCACGGCACTGGTAAAATCTTCCCATCCAATTCCTGCATGAGACGCAGGATTACCTGCCAAAACAGTCAGTACGCTATTGAGCATAAGTACACCTTGACTCGCCCACCGAGAAAGGTCTCCAGAAAACAAGGGAGTGACCCCTGTGTCTTTTTGAATTTCCTTATATATATTTTGCAGTGATGGAGGGAGTCGTAGATCATCGTTTACAGAAAACGCTAATCCATTGGCTTGGTTTACTCCATGATACGGGTCTTGTCCTATGATGACGACTTTCACGTTATCCAGAGGACACAGATCGAATGCGCGAAAAATATTTTTCGCAACAGGATACACTACCGTTTTTGTGTATTGATCCCTCACGCGCGTCGTCAACGATTGCCAGTAGGCTTTATCAAACTCTTTGGCTAACGCCTCTTTCCACGTTGGGTGTATTTTGACTTCCACAATATGATTTTAGATCATTTGCACAACTTTATAAAAGAGCAGTACAATAACTAACACTATGAATATAGAAGAGCTCAGAAAATTCCTTATCGACTCTAATAAAGCAGATGGCTTGGTTGATCAAAAAATTGGGGTGTAACCACTTAAAAATCGAACAGTTGAATGAAGCCAGTCGCTATATATCTTAAGCCAATGCACAGGGAGTAATTGCTCACGACAAATGTACGTTAATTGCTCTGTATCCTTTGCTGTCAGCAAAAGTGTGGATGATGCAGAGGGATACATGATGTCTTTGCGATCTTGCGTATGCACCATACGCAATACATGACCGAACTCGTGGGCTACCGTATGGATCAATTCTTGACGATTCGTAGCAAAATATATGGTAATTGTGTTGTCATCTGCATCGTATAACCCTTCTTCTGGTTTTTGCGTAATTTCCACGTTAAATTGATTGACATTATTATTCAGATTCTCTACGGTAGCATTATAATTTCTCGTACCCAAATTCAGCAGGCTGGCTCGCGCATTGAGCGCTTCACCTTGAGCATTTAAATCATTTTGCTCTGCGACGAGACTGTCATACTCATCTTGCGACGCTCCTCCCGACTGATTCACCTCATGCACACGCGCATTAAATGTAGCGAGTCTTTGTTCTAATGAAGAAACGTCAGCCTCATACACACGGATTTGTTGCGCTAAGGTAGTATTTTTACTATCGAGCTGATTTTGCAGTATAGTAATTTGTGTCTGTAACGCCGAGCGCTGATCATACACGAAATGAATTTTGAGTGACGCGGTGGGAGAATACACAAACAATGGCTTCGGATAATTTTTGTTCCATATATCAGCGCCACTTTGTACATCGGAGAGTGCCGACTTTTCTGTGAGATTAAACTTAGGATCAAGTACCCCGAGAGCATAGAGAATGGGTGTATCACATTCGCTATAGGAGAGCGCCTGTATAATCTCTGATCGAAAATTCGAAATAACAAAGGCTACTACTCCAAAAAAAATAAAAACTCGTATAGTGCGACTGTGTAGTTTTATATAGGCGTATTATACAAGATTTATCTTCCCCTCAAATATTCTTCACTTGTTGCAATAGCATGTGATTAGCTTCCACAGGACTATAGATACTCGTGTTTATTTTCAAAACCGGCACGCCATTTTTTTGTATTTCTGTCACTAATCTATCCCAATAGGGTTGTAACTTATTTGGCTCCAGCGCCACTGCCCCATCGCGCATGACGGAGCGATTCTTTAAATCTTCATCTGCTGCCGTAAGATACGCTACCAAATCAGGCTTCGGGTGCGTAGAGAGATGATGCCGATACATCCAGTCTATATGTGCAAATTCTTCTGTAGTTATGAGTCCTTGATCTTTCAAATATCGATTATATATATCCGTGGCTAGTACCCCGCTTTCGATAAAGTGCGGACTATTGTTTCCTGATGCATCATTTTGTGCTTCAAGAGCCATCAGACGCGTGGAAAGATTGAGCTGATTAAGATACCCAAATTTATGAGGATTTTTTATAAACAGCTGAAAAATTTCATTATCTGGTTCAGGGTGCACCGTCATGCCGGACTCACGAAGGTGAGCCAAAAGCGTCGTTTTACCCGAACAACTTGGTCCCAATACCGTAATGGTCATTTTGCCTTGCGGTTCTTTCTCTGTCTTTTGTACCGTCTGTGAACGCGTCTCGATCATGAATCATATAATATCATACTGCTTCCCAAAATTGCGATTTCATGATATACAATATATAAATGGCAACGACGATAACTACTTCGACTTCTTGGTTTTCTCGCCTTGGGTCATCCGTTAAAAATGTATTCTTTGGATTTTTACTCATTACCATTTCTGTCATTGTATTATTCTGGAATGAAGGACGAGCAGTCAAAACTGATCAGAGTTTGAAAGAAGGCGCATCGCTGGTCGTCTCGATAAATGCAGAAACCAAGGATGTCTCAAATGATGGCAAACTCGTGCATTTTACCGGACTCGCAAGAACCCCAAGTGTCCTCACAGATATAGACTTTGGAGTAGGCGGCAGCGCTCTCAAGCTTGCCCGTGTCGTCGAGGTGTATCAATGGCAAGAGGACTCAGATAGCAAAACAGTTGAAAAATTAGGCGGTGGCACAGACACCACAACTACCTATACGTACAAAAAAGACTGGTCCAATGACATCGTCGACTCTTCAAATTTTCAGGAAGCTGAAGTCCACCAAAACCCAACGAGCAAACGATATGAGGACAAAGAATGGATAGCCCAGAACGTGAATGTGGGCGCCTATACCCTCTCTGAAGATTTGATCAAAAATATTTCTGGTTACCAACTATTCACCGTTACAGAAGATATGCTTAACACCTTGCCATATGCCACACAGCAAGAACTCGAACTCACAAATAACGTTATCTATTCTCAAACAAAAGACATAAGCGATCCCCAAATTGGGAACACGAGAATTCGTTATGAGATCATCACGCCTCAAGCGCTTAGCGTTATATCCAAACAAACCGGCGACACGCTCACGCCATTTGTCACCAAAAATGGCCGAACAATTAGCATGATCCAGTTGGGAAATCACACGGCAGAAGATATGTTTGCGGGAGCCGTAGCGACAAATAAAACTATGACATGGTTACTTCGCGGCCTTGGGATACTCCTTATGTATATCGGCTTTACGATGATACTTGGGGTCTTACCAATTGTTGGAAGTGTGGTCCCTTTTATCGGTCGCATGATCGGCGCGGGTACTTCTCTTGTATCATTTGGACTCACCATTATCGTCGGCAGTATCACTATCGCTATGGCGTGGCTTGTCTATCGCCCGCTTGTAAGCATTCTCCTTTTAGGACTTGGTGCTTTGGGCGTCATGTTCCTTTCAAAGGTTGGTAAAAAATCCTCACCGAAACGCTAATTCACACGGCCACAAATGGTACAATGCAGGAATGTTGATTGATAACGTGACACTTGTGGTAAAAGCTGGCGATGGTGGCGATGGCGCTGCGACATTTCGCCGTGACGCTATGACCGCGCACGGTGGTCCGGATGGCGGCAATGGTGGTAACGGCGGGGATGTGTTTTTCCAAGGCTCCACAAACGTCAATGATCTTCGTGAATTTCGATACAAAAAAGTAGTGAAAGGTGAAAATGGCGGCAACGGCACGAAACATAACGGATTTGGCAGAAATGCAGAGCACATCATCGTCCTCGTGCCTCTTGGCACACGCATCACTGATGTCGATACAAAAGGCGTTATAGAAATAGAAAATACTACACCAGTCTGCATCGTAAAGGGTGGTATCGGCGGATTTGGCAATTTCAAATATAAATCTGCTACCAATCAAACACCCAAAAATAGAGATTTCGGCGGGCTTGGAGAATCCAAAAATATATTACTCGAACTACGAATCATAGCGGAAATCGGACTTATTGGACTTCCCAATGCTGGAAAAAGCAGCTTACTCACCGTGCTTACCAACGCGACCCCGACGATTGGTGCGTATCCGTTTACCACACTTGAACCAAACATCGGCATGTACGGTAAACATGCAATAGCTGACATCCCCGGTTTGATTGAGGGAGCCTCCCAAGGTATAGGACTCGGGATTAAATTCCTAAAACACATAGAGAAAACCAAAATTCTCGTACACTGCATAGACATCACCGTGAACGATCCTATCGCTGCATATGACACAGTGCGCAAAGAGTTTAAAGAATATAACGAAGCACTTCTTGAGAAGCCGGAAATTATATTTTTAAATAAAACTGACCTTGTGGATGAAGACGCTATAAAGATAGCGCTCAAGAAATTCAAACCATTAAAAAAGAACGTATTCGCAGGATCTGTGCAAGACGAAAAAAGTATTCATGACCTAAAAATTATACTCACTGATTTACTATCCCATGGATCCTAAACCCTATTTCGTCTACATGCTACGCACGTCAGGCAATACGCTCTATGTGGGGCAAACAAGTAATCTTCGCGTGAGACTAAAGGAACATAAAAATAAAAAATCTCGAGCGGCCAAATATACACGATCATTTCATTCTGTTACTCTTGTCTATAAAGAAATGCTTCCATCAAAAAGCGAGGCTCTCAAGCGTGAATACGCAATAAAACAGCTTACACACGCCGAAAAAGAACAACTTATCAGTCGTTAACGTATGCACATCACACTTATTATGGTCTCTACCGCCAATGGAAAAATCTCTCACGGTGATGATCCTGACGAGACAAGCTGGTCTTCAACAGAAGATCAATCATTATTTTCTTCGCTCAAACAAACACATAATCTCATCGTCATGGGGAGTGAAACATATCTGGCAAACAAAAAGCGCATGAAACTGCAAAATAACGTTTTACGTATCGTGTTTACAAAAAATCCAAAAAAATATCGTACCAGTGAAATCGCTGACCAATTAGAATTTGTAAACACAGCACCTAAAAAACTCGTACATAACTTAGAATCTCGAGGATATACAAAAATGCTTCTAGTGGGCGGATCAGAGGTTAATGCATTATTTTTCAAAAACAATCTTATTGATAAACTCCATCTTACTATCGAGCCTCGAATGTTTGGTTTAGGAAAAAATATTATTGCCGAGCAGGATTATGCGGTACAATTGCAATTAGTGAGTGTAGAAAAAATCAAGAACCCCGCGGCAGAGCCAGCGGGGTATGAGTTGAAGCATGACTTTG
>JBBTUH010000014.1:0-22095 GCA_038063875.1 Patescibacteria group bacterium | reverse complement strand
GCTGACTCCATCCCTCGCCCTGACGGGACGGGGATCTAAGTAAGGTGGGTTAGAATTAGCTTCTATTAGTGAGTCGCGCCACTACTTCACGATACATGTTGACAACCTACCTGCGCAGGCAGGCAAAAATATTGGTTTTATCAGCGTTCGTCAAGACAAAAATCCTAAAGACACTGCAGAAATCGGCATCATCATAGGAGAAAAGGAATATCAAGGAAAAGGAGTAGGTAAAAAAGCACTATCCGAAGTGTTAGAAAAATGCGAAAAAGAATATGGGCTCACCTCTGTTCGTGCACTCATCAAACCATTTAATGAAAAGAGTATCAAACTTTTTACGGGCCAAGGATTTGTAGAAGACGCCCGTGTAACCGTCTTTGACGAACCATTCACAAGATACAAAAAAACATTGCATCAAAGTATCTTATAGTGTATACTTTGGGCTCATGAAATCTACTGACTGGGGTGGCGTCAAACGCGCTCGCGCAAAACGCAAATTGTTACGACGGATTCACACACTCGCAATCGGCATTTTTGCGTTTGCATTGGGAGGACTCATTGGTCCATATATCCCCAGATTGAGACTAGAAACTGCATATAGGTTGCAACAGCGCAATCACACACCTACTCAGCTTCTGCAAGGGGCCCCCTTGCAGAAAAGTCCACTCGAGAATGACGATGGATCGATCATTACCCCTGTTGATGATCAATTTAGCCTCATAATTCCGAAAATTAGTGTCAATGCCACAGTTCTCCCAAGTGTCAATCCTGCAGATCCTGTCGAATACAACAAGGCCTTACAAAAGGGTGTCGCCCACGCCGTAACAAGCTTTTTCCCTGATCAAGACGGGACAGTATATCTTTTCTCCCATTCCACAAACTACGATTGGTTTGTAAAAGATCTCAATGCTGTGTTTTATCTTCTCAAAAATCTAGAGATTGAAGATAAAATAATAGTGATGTACAAAGGGACACCATACAGTTATGCCATCACAGATAAACGCATCGTAGCACCTAAAGACATCTCCTACCTTGTGCCTGAGGCAGGCGCCAAACGACTGATCCTCCAGACCTGCTGGCCGCCTGGAAGTACAACTGAGAGGCTTCTCATATTCGCTGATTATATCCCATAATACTTGACAGAACACTCGTGTTCCGCTATACTCACAACTCGCGCAAACTATATCACTATGAACATACAGAAAATTATGCACTCTCTTCTGTGCTCAATACTTTTAACTCTTATCCTTGTGCCTTCAGTGTCAGCTGTAGGCTGTACAAACCAATATGGATCTACGGTTGAATGTCCCCAAAACCACATCGTGGTAAACAAAAAAGTCAGACACCCAGTAAACATGAATCTTTTCATAGAAAATTTGACCTCAAACGATACTGCATATTCACCCAATGACACTGTCGAATACGATATCGCGGTATCAAGTACGAGTAACGTCAACTATAGCGAAGTAATCGTTTCTGATACATTACCTTCGTATCTTACGTTTGATGGAGGCCCTGGGACATACAACAAAGAAACAAACATCCTCACATTTACCCTTACAAATTTGAATGCGGGCACAACGGTGCGAACACGCTTTACCGCGAAAGTAAAATCGTCAACTGCGTTTTCTCAAGATCTTACGTGTAATGTCGTCAATTATGTAAAAGTAACAGGACCAGACGGACAAACGGATGATGACACAGCAAGTCTTTGTGTACAAACACGCGTCCTTGGTGTCACTACCCTGCCGGTAGCTGGCTTTGAGGACTATGCGTTTATGATACCCTTTGCAGTACTTGCCATAGTGGGATCAGGGATGTTTATGGCTCTAAAAAAAGCGAGACCGTAAAATAAAAATACATATGAAGAAACTCCTGCCGGAGATCGAAGTAACGAAGTAACCAATCAGCGAATAACGAAATAAATCAACCGGCAGATAGCCGGTTTTTATTGTTTAGAGCACATTAATAATTTAATAGGAGACGATTTAGCGAGATTTGGTCTTATTTTGTGGCTTCGATACAGAAAGAAAAATCAAAAATAGAAGCACGACGATGAGCCCTACGCCAAAGGATATTTGTGTACTTGTCAAAATATCAGAGAGACTCATAGTTGGCTCCTTTCATCTAAATAAACACTTACGACTAAACATACTATACCGTATAGCAAATTAAGCGTCAATTGAAATAACGAAACAGTACCCAATAAGCCTTGAATGGGAAGAATAAATACAGTGGTTAGCCAACCAGCGGATAAATTAATAAACAAACCAGAAAACGAACGATATATCGAAGGACGCGACCACATACTCAAATTATCATAAAACCAATAAATACTACTCGTCAACTATTAGATAGTTAGCTCTTTAATAATTTAATACGATGAGAATGAAATTTGATGTTTTGTGCAATTTCTTTTTTGGCATCTTGTTGAAGCTTTTTCCACACTGATAATTTTGAGAAACAAGCTAAACATATGGTTTGTCCATTTGCATAATGAACAAAACTGATATGAATCGGACCATCATCTTGAAGAATTTCTTTTTTACATTGATCACAAAAGTTTTTCGTCATATGAATGCATAATACAACCAAGAATTAGAGACTGGTCAATAATGACAAAAGAGATCAGAAGTGAAACAAAACGAGTCAATATTTTATCTTTAGAAATGAGTTCCGCTTGCCCTTCGGCAGGATGGTGAGCGGGATTCATTTCTGGAGGTAATACTCTAGATACGAAAAAGTTCGTACACAGAACAATTGCGTTCTTTTTTACGAAAAAGTTCGTAGCACCTTAACAAGGCATACAGGGAAAAGTTGCCATTTTGATTCTTAGAAAAATGGCTTACTAGGGGACGTTTCCAAAGAACTTCTAGTTATTTGGAATTACGACCCTTTGTGTCGCGTAATCGCGACCTTTTACCGGTCCCCTTTACGGGGGCAGGGATTTTTCACGCGATAGCGTGTAATTTCTTGTCTTCACATTGGGGCTGGAATGTTTTTTATATCGCCCTTTCGCTCATCCAGTTTTGGATGACCGAACCCAATCGATATCACAAAACATATATCTCTTAATAATACGGAAAATGCGGTGAAATTAATCGGTGGCGTGAATTATTCCGACGCGGTTTTCAATTGTTGTAACTCTGCGATCCTGCTTATCTATAAGCGGCACAATGATGTCTGCCACATAGTTGGCGACATCTTTGACAATCTCATCTTTTTGTTTGGCTAGTTTTGAATCCATTGATGTAAGAATATTGTGTTCTTGGGCTTTGAGCTTGCCATCGACACTATCAAGAATCTGACTACGCATATCATTGAGATCTTCTTTTAACGATTCTTTCGTAGGAAAGACCTTTTTGAATGCAGTAAGAAGCTTATTTGTGTCGGCATCGGTGATCATAATTGTAGACTACTGCAGTTTGAAACGTTCGTCAACCTCCACTCTCTTTCCTCCTACTCTGTAGAGAATTATTTCTCTGTGGAACAGGAGGAAAGAAAGAATAAAAAGAAATAAAAACTGTCAGAGGGGAAATAAAAATAACGTTGTTTAACACGTTATGAGATCAAATACTTTGGGGGAATAACCATAAGTATAGAGACAGTAAAACAAAAAGAATTATTTTAAAAAAATAATTCAAATTTGTGAACTAACTGGCGCCACGTGGTGTCCAGTTTTTAATTAAACCAAGTTGGCTAGCGCAAACGCCGCCGGCTTGGATATATGGAGGAAGAAATGAAGAAATTGCTAGGTTATACCCGCCTTATGGCGGTTTTGATCTTGGTGGCAGTTTTTCTGTCTGCCTGCACCCCACCAAACTTGGAATGTCTTTTTGACATTAACTGTTGGGGCTCAGCGCCTGAAAACGAGTCGCCCGCAACCGAAGCGCCCACGCCAACAGCCACCCGCGTGTGCTACGGCGACGCCGAAAAGGTTTATTCGGTTTTGGATATTCATCCAAAACCAGTAACCTATCAAGGCGAAGTTGTTAGTTGGATCCACTTTGGGGATGGATTCATTAAGGCATCGCAATATGGGGGTCCAGCGCATCCAATCAACAACACCGCGTTAACTGAAGGACTCGAGTACACAATCGAGATCCAAATAAAGATTAATGCAAACACGATGGGGGTGTTGAGAATGAAAGGATTCGTCTGTGGGGATAAATTTTACTTCTATCTCATAGAAGAGGCGAATCCATTTTTCATCGGATAGGTTTTAAACCGGCAACACGCGAGCGAAATTATTTTCGCGTGATGCTGGATTTTTAAATTCTGGTTAATTTACACCAAAATGTTTTGGTGGATTGATCAGAATAAGATTCAATTTTTTCTAAAGGAGAAAAAATCATGAATACAAAAAATATTACCCGTTTTTTGAGCATGCTGACGATTGTCGGCTTTTTGCTCACCGCATGTGGAGGCACCGCTGCCCCCGTCGCTGTTCAACCGCCCGCCGCTATCGAAGCGCCCGTTGTTGAAGCACCAGCCGCTACCGAGGCCCCCGCTGCGGCTACTTCGTTAGAACTGACAGTCGTGACCTACGAACCGCCCGCCGAGTCGTTTGGCTTGATCAGCGAAGATCTTATGATCGGCGTGTCATACAATCTGACCGAGGATCGCCCTTATGAGGTGATTACGCCCGCGCAAAGCGTTTCTACCATTGCCGGTGGAACCTTTGAAGTGGACACCCTGAAAGTCTCCACTGACAAGAAGGGAACGGTCGGCAATATTGTCACCGTGGTCTGCCGAAGCGAAAAAGATCCGTGCAAAAACACGGTGAAGAACTTCGTCGCCGGCAACGTGAATGTCACAACAGTTTTCGCTGGAAACGAAAGCCCGAACATCACGACTTTTAGCGCCGTCAGCAACATGTTCAAGCTGGAATCAAAAAATTGCGGTGATGCAGCCTGCCTCATCGTAAATCGGCATGAGCTCGGCGGTGATGTAAAGTCTTTCAAGACAGACAGTCAGCCAGCCGGTGCAAAAGACATGGATCTCGAGCCATTCGATGAAATTTCCGTGCAGGTAGCTGTGGTCGGCGCTCCCGAAGCAAAAACGGTTTTGCTCGGCCAGCAAGTTGTTGGTCATCGTTTCGAATCGTCTGGCGATAAGAAATTCTTCGGCGTTTCTGAAGGTTCTGCAACCATCGTTGAATGCCCAACTGCATGTGTTCTCCAAGGCGTTTCTATCGCCAAAGGTAACACCGCGGTGTTGTTCGGGTCTGATCCAGATGCCAACACTCCTGCAGACCTCAACTGGACCGCGAAAGCAAATGGTCAAAACATGATCGTTACGTTGTTGACCACCTACGACTACAGCATGTTCTTACCAGACAATTTCACCGCAATTTATGCGGATGGTTCATCGAAAGAGATGAACAAAAGCGATCTTCCGTAGATCGTATCAACAATGTGGCCCTAAGAGAGCCACAAAAACTTAAATCTGAAGAGGACCGACATTGGTCGGTCCCCTTCTCTTTTCAAACTAGGCAGCTGAGATTTTCTCAGAAATGTCTCGTTTGAGACACCCTGTATGCCTAGTTTTTCCTGAAAATAATTGTCATACTTATTTTTAGAAACAACTACATGAACACTGCCTTACTATCAGTAGAACGGTGGATATCTCGCCACCTTTTTCCCCTCACCCTCGTTCTCATGGGGATCCTAGTGGCGTGGGCAAATTACACCCCAAATACTTTTCTCTCCGGCTGGGATACCTTACACCCCGAATTTAACTTTCCCCTCGCTTTTTCTCGCATGCTTAGTATATGGCGCGAAGATCAGGGACTGGGTGCTATCGCCATACAATCTCATATAGCAGACTTACCACGGACACTGCTACTTTGGTTTGCCTCATTCATTTTTCCACTAAGTATTTTACGCTATCTTACATTTTTTCTGGCCCTTATCATCGGCCCACTTGGGGCATACACCCTTACCAAACACCTTCTCAATACCCACGGAAAACAAACGGAATTAGCAGGATTTGTGGCTGGACTGTTTTATCTATGTAATCTCGGTACTGTCCAGCACTTTATCGTGCCACTTGAGATGTTT
Source organism: Patescibacteria group bacterium (assembly GCA_038063875.1). Classification (GTDB taxonomy): domain Bacteria; phylum Patescibacteriota; class Microgenomatia; order UBA10105; family UBA927; genus UBA927. The sequence goes on along the minus strand of JBBTUH010000014.1, from coordinate 16,036 downwards.
GCAGTGCAATACGCATGGCTTCCGTGGCTTATTCTATACCAAATTAAATTGTTACAAGAATTATCAAAGCGATCAATCATTGTATTTGTACTCCTCCAGCTTATAGCCACTGCCCAAGCGCAAACTGCCACACTTTTTTATGCATATATTGGAACATCAACATTCGTATCACTTTGGTATATATTTTTGTATTTCAACTATAAAAAACCACTTCTCAAAAGGGCTTTTCTGATTCTTGCCCTAACATTATCCATGAATGCCTTTTGGCTTCTTCCAAATATCTACGCCGTAATTACACAGGGGAATGCAATTAGAGAAGCCAAAGTTAATCAACTATTTTCCGATGAAGCATACGAGAAAGGCCAACAATTTGGCACGTGGGATGATGCACTGACACTCAAAAACTTTCTGTTTGACTGGCAAATGATGGATACCAAAACACTTAATAATATCGATGTGCTAAATGATTGGATACCGTGGATCAACAAGCCATACGTTCAAGCGCTTTTGTGGACGCTTCCAGCGTTGTCCGGCATGGGGTTTTTGGCTGCAATACGTAAAAAAACACCATTCGTCATTCTTACGCCTGTCCTTATCATTCCCTTACTTTTTCTCATGACCAATGAAACCCCGATAAAAGAAGTCTTTGAATATGCCCGCAACGCGTTTCCAATTCTTCGTGAATCGCTGCGCTTTCCGTTTACAAAATTTTCTCTTCTTACCATGCTTGGATTTTCTATATTTGCAGGACAGGGAGCCTATGTTATATTTCAAAATATGAAAAATTCTGTTATCAGACTGCTTATTAGTCTGCTAATCATTGGTTCTCCTCTTGTAATTTTTCTTCCTGCATTTGAAGGAAAATTAATTTCACCAGCGATGAAAATAGCTATTCCAACCGATTATTTTTCACTTTTTCACTGGTTAAACACACAGGATCACGATAAACGTGTCGCACTTCTCCCCGCCGGCAACATGTGGAACTGGATCAATTACCGATGGGGCTATCAAGGCGCTGGATTTCTCCAGTTTGGCATCCCCCAACCAATTCTTGATCGTGATTATGATCGTTGGAATAATACAAACGAAAATTATTACTGGGAACTCTCGCGAGCAATATCAACAAAGGATATAAAAGAACTAGAAAACGTATTTCAAAAATACGATGTATCCTTTATACTTCTCGATCTTTCGGTAATATCGCGGGAAAATGATCGCTCCCTCTCTACAACTGATCTCGTTTTGATGCTTGAGACATCAAGTATTTTTAAACACGCCAACCAATTTGGTAATATTCTTGTATATGAAAATGTACATTCATCTCCATCAATTCGTACAACGAACACTCTTCCCGCTATCAATCCCTATACGTGGACTGATAATGATGTGGCATATAGACAAATTGGAGATTATAGTACATCTTCAACTGCAAACTTCACTTACCCTTTCCGATCGCTGTTTACCAAACGCGCGGTAGATGAGCGAGAATTTAGCATAACTGATGTGCTTGATAAAAAAAATATACAGGTATTTGAAGCGTCGACCAGTTCTATGCTCGTACCAGAAGCAGTCAAACCATGCGGAGTGCTAAAACAAGGCAAAATTTCTCGTAAAATTGTAGATGATGCTCTTGAAATACGTGCCAGAGACCAACGTGCATGCCTCTCTATCGGTGTACCAACCCTATCTCATCAAGATGGGTATCTTGTCAAAATCGAAAGTAAGAACATCCAAGGACGACCATTTGCAATGGCAATAATAAATAACACCGCAAAACACGTAGAAATAGAGACGATGCTGGAGGGAACCACGAATTATTTTATCCTTCCCCAGCTTGCGTCTGATGGACTTGGGTATACCGTCTATATTTCCAACGACAGCATAGGAAATAATGAAACCATAAACAGTATCAAAAGCATAAATTTCTACACCATACCATATCAAGAAATGGTAAATACAAGAATACCTAATACAGATATTTCTTTATCAAAAAATACTACCACCATTACATCAGTAATTCATCCCAATCCTGCGTATTATAAAATAATACTCGATCAATCAAATGCTAAGCAAACACTTATTCTCTCTCAGTCGTTTAACAAGGGCTGGCTAGCCTTTGCCAATGGCAAACTCCTTACTAATCACGTCATGGTAAACAACTGGGCAAATGGGTGGATTGTGCCTGCGGGGCAATCCACAGTTGTAATCTTTTTCTGGCCACAAATACTGGAATATGTAGGACTAGGAATCCTTGCTATTACACTACTTCACCTCACGCGACGCAAAATTTAAGAAAGTACGTTGAGAAAATACGTTAAAAAATTGACTTTCATTCCTTGTTTGCTAGAATGTATACACTATGAAACAATCACATAACTTCAAAATTATTATGATACAGGATGAAGATGGGGTCTTTGTCGCATCTGTGCCGGCTATCCCCAGCTGTCACAGCCAAGGTGATACCTACGAAGAAGCATCGAAACATATAGAGGAGGCAATTCGTTTGTGTCTCAAGGTAGCCCAACACGACGTCGAGTACAGAAATTCAATTGATTTTAATGCATCGTCTACCTCACGATTTATTGGTATCAGTGATATCACCATGCCTATACCAAATTTTGCCTAAGTATGACACAAACGCCCACACTGTCTACGCGTAAACTTATCAAAATACTTAAAACAAACGGCTTTATAAAAATTCGTCAAGAAGGAAGCCACATCTTTTTCAAACATGCAAATGGCCGCACGACGATTGTACCGAATCATCCGGGAAAAGATATAGGAAAAGGATTGCTTCGCACAATACTAGACGAGACAAATCTAACAGTGCAAGATCTACAAAAATAACGAGTCTGTCACATCATGGTAAACAACCGGGCAAATGGGTGGATTGTGCCTGCGGGGCAATCCACGATTGTACTATTCTTCTGGCCGCAGGCACTGGAGTACATTGGGTTTGGAATCTTATTCGCAACGATGATTATCATCTTCTTCCCTGCCCGCAATCGCTGAAGCGATAGCTTCTGCAGGCGGGTGGCCACAGGTGTTGGAGTGGGTTGGACTTGGAATATTGGCTGTCGCAATGATTCGCCTTCTCACTGATCAATCTTATTGAGCTCTTTTTGAAGCTCTGGGATATCTTTCTCTAACACTTCCCAAACAAGATGTGGGTCTACCGCAAAATATTCATGAATTAATACATTTCGAAATCCGCTCATACGTCGCCACGGGATAGATGGATACATATCTTTAATACTTTGATCTATTTGAGAGGATGCCTCTCCAATAATCTCTAAGTGACGAATCACGGCTGATTGATCCCATGGAGAATTGAGGAACTGGTCGTGTGTATGAGCCGTTTTATATGCGAGTATTTCTTCTATCGCATCGAGGATATGTGCAATATACGCTTTCCATTTAGGCTTCATAAAATATCTGTTCATTTGAAAGTATACTTTCTTTTAAGTATTTACTAATACCATTGTAGCTCACAAGATCTACGTCAACATTGAGCGAATCTTCGATATCTTGCTCTAAAGCGATAAAACCCAACAGAGACATACCTTTTGGGGGAAGCACTAATATATCAATATCACTTTTTCCGAGAACATAGTCTCCACGCACAAACGATCCAAAAAATGCAGCTTTTGGAACATTATAGCGTTTAAGAATTGGAATAATTGTATCGGTATATTGCGTACGTAATGGAATCATTACTCCTATTGTAAAACAGAGGTCAAAGAAATAGCAAATATGCGCTCGTAACGATAATCGTCATCTTTTTCCCTGCCCGCAATCGCTGAAGCGATAGCTTCTGCAGGCGGGTGGCCACAGATTTTGGAATGGGTAGGATTGGGATTGCTTGCTATTACACTCCTTAGACTTCTCACTCTCTCCAAAACCATTGCTATCCTGTAGTAGAAAATTAGCCTGCGTCAGAGCGTTAAAAGAGATTACGGGCGGAACTGCCATGAATCGGACGAATTGCCCGAGCTATACTTTCATACACCTGATGATCTTGCAAATCCTGCCTGGCTGACTCTTGCGTACCATGCGGCCCATGGAAATACTTCTTGTCCTTTTTGGGATCCTTCCCATCAAACACATACCCAAAGCGCTGTTCTTTCTTAGGATACAACCTAGCCATAGCATGACCACCTAAAACACTTCCTAAGCCTTCATACGGTATGCCCCATATACGTCCTCCTATAGCAGCAAGCGGTATCCCTCCCTTTCCCATAAGCGAAGCGAGCACTGGCGAAAATGGAAATGCTAGCCAAAAAACATCTTTGGTCAAATAACCGGCAAATGCAGGCTCTAAAAGTTTTACTGCATCCCGACGTTCTGCATCATTTAAAAATTTCGGCATGGCAAGTGAAGAAGCTTTCCATTCTTTAAATGAATGAATGATCGGTAAATGCCCAGCCAATGCGTAAAGCGTCCGCTTGGGCTCTTTATTGTAAAATTCTGCATGCCCCAACTCATGCATCCCTACCGCAAGTCGTGGGTGAAAAACGTTTACGGTATTGGTAAAGACATTGTAATGATCTATCCGCAAAAATTTTGCTTGAGCTGATATGAGGACGGATGCTGGTATTGCCAAGACTTTATACAAAAAAGCCAATGTTTTTTTTATAGCACTATCTTTCGTCTGAAAGCTAAACGGCCCACCAATATGTTCATTTTGTAAAATACGCTGTATATCTCCCACAAGTGAGGTATTACCAATCCTTGCCAACACATCCCCTTTCCATGGCACATCTTTCCAACGTGCTTGAAGCTTTTTAGCAAGTTCAATTGTAGGATTTTTCGCTATCGCATCGGGCGTCCAATAAGGAAGATGAAATAAAGGAATGGCAGCCAAATGCCCGATAGTGTTACTTACAATATCTCCGCTACTATGGGTAATAGTAAGAGATCCTTGTTTTGTTTTTGTAAAACTCACCAGTTCCTGCTGTTTAACACCAATACCTTTTTCAGACATATCTTACAATTCCTCTTCTATTGCCCCCAATACAAACCCTTGATGCACGCTCCAACCGATGTATTGATGGAGTTTCTCCGTCGTCTTATATGGCAAATCTACGATAGTTGGGTACATAGCAAGTGCTTGATTGATACGAAGTTCTGTAATTTTTCCGAGAAATAATCCTATAATCGGATCTACTTTGTTTAGATACGACATATTTTGATCCTTTTCATACGACTTTCCCCATATATCAGCTATGCCCTTCACTGCATCATTTTTGGAAAGATCAGCAGTCTCCGGATTTATACCGCTGACCATCAAAGACAAAAGATATCCATCCAGTGCTCCGAGTGCCATAATCGGTGCAGCAGTTTTCAAATACTCATCACGTTTTTCAAATTTGGCTTCATCAAGGATATGTGCCATCTCACTACTAGCAAGCCCTGCGAGTGCCTGTACAGAGGTAACAACACTCTCGTGCAACCTGTCGATAAGCTGCTTGCGATCGTCTTCTGACAGCGTCGTAAGCGCCACCCAACGCTCAAAGAGTTGTGTGTAGTTCATATCAGACATTATACCTTCTTTTCTTCTTCCAACAAGCTTATCACCTCTTCTTTCAAACTCCCACGAATCGTACGAAACGTATCGTACGGCAAGAGTGTATTGAGGTCCTCATCGATTATTTGTTTATTGACTCTTTTTTTCACAAATTCAATGAGTGTATCAAAAAAATCCGGCATCGTTTTTCCGGTTCGCTCCCTAATTATTTCTGGAATAAACCCATACCCATGCGACAAAAAATAATAGATGTCATAGATATCTCTTCCTGCTATATTTTTATGAATTCTATACCGGTCAAGAGGTGATACAAGTTTATTTGATACCATTGTTTCTTTCGTCTGACAAAAAAATGCTCGATCAATCTCTGACAGATACCGCATTTCATAGATATTTGCCTTCCATCCGCGCTCGAGAGCATCTATTTTCATAGTATTTCGTTCACCTTTGTTGCTTTCGTATTTTACAAGAAATGTGAGTGCCTTTTTACTTTCATCTAAAACACTCATCCCAATTTTTTTAAATACTTGATGAAACAAACCCCTCATATCTTCAATGTTTGCATCAAAAACTACATCAAAATCCAAATCCACAGACATCCGATCTAAAAATCCAGACATTGCAGCACATGTGCCACCCTTAAATCGCAAATTTTGTGAGAGTTTCGATGTATCCGAAATCGCTATGAGTGTACGAATAAGAATCATTTTATGACGTACATCTATCGGGCGAATTGAAATCATACGTATCCCATTTCTCTCTGAATAAAGTGTATCTTCTTCCAATCAATTTGTGAACGATTATCTACGTGGTAATGGGGTGTAAAGTACAACATGTCAGCCATTGCACGCTCAGCTGTTGCCCATAATACCTCATCTTTTATCTCAATACCAATACTTTGGTACAAAAACTGATCCGCTAATTGCCGAAAACGAAACCTGTACCCCACTTTCTCTATTGTTTTTGAAAATGTTGAGATACATGTGATTGCATTTAGACTTTGAGATATGACGCCAGTATTAGCCAACACTGTCTCACACGATACATAGGTAAAATCATGCGAAAGTGCGACACCAAGATCGTAGGGATCTACTTTTGAGATCGGCTGTGTTGAATACAACCCTTTCTGCACAGGATGTAATACTCCCGCTTTTATATGGCGACTAATAGTGGTGTAAAGCGTATTTGTATTGGTAATACCCCAAAGAAGCGCCAAATCCTGCGTATGCAAAAGCTTGCGATCCAAAGCTAATAGCTTACTTATCCTGTACATATATGTATAGGATAGTAGAATGGATAGAATATGTCAACTATGCGTCTTCCTTGACGAAATAGGCATATATCTGCCTATACTAAAGATATGGAAACTCCACAAACGGTAGAAATACCCAAGGCAATACCTGCTCCCAAAGAAAAACCAACATCCAAACCAAAAGAGACACGCCCAACTGGGGTAGCAAGAAAACAATTAGAAGATATCGCAGCGGGAAAGCCGGTCCTTGAAACTATTGCAGAACAAACAGTGTCCCACGAACAAGCAACTGCTCTTCTTCACGAAGCAAATGCCCTTCTTTTAGATTTAAAAGACATACGCCTTTTAGTAAGCAGTTTAGCGACGCAATCAAAAGATACGCCACTTGGTAATCAGCTCCAAATGGAGATGTTGCAGTCGCTTAAAGAAATAACGCCAGATACCGTTTCACCTGAATTTGCCCCTCGTGTACTCGCATTGCAAGAAAAACTCAAAAACCTTCCTCTTATAAAACAAAATCCAGCTGACAATCCGCTTATTTCTACGATTCATCAATACAATATTACACACCCTGATTCTCGCGTGTCCGAGGAATTACTTTCAAAAATCCAATCGGGTGATATAAAATCGCCAGAACTCGTGGCCCAAATATTACAATCAAACCAGCCCCTCGCACAAATTGTATGGAAGGAGTTGACTGGTCAACCTGATTTTAAAGGATTTCATCCAACCAGAGAAATTATGCTCGATTTGGCTGGATTTGAACACACAAAAGAAAATTTAGAAAAAGCGCAGGCAATCATTGATATTGCAAAGCCTCTCAAAGAAAAACCAAATCTCACTGGCAAGCTCATGTCAGGAGTGCTTATGGGTGCGTTGGGGATTATGTTTGTCAGCCAAATGGCTACGACAGGAGAACAGCAATCTGAGCATTAATATTTTATATGTATATATTGCTGCTTGTTTTTGAACTTATCGTCCTCTGGTTTATCACACGAAGACTTACGCAAAATCTCTATGTAGCGTTATTTTTACTCATCCGTTCTCGTCCCATAGCCATCGCAATCATTTCATTCTTCTTTTTCCCCGGCACCATCATCCATGAACTTTCGCATTTATTTACGGCAGAAATACTCGGTGTCCATACAAGCGGACTAACGCTTACCCCAGAAGGATTAGAAGAATCCAATGTTCGTACAGGAAGTGTGTTGATCGCAAAAACCGACCCCATACGTCGAGCAGTCATCGGTGTGGCCCCCGTATTTGTAGGCCTGGGAGCGCTGTTTACCATTTCCTATTTGTTGCCTCAATTTGCTTTTTCGTATTGGGTATTGGGTATTGGGTATTGGGTATTGTTTGCTGTCAGTAACACCATGTTTTCATCGCCCGAGGATATGGAGGGATTCCCCGCCGTGGCAATCACCCTCTCTCTTATCGCAATCGCTGCATATTTTTCAGGAATTTCAGTGGGTCTGCCAGCATCGTGGATTGAGAATATAACGAGTACACTCTCTACACTCACGACAAGTATAGGATACATCGTGGGATTGAATCTCGCAGTCTTTGCACTCTCGTTTAGCGCGATAACAATTGCAGAAAAACTAAGTGGGAGAAAACTTGTGGGGAGATAAACTATTTATTTTTTTTCGAAATAACCAAATGTTCAAAGTAATTTTGTATAGCTTTATTAGATTTCAATTGAATATCGTTCTTATGCGACGATTTACTAGCAGCCAAGACCTGATCCTCAAATTCCTTTGTAAATCCATTGACCGTTAATTTAGATGGATACAGCACAGTACGCACAGCCTCTCTGATTAATTCACTCACAGAAGTATAGCGACGCTTCACAAGCGCCTTTTTCATGTCCGTATACATGGAAGTAGGAAGAGAGATGTTTATTGTTGTATTCATACAAAGATTGTATGTATTCCATACAATGATTGTCAAGAGGATTTCTGTCAGCCGCCCTCAGTCAACACACCACTAAATTTCGTAGGCCGTCGCTTCGACCGACGTGATCTACGCACCTCAAAAACTGCTGGCTTATCAGCACGAGAACTTAATGAAAAACCGCCAAATAAATGAACGCCATCTACTTCAACCTGCCCTTGCTCGTCAGCTAATAATCGTATCCCTCTTGGGTGTTTATAATATGCATCAGACACCGATTCTAACGCTGCTTTCTTTCCTAAAACGACATGTATCGCGTCTCTTTCTTTTGTAGAAACACTCATTTTTCCAAGTCCCGTAATTGTAACTTGTGATCCAATAATTTGCGCACTAGGCATATATCACTCCCTTTTCAGCACCGCAAAAAAGGCAGACTGCGGAATTTCTACACGACCAATAAGTTTCATTTTTGCTTTGCCTTTTGCCTGTTTTTTTAATAATTTATCTTTTCTGGTTCTGTCTCCTCCATACAGCTTTTTAGTGACGTCTTTACGAAACGCCTTCACATCGGATCTTGCTATCACAGCCCCACCAATAGCAGCTTGAATGGGTATCTCAAACTGCTGACGAGGAATCACTGCCGCCAACCGTTCGACAATGTCTTTGCTTCTATAGTGTGCAGCTTGTTCTATCACAAGAAAGGAGAATGCGTCAACTTTTTCTTTGTTCACCAAGATATCAACTTTAGCAACAGCCACTTTTTGCCAATCAAAAAATTCGTAATCCAAACTTGCGTACCCTTCTGTCACGGACTTGAGCTTATCAAAAAAGTCCACGATCATCTCTGACAACGGCACGAGGTAGCTAAACTGCGCTTGATCACCAACATACATAAGATCCACATACTCAGCCCGTTTCTCTTGCGCTAGTTGCATGATGGCCCCTACGAAGCGCTTGGGACTATATATGGACACACTCATAATTGGTTCTTCTACTTTCTCGACATACGTCGGTTCAGGTAACTCTGAGGCTGACTGGATGCTGATCGTCACGAAGCCATCCTTCTCTGCCACCACATGATTTAACGTAAATCCTAATTTGTGATAATCAACGCCTAATTTAAACGTCACGCGGTACTCAACAGACGGAGCGGTCGCCAACATCGTAAGATCAAATTCTCTAAGGATTCGCTCCTGCACCACTTCAGCATGTAAGAGTCCCAAAAATCCACAGTGAAAGCCGTTGCCAAGCGCCAGAGACGAGATAGGACGAAAGGTAAAGGCGCTATCAGACAGCTGCAATTTCTCCATCGCATCACGACTATCCTGATACTCATCTGCATCAATAGGAAAAAGTCCAAGAAACACCATGGACTTAGGCTCTTTGTACCCAGCCAACTGTTCAATAGACGGCACACGTGCATCAGTTACGGTATCACCGACTCGTGCCATCTTCACATTTTTTAATCCCGTGGCTATGTATCCCACTTCCCCGCACGACAAACTTTTCATCGTCACCATCTGTGGAGAAAAAACGCCGAGTTCTATAGGCGCGTTGTCAGACTTGGTTGCCATAAATCGCACACGAAGTGTAGGATCATACTGTATCGATCCATCAACAATACGTACAAATATGACCACGCCTTTATGCGTATCGAAATGAGAAGAAAAGATGAGTGCGCGGAGGGCACCATCCGGAGCCCCCTTGGGACTAGGAATCCTCTCAATAACCGCTTCTAAAACCTTTTCGACGTTTTCACCCGTTTTGGCAGAAATAAGAATCATGTCTTCATCTCTAAATCCTAATCCGCGTAATTCTTCTTTGACATCATCGACTCTGGCGTGAGGCATGTCGATTTTATTGATAAGCGGGATGATCGTGAGATTATGAACTCTGGCTTGATGAAGGTTAGCCAAGGTCTGTGCTTGCACGCCTTGCGTGGCGTCTACCACCAGAAGCGCGCCTTCACAGGCAGCCAAAGACCTACTCACCTCATACCCAAAGTCGACATGCCCTGGGGTATCAATAAGATTGAGGATATAGCCCTTCCAATGCATTCTGACGGGCGCTAATTTGATCGTAATACCACGCTCGCGCTCTATGGGATTACTATCAAGAAGCTGGGCTTGCATATCGCGCATTTTCACTGTCCCCGTTATCTCTAAGAGCCGATCGGCTAGCGTAGATTTACCATGATCTATGTGAGCGATAATTGCAAAATTGCGGATGTGCGTTTGAATATATTTGGCTGTCTTGTCCTGAGCATTGTCGAAAAAATCCATATCAGGTATTCTACCATGTGGAAGTAAGGAAATAGTATTATACCCAACGATCGCTGAATCTGATGCCTCAGCAGAAGTCTACGCTCCAGATTCTTTATACTCATCGGCTGGGGGTGATCGCTCCAATTCCCCCAATCTAGCCAACAACAACAATTTTGATTCAAACGCAAAAAAGGACTATTCTTGTATGCTCTATGAATCCAAAAGGGCTTCATATCCGCATTACAAGAATCCTTCATGAAAAAAACGCCATGGCGCGCAGTCTGAAGAAACCGGACTCGCTCGCTGGCAAAGCATGTTTCAAAACATTGCTCATGCACAAACTATTGTTAAGAGTATGAACGCTCAACTTTGTCCAAGATGTCCGGTAGCAGATGACTGCAACAAACCCCTGATTGCCACACATAAAATACGTGTTCATCCTCACACAATAGAAGCCTGGTCTAAATCTGGTAAGAATATATACAGAAGAAACGGAAGCGCGCTTTGCGCAGCTGGAAATGTTGCATTAACATATTCCTAACTTCAAGAAGTTGTGACAGGATCGGACCCTGCCAATATTTTGTGAACTATATTACGAACAAATTAGCGTATTTATGGTAAACTATAAGTCTTATTTAAACCAAAATTCATAATTCTATGGCAAGTAAAATTGATGTTGATAAAGCGGCTATACCAGACCCCAGATATCCCAAATCGCTTTCTGCACGCGCAACAAGAGCTCTACATCATGCATTACATGTGTTAGACAATTTACGAACTGAAGCCACTGCTGGCTTAGGCGCAACAGGAGAAGAAATTCATTCTGCAAGTAAAGAAGTCGACCTCACAACAATTCAAGCAAACATGGCTAGACGATCTTCTCGTGGCATTTGGAAACCTCAGGGTCACTTTGCGAAAAATTAATTCCTCATAAAATCGGACTCTGTCACTAATACACCGTCACATCTACTCTTGATCAAAATCAAACTCAATAATCTTGGCGGATCATTCGATCTAGGCGACTAAATAATAGAGAGACTCATCGTTTATATAACTTTTGTCATCCCCACCACTTCTGCCGTAGAAAATGCAGCGCGGGCGGTACGAAGATGGCGGGTGTCGCTGAGCAATACATAAAATTTATCCCGGCCTTCTTTCGAGAACTCTTTTCTATTGATAAGCGTACTTTTCCACTCTATATTTCTATTTGCAGGAACAACGAGTAATTGTGAAAATTCCGGAGAAATCCGAAGAGGTCTTGCTTTTGCAATTTCTTTCAAACCATGTTTTTCAGGGTCCTCTAGTGTATTGACGACATGAATTAACGCCTCTGCACCTTTGGCAAACCCAGTTTCTGATAGTTGTTTAAATGATCGTTCATTGAGTAACCCAAGCTTTGACTCGCCTACGCCGATTAATTCTGCTCCTTCTATCTTTTCAAGGATAAGAAAGGCCATGTCTGGATTTCTGTGATGCCCTAATTCTTTCCCTAGTCCAAACGCATCAGGATTATGCGCGAGGGCTAACAGTTCTTTCTCAAGAGGCGTTCGTTCTCCAAACAGAGGATCTGCTTGAATGAGCATTTCAAAAAGTTTTCCGCGAAGCTGTTTGCCATTTGCCTTATCGTTTCTAATTTCGTCTTGAAACGATTCCCAATTTATGCGATCAAACACCTTTTTTTGCCTCTCTCTATCCGGCGTGTAGTCTTTTTCAAGTGTGGCCTCGAGAACCCCTTGCCACAGGCGATCTTTTAAAGGGTGCGTAGTCTCTTTGGTTGGCGCAAATGCCTCTCGTTCAACATTTCCCATATAGGCCTGTAGTATACACCAGACAGGATCATTTTGCACGTTTAACTACACTTTTATAAACTAATTCTCATAAGCTCTCTTTTTTTCCGATTCGGGGCTTTATTTTCTACAGTGGCCACTCCGAACTGTTGACCATCGTATACAATATGATTTGCTCTATTTAAAAAAAGCGAAGTTACTCTCGCGCCAGCGGATAACTTAACAACGTGATAAGGTACTTCGTCTATAACTTCTGTTGTAGACGGGAGTATTGCTTCAGAAAATAAGTACACTTCATCCGAACGTGCTGAAATCCTCCCACTTGGGTTAACTCTCAATGTTAGAGATCCATTTTGATCGACAAGATCTATCGAACGTGTAACAGGAAGTGCTGTTGGCGGCACTCTTCTTTTATTTTTTCCTGAATCTTTTGGCACCAACCGAAGCTCAATGCTATTCATAATTAGCCATTCAACGAAAGATACTCCTCATCGTTCTCCATGTCAATATCGTATCTCGACTACCCAGCCCTCCCTCTTGCGTTTCTGTAAGACTGCGGTCTACCATTAACGTATGTTATACTTTGCAGAATTATCTGGCAAAAAAATTGTGACACCTGAGGGTGTTACGATTGGCAGACTCACCGATGTTCTTTTTTTGGCTTCCGGCCAGCCATTGGTCACTAAAATTGCCGTAAAAACGTCATACGGCAAACATATAATTCCCATAAGTAATATAAAATCTATCTCCCAAACGATTATCATTCCGGCTGATTATGAGCGATCAGTTATGGCAGACACTGAGCTATCGATAAACACCCACCTCATGGATCAGCAAATCATCGATATCAAAGGAAATAAAGTTATCAGGGTAAACGACGTCGCGATCCAAGAAAAACCATATTACATCATCGCAGGTGTGGATGTTGGACTCCTTGGTATTGCACGATGGTTACACATAGAGCAACTACTCAATAAATACATATTGTCACTCTTTGGTACATCGATGACCTCTAACTTCTTGCCTTGGGACGATATTCAACCTGTCGAGCTTTCTCGCGGCAAAGTGGTACTCAAAAAAGAAGAGACGAAACTCACGCGCTTAGCACCAGAAGATTTGGCTGATCATCTCGAGCGTCTGTCTGTGAAAAATTTATCCAAAATCCTTGATCTTCTTCCTACAGAATACGAAGCAGAAGTTATCGCCAACCTTAACCTTGGTCGTCAACACGTCCTCTTTCGCAGCCTTAAGCCAACGAGAGCCGCGCACATACTCTCCAAAGCAGATCCCGATGAGGCGGTCGACATTTTATTGACCCTCTCTCCTAAACGCAGAGAGCAAATTATGGCAGCACTGGATACAGAAACCAAGGCAAATGTCGACGCCCTGATGCCGCTTACCAAAACAGATTTAGGAAACCTTGCAACCAATGAATTTTTCATAGCAGACCCAGAAGAAACATGTGCAAATGTGAAAATGAGGCTTAAAAAATCAGCAGATTTCTCAGGCCTTCACTATATCTATGTCATCAACAAAAAATCAGAACTCATCGGTGTGTTTAATCTCCATGAATTATTACTACAAACAAACGACATGCCAGTCTATAAATTTATGGCGCCAAATGTCGTTACCATATCACTCACCACCCCGCCAACATTGGCGTTAAAAAAGATGATGAAGTTTAAATTCTTTGCACTCCCAATTATCAACGAAAAACGCCAAATGATAGGACTGGTGACCATAGACGATTTAGTTGAAAGTATACAACCTAACGTATGAAACAGTGGTTTAAACATTGGACAAAGCGGATGCTGTTTATCATGGCTCTTATGGGGCCTGGTATCATCACGGCTATTGCCGATAACGATGCGGCAGGCATCTCGACCTACACACTCGCCGCTTCAAGCTTTGGGTATCAGATACTTATTATCCTCATCCCTATGACCATTCTTTTGGCAGTCACCCAAGAGATAGGCGCACGCATAGCCATTGTCGCAGAAAAAGGATTGGCTGATCTTATCCGCGAACAATTTGGGGTACGAATGGCGATCTGGATGTATGCACTCCTCTTTTTTATTAATCTTGTCGTCATTATCACAAACGTCTCTGGTATCAAATCAGCACTCGCGCTGTTTGGACTTAATCCATTTATAACGCTTCCTCTTATCGTTGCGGGGCTCTACTTTTTCGTCGTACGCACCAAGTATTCGACTATAGAAAAATTTTTCTTCATCCTCATTGGTTTTTATGTCACGTACGTCGTCTCGGCGTTTTTATCCAAGCCTGATTGGGCTGCCGCCACACGCTCGCTTTTCGTCCCATCTGGCACGATGTCGCCGAAATTTCTTTACGTAGCCATCGCGGTAGTAGGTACAACCATCACGGCATGGGGGCAATTTTTCATCAATTCGTATGTGAAAGACAAACGTATTTCTGTCGACCACATCAAATACAACAAACTTGAAGTATACGCAAGCGCCATCATGACAAATGCCCTCACCTTTTTTATCATGGTCGCTGTAGCAGTCACGATATTTCAAAATCAACTCGTCATCACGGATGCGGCGCAAGCCTCTGTTGCCATCCGACCATTCGCCGGCAATCTTGCTGGTGTTATGCTTGGTATAGGCCTACTTATCGCAGGTATTTTAGGATGCATTATCGTCGCACTGACCACAGCGTACGCGTTTTCAGAATTTTTCGGCTATTCAGGAAGCCTTGACGAAGATTTTCACAAAAGTAAACTCTTTTACTCGACTCTTCTTGTCCAACTGGTCATCGCAACTCTCGTCGTTATGCTGCCACAGATATCGCTATTTAGCATTTCGCTCATTGCTAATTTCATAAACGGTATTTTTCTGCCCGTTGTTTTCTACTTTCTTTACAAGATTGCCAACAATGAATCTGTCATGGGGCAGTACAAAAATAATCATTGGCAAAACTTCATGCTCGTCGGAGCATCCGTAGTTATCATGATCGCCACAAGTGTGAGTATCATAGGGGGAATACTGGGGTGGTAAAGACCATGGAATCCTTCATCCGCGCGACCCATCCGTCACTCAACCATTGTCTTTGCAAGATTTAGAGCCTGAGAACGAAAAAACACTTTTGATTCGTAGAGCGTCAATGGTATCCGCATGCGTGGCAAAAACGTAAAGTCTTCAACTGCTAAAAAATCCGATGAAACCAACAACGGTTCTATATCCATACGAAATTTCTCCGCAACCCCCTGACGCAAATCCCAAAAAGTAAATTTTTGCAATAGAAAATATAAGTCAACAAAATCTTTGACCTCTTGTCGCTGTGTGATCGT
>JBBTUH010000013.1:0-32620 GCA_038063875.1 Patescibacteria group bacterium | reverse complement strand
CGCACAGCGCCGCCCATGGTTCGCGCGCGTCACCGCGCGCTATTTGACGCGAGAGTGTGAGGAGCGCCGAAGAAAAGCAAAGCCAACCCTTTTTTGAACACAGAAGACACCCCGTGCGAACACAGAAGCGCAAAAGACAATGCTTTGCCCAAACGTACAAAAAGAATTCGTTGTTTCGGGTTTTCATGATATTAGCTGTCTTGTATTTCACATACCCATTGATATAGTGAAGGAGTATGAATTCTGCCTCCTCGCCCTCATTCTTTTTGTATGCGCGCAAGTCGACCGATGTGGAGGATATGCAGGTGCAGTCTATTGAATCTCAACTTATAGAACTCCGTGAGTATGCCGCTCGCGAGAACATTTCGATAGTAGAGGAGCTTGTCGAGAAACAATCAGCCAAGATTCCCGGTCGTCCCATATTTAACGAAATGATCTCGCGTATTGAAAAAGGAGAAGCGAGCGGCATTGTGTCCTGGCACCCGGACCGACTTGCGCGCAATAGCGTGGACGGTGGGAAACTCATCTATCTCGTTGATACCGGAAAAATACAGTTTCTCAAGTTTCCCCAGTTTTGGTTTGAGTCCACGCCACAAGGTAAATTTATGCTTACAATCGCGTTTGGGCAAAGCAAATACTTCGTGGATTCCCTTTCTGAGAATACAAAGAGAGGGTTGCGCCAAAAAGTGCGACGTGGAGAGATGCCGGGCGTTGCCCCTCTCGGCTATCTCAACGATTCTCGTACAAAGACAATCGTTGTGGACAAGCGAAACGCTCCATTTGTCCGAGAATTGTTTACCCGTTTTGCTACCGATAGATATACGCTCAAAACAATGACGCACTTTTTGGCACAACACGGCATAACGACCAGCGGAGGCAAGTTGTTGAAAGATACGGTATCGCGCATATTGTCTAACCCGTTTTACTATGGTCATTTCCGTTATGCCGGGGAAATCCACGAAGGTATACAGGAGCCACTCATTTCAAAGAAACTGTTTGACCAAGTTCAAGAAGTTCTTCATATACGATGCCACTCGTGGGCGCAGGAGAGGCCGGTCAAGCAGTACACCGGTCTTCTTCGCTGTGGAGAATGTGGGATGATGGTCACGGCTGAGGTGAAAAAAAAGTTTTACAAGAGAACCAATCGCGAGGCTATCTATACTTACTATCATTGCACCAAAAAATCGAAAAATCAGCACTGTTCCCAATCCTACATCCGCGAAGAAGAGCTTGACCGGCAACTATCAGAGATATTGCAAACAGTTTCTTTGTCCAAAGATTGGGCAGAGAAGATGATCCAGAAACTTGATAACGAGAAAAATGAAACTGCCCAATCTTTTCCTGCGTGTGTTGCAGAGAAACGGGACACAATTCGAGCCATAACAGTCAAACTCCAGCGTCTTTTGGATTCCTACCTCGATCAGGATATCGACAAAGAAGAATATCGTCCTCGCAAGGCTAAACTACTTTCAGACAAAAAGACGCTGGAGGAATCTATCTCCCGTCTGCAACACACGCAAACATCGTGGCTCGAACCTATGCGTAAATGGATTATTGAAGCGTCAGAAGTAGAACAAATCGCACGGGGTGAAGACAAAAATGCAAAAAAGGTGTTAGCTGCAAAAATCTTCGGCTCGAACCTCACCCTCTCGCGTCAAATAGCGCGCGGTGACGCGCGCGAACCATGGGCGGCGCTGTGCGCCGCCCCGACAAGTCGGAACTGGGAGCGGCGTAGCGGATTTGAACCGCTGACCTTCTCCTTGGGAAGGAGACATTCTACCACTGAACTAACGCCGCAAAGCACATTAAATCATACCATGATCTGGTAGGGTTATTAATATAGTTTTTTCAAAAAAAGCCTATGGCAATTGCAATACGTTTCCGGTGTGGATGATGTTGGCATCGTTAAGTTTATTAAGACTTGCGATTTCCGTCCACCTGTAGCCTGTTCCATACGTCTTTTCTGAAATGCCCCAGAGCGTGTCACCTTGTATGATGGTATATTTGCCGTTTTCTGGTTTCTTCACTTCGGTTGCAGCTGATAATGCTTGTCTTGCTGGTTCTCGTTTTTCGACTTTTGGAATCGTCAGCGTTTGTCCTTCCTCAATCACGTCTGCGTTTGAGAGTTTGTTGGCTTCCGTGATATCTATCCAGTTGTAGCCACTTTGAAAATATTTTTCTGAAATTTTCCATAGCGACTCACCAGCGACGACAGTATGTGTTGCAGGGAGAGCCGTTTCTATTTGCTTTGCAGCTTCTTCTTTGGTTTTTACATCAGCAGCTGTCTGTTCACCTTTGCCTTTGACGTAGTTGACTACGAGCATCGTAGTAACGACTACGACAGCGATACCAAGAAATAGTGATACGACACTGTCAGGATTTTTGAGTTGCTTTTTGATTTGTTCGATCATGTTCCTCCTTTCTGGGCAGAAGTAGTATGGGGCAGATCAATGTTTTCTCTTCGCAAGCTATGCGAGTTTTACCTCGCCGTAGCCCCGCAATTTGCGGGGCGAAGGCGGGACCGAGCGGACTCGAACCGCCGACCTCCTCCTTGACAGGGAGGCGCTCTAACCAGGCTGAGCTACGATCCCAAAGTTATCTCTACTATTTTTAATTTATATTCGTAATCAAGCTGCCGTGCCGTATAGCTACGCAATACTGGCAGGCCAGTCAGTCGTAACTAAAAGTTTCGACGACTGGCGATCCCAAAGTTATATTCTTTTTTTTAAAAACCCTCTTCCGAACCCAGTTTTAAAGTATAGTTCTCTTTCCTCGGCTTTCTTTTTGCTACCACACGCTTCATAGTATATCAAATCAAAAGGTCTTCTTGATTTTGTTGATTCTACTTTTCCAGCATTATGTGATTGTAATCGTGTTTTAAGATCACCTGATGAACCAATATAGAGTTTATGATCTTTTTTACTTTTTAGTACATAAGTAAAGAAAAACATACTTTCTTCCTTCAGCTACCGTGCCGTATAGCTAACGCAATACGGGCAGGCCAGTCAGTCGTAATTATAAATTTCGACGACTGGCGATCCCAAAGACATTGTCATTATAAAATATAATTGAGCTCATAACAATGGTGTGTTAGCATAATGGTAATCTTACGTATGACAAATTTAGAAATCGCAGAAATTCTTCACAAGGTGTCCGCGGCATATCAGATATTGGGAGAGAATAGATTTCGGATCATCGCTTATGATCGAGCGGCGGATAGTATTGAGCACCTCACGTCTGACCTCAAGGATTATTGGAAGGATGGCAAACTCGACGAGGTTTCAGGTGTAGGCAAGACTATAGCTGAGCATATTGATGAGTTGTATAAAACGGGCAAAAATACCCATTGGGAGTCCGTGTTTGCCAAAGTACCAGAGGCGGTGTTCCCGCTATTATTAGTCCCTGGCATAGGACCGAAGAAGGCGCATGCGCTTGTCACAATCTTGAAGCTAAAAAATGAACAGACTGCTGTCCTAGATCTTGAAAAGGCAGCTAAAGCAGGCAAAATAGAACCCCTCGATGGATTTGGTAAACGATCACAAGATGTGATTTTGGATGCTATAGCCGCTTTCAAGAAAGGTCAGATCAAAGAAAATCGTATGCCTTTGCCATACGCTGATGCAGTAGCGACAGAAGTCATGGACTATGTGGCAAAGGGTGGTGGGTGCGACAAGATCGATGTACTTGGGAGTCTGCGGCGTAAAGTGTCGACGATTGGTGATATAGACTTTGCTGTCGCGACTACAGAGCCTGAAAAGGTCATTGAGCGATTCATTACCTTTCCTCATCAAAAGCTCATTGAGAAGGGCCCAAGTGGTGCGACGCTGCTTCTGGCAAATGGTAAGCAAGTCGATATGCGTGTGCAGACGCCGAGAGCATATGGTGCGATGCTGCAGTATTTTACAGGTTCAAAAAGTCATAATATACAATTGCGAGAATATGGTCTTCGCATGGGCAAATCACTAAACGAACACGGTATAAAGGATATAAAAACGGGGAAGCTTCATGTTCTCTCGACTGAAAAAGCATTTTATGGCGAACTAGGTTTAGAATACATAGAGCCTGAGCTTCGAGAGGGTCGTGAAGAAATTGTGAAAGCCAAAACACATACGCTCCCAAATCTTATAGACGTTAATCAAATTTTAGGAGATCTTCACGTGCATAGCACATATGACCTGCATTCTTCTCACGATTTGGGATCCAGCACGATTCATGAATTATTAGAAACGGCGATGAATCGAGGATATGAGTACGTTGGATTTTCTGATCATAATCCATCAGTATCCAAACAATCGAGTACAGATATTGTGCAGATTATGAAAAAACGTAAAACACATTATGAGCAACAATATTACTCGTATACTAAAACTGTTCATAAGAACAAAAAAGTCCCGTCAATGTTTATCATGTGTGAAGTAGACATCCAACCAGATGGTACACTTGCATTGCCAAACGAAGCGTTTGAGTATGTCGATGCAGTGGTCGTTTCTTTGCACTCAGCATTTACTCAGTCCCGCACTGATGTAACCAAGCGTATTATTACAGCATTCAATAGTCATCCGAAGGTACGAATTTTTGGTCATCCGACAGGGAGACTTCTCGGGAGTCGAGAAGGTGTCGATGCGGAATGGAAGGCGGTGTTTGCCGTTGCCAAAGAGAGAAATATAGCATTAGAAATAAATTCATTCCCCGAACGATTGGATTTACCCGATGGGTTAGTGGCTGTTGCTAAAGAAGTGGACGTCAAGTTTTGTATAAATACGGATGCACATGATAAAGCGCATATGAATCTTATGCCCTATGGTGTATCCGTCGCTAGGCGAGGCGGTTTAACGAAGGATGATGTGGTAAACACATATGCTCATGCAAAATTTTTAAAATGGTTGTACAATAAGAAGTAGGAGAAAAAAATATGAATCCAATATATCTGGGTGGTGGAGCAGTAGCATTATTTGTCGTATATGTGTGGTCTCTGTATAACGGTCTCATTCGAGAGTCCACAGAGATTGATGAGGCATGGGGACAAATTCAGGTGCAGCTTAAACGAAGAGCGGATCTCATACCTAATTTGGTTGAGACGGTGAAAGGCTATGCCAAACACGAAAAGGGTGTGTTTACCGATGTGACGAAAGCGCGAACCGCGGTGATGAATGCAGAAAGTCCGGTAGAAGCGGCAAAAGCCGATAACATGCTTACTGGGGCGCTCAAAAGCCTGTTTGCGGTAGCAGAGGCGTATCCTAAGCTTGAGGCGAATGCAAGCTTTATGCAGCTGCAAAAGGAACTTTCCGATACAGAGGATAAAGTGGCGTATTCAAGACAGTACTACAATGCACAGCTTTTGGAGTACAATTTGAAGGTAAAAACATTTCCCAATAATCTTTTTGTCGGAGCGTTCGGATTCACATCTCGTGAGTTCTTCAAGGCGGGAGAGCAAGAACAAAACAAAGTGGATGTGAAGTTTTCTTAAATGACAATTTCTTCCCAAATTCGATCAAATATTGCAAAGACGTACGTATTGATGTCCGTCTTTGTCGGTCTTGTCATCGCGATCGGTTACGTGTTGGGATATGCCTTGGGATACGGATCAGATTTCGTGTGGATTGCGACACTCTTTGCGGTGATTTCTTCTTTTTCAAGCTACTGGTGGGGAGATAAGATGGTACTGGCTATGTCAAAGGCAAGACCTGCGGATAGGAAAAAAGATTTCGACTTTTTTACCGTAGCAGAAAATCTCTCCATTGCAGCAGGCATTCCAAAACCCTCACTTTATGTTATCGATGATACAGCGATGAACGCGTTTGCTACAGGCAGAGATCCAGAACATGCTGTGGTGTGTGCCACAACAGGACTTCTTGATCAACTCGAGCGTCGAGAGTTAGAAGGCGTGATAGCCCATGAGCTCTCTCATATCAAAAATTATGATACGAGGCTTTTGGCTGTCATATCGGTTCTTGCGGGTACTGTCGTGTTTCTTTCTGACATGTTTATGCGCAATCTCTGGTGGGGCGGAAGAAGAAGCAGCAGGGATAATGACAATAATAGCGGCGGCATTATACTCGTCATCGGCATAGTATTGGCTATCCTTACTCCAGTGTTTGCGACCCTCATGCAGTTAGCTCTTTCTCGTCGTAGAGAATTTTTGGCGGATGCATCGGGCGCGGATCTGACGCGCTATCCTGAGGGGTTAGCACGCGCACTTACCAAATTAACCAAAGACAAAGAAGTGCTGGAAGCAGCTACCAACGCGACGGCCCATCTTTATATCACCAATCCATTTAAAGGAAAAGCGTACGGTGCGTGGTTTGCCAATATGTTCAACACTCATCCTCCGATAGAAGAACGAATTAAGCGTTTGAGAGCAATGTAAGTATTTTTGTGCTATATTCTTGCGTACCCTTGCCTGTTGTCTACACATGATATCCTTTTTAGAGAGAATTCATCCAAAAACAAATCCCCCCATTGATTCCATAGCGTTTATCATTCCTGTCACAGGTACACTTCGAAATCCTAGAATCATGGTAGCGGAGCGTTTGGAAGGTTTTGGAAAAGGGCGACTTACATTTCTCGGTGGTGGCGTAGAGGTAGGTGAGCGCCCCATACGGGCTGCAATACGAGAAGCAAAGGAAGAGGCGCGACTTCGTTTTAGAGAATCAGATTTGATACCAGCGCAGCACAATCCTTCGCCAGAGCGTTGGCAACTCAGTTTTCATAATGTGTATATGTATTGGGCATATGTAGACAGAAGAAGGATGAAACCTCAAAAAGTAGAAGATAAGCTTGGAAATTGGCAGTTTTTTTCTATGTCACAAATAATTGATGCAGTTAGAGATATGAGATTACCTCGATTTGTATTAAATGGTTGGTGGTATGATACATTGCGTGAGACGCGTTATGACAAGTTGAGTTAGATTGTCTTATCTTCTTAATTAAGCGATAATTGAAACATGTCCTTCTTAGATCGCGTTATCATTACCAATGCAAAAACGGTTTCTACGACAAGCACTGGTTTTGGAATTGGTGCGGGTGAGACATGGCCCGGAGAGCTAGCGCTTAAACTTCGTCCACAGATTGCTTCATATTTCGGGAAGCAATTTACCAAAGGAGTCATATTCGTGGTTGGCACGAATGGAAAGACGACAACCACGTTGATGATCAAAAAAATATTGGAAGCGGCTGGCAATCGTGTAATTCATAACGCGACGGGTGCTAATTTATTAAATGGTATTGTTTCCTCCTGTATCAGGCAGACGGATTGGAAGGGGAATCTACATGCTGATTATGGTCTGTTTGAAGTAGATGAAAATTCATTACCAATAATTTTACAGTATATTACTCCCATACGTATTGTCATCCTCAATCTTTTTCGCGATCAGCTTGATCGATATGGTGAAGTCGACGTCATTATAGAAAAGTGGCAAAAAGTGCTGAAGGATGTATCCGTGCAGACAGAAGTTATATTAAACAGTGATGATCCAAGCGTGGCGTACTTTGGTCATGCATTGGATTCTCGCGTCCGGTATTTTGGACTTAATGATAGGAAAGCATATCTAAAAATTGCAGAACATGCGACGGATTCTGCGTTTTGCCCCCAGTGTGGCGCGAGACTTACCTACGAAGGAATATATTATTCCCACATTGGCATTTGGCACTGTGAGAAATGTAATCTGAAACGTCCTATTCCAGACGTCCATACATTTCCGAAAGTCCTTGACGGATTGTATAACCAATACAATACGCTAGCTGCTGTCGCTCTGGCAAAATCATTGGGGTTGAAAGAATCCCTTATGAAACAAGCCTTAACATCTTTTGTTCCCGCATTTGGCAGACAAGAAGAGATTGTGGTTGGGGATAAAACGATAAAATTATTTTTATCGAAAAATCCAGCTGGATTTAATGCGTCACTTCGAACTGTTCTTGAATTGGGGGCAAAAAATGTATTTTTAGTCCTTAATGATCGAATTCCTGATGGCACGGATGTAAGTTGGATTTGGGATGTGGATTTTGAGGTATTACATACGGTACATAGAGTATATGTAGCTGGCGATCGTGTGTATGATTTGGCGCTTCGATTACAATACGCGGATACTAAAACTCACGTCGAGCCAGAATTAAAAATAGGTATTCAGAAAGCAATTGATACGTTACCAAAAGATCAAACACTGTTTGTCTTAGCGACGTATTCTGCTGTGTTAGATATCCGTAAAATATTACTTGGTCATAAAATATTGTAAATTGATATTGTTGAGGCATTGACCAAGTTACTGCGGCCGCTGAATATTGGTCAATGAAAGAATATGAAGAAATTACAATTAAATATTGCGTGGTTATACCCAGACCTTATGAGTACCTATGGCGATCGTGGGAATGTCATCGTACTAGAAAAGCGCTGTGTTTGGCGTGATATAGAGGCACATGTAGTGCCAATCACTCTCGAGACAGATATAAAAAAGTTACGAGAGTGTGATCTTATTTTCATGGGCGGAGCACAAGACAGGCAGCAAAAGTTAGTTGGAGAAGATTTTTTGACAAAAAAAGGCCCTGTGGTGAAAAAAATGGTTGAGGATAATGTTCCTGCTTTATTTGTTTGTGCTGCGTATCAATTCGTGGGCAACTATTATTTGCCATACCAAGGAGAAAAGATAATGGGAGCAGGTATTTTTGATTTGCATACAGAGCACTATGGGGATCAATCAAAACGGTTAATCGGAAATGTTGTTGCAAAAGTAATTGAAGATGCATCGATTATTGTTGGATTCGAAAATCATGGAGGGTATACGTATTTAGGATCAAAGATGAAGCCGTTTGCTAAAGTAAAAATTGGAGGGGGGAATAATGGCAAGGATGGGTATGAAGGAGCAGTGTATAAAAATAGTATAGGAAGCTATTTCCATGGACCCCTACTTCCTAAAAATCCACATATTGCTGATTGGCTTATCGAAAAAGCGCTGGAGAAAAAATATGGGAAGACTGTTGTCTTAAAGCCACTGGATGATGGTTTTTCCAGCAATGCGCGCACGGCTATTATGAATCGATTAGGAGTGCTGGCATGATCAAATTTATTTATTTTGATGTAGGAAGTGTCATCGTTGATAACGATTATTCTAAAATGAGCATTGCACGTCAACATAATATTTCATATGAAAAGGTACTGAAAGTTTTTGAAGAAAATTGGAAAGCAGGGTGTCGGGGAACATTGTCGAATAGAAAGTATCATGAAATTGTAAAGAGAGAATTAGGAATTTCTCACTCATCAGGTGATGTTACGGATCTTAGGGTAGAATATCAGAAGCCTATTGAAGAGACACACACGTTTATTCATGAAATTAAATCGCAGTATAGATTGGGTATTCTATCTAATGCAGAAAAAACTGCGTTAGAAAAACAAATAAAGAAGGGACACATTCCTAATATTAACTGGGAGGTGATAGTCGAATCAGCTCAATATGGTGTAATAAAGCCTGATCCAAAAATATATGAAATTGCAGAGTCATTTGTTCCAGATCTTAAACCTCATGAATTATTTTTTATTGATGATCACATCGAAATGGTTGAGGCCGCAAAAAAAAGAGGCTGGAGTGGAGAAGTATTTGATCCAAAAGACAGGAAAGAATCGATAAAAAGAATTCAAAAAAGCATCACTCTACACCAATAAACATGATTTTGGGGTAGATGGTTTTAATTTCTTCCATAAATTTTTCTGAAAGGTTTGTCGAGAACTTGCTGTATTGCCCTGCACCCATCTTGGAGCAAAGCTTGCGTTCATAATCGCGGATGACGTCCATCACTTCTGATCCTATGGAATTGTATTTAGCTTGGTTGATGGCAGGAGCTAGGACATACGCATCGTGGATGGGTTTGAAGGTGTCAAAGAGTTCTTTGTTTTCTTCTAACATGTGCTGGACTGCTGCACGGTATTTAGTCATTGGCATAAGAATACTAAATCAATGAGTAACATTCAATATGATTTTTAGTATAATGCCTGTATGAAGGGTTCATTACTTTCTATAGATGATATAAAAAAAATTGCTAAACTTGCCAATATCCCCATTTCAGAAAAACAATCAGAGGAATTGATTAAGCAAGTAGGTGTGACGGTTGCGTATGTATCCAAATTGCAAGAATTGCCAACCGATGGAGTGATAGAAACATCACAAGTGACGGGACTTGAAAATGTGATGCGAGAAGATGTGGTAGATGAGAGTAGGATGTTTTCTCAGGTTGAAGCTCTCAAAAATGCAACGCATACCCATAATGGATTCTTTGTCGTCGATGCTGTATTGGAGGCAAGTGAATAAGAATCTTCTGGATCTCTCCATTTTGGAGTTAGCAAAGCGACTGCAAGACAAGTCGATTACCAGTGTAGAGCTCGTCGATGAGTCCTATGAGCGTATGGAAGCCTCTGAATCTGTAATTCATGCAGCCATAACGATACGTGATAAAAAAGAAGCACTCGCTCTTGCAAAAAAAGCTGATGAGACGCGAACTGCGCACAGCAGTCCACTTCATGGCATGCCATATGTCGTCAAAGATGGGTATGTCACGAAAGATTTGCGCACAACTGCTGCATCCAAAGTTCTTGATACCTTTATGTCTCCATATAACGCCACGGTGATAGAGAAATTAGAAGCAAAAGGAGCAATACTTATCGGCAAAATGAATATGGATGCGTGGGGACATGGCGCAAGCACGGAGAATACGGATTATCCTGTGACGAAAAATCCTTGGGATATTACGCGTTCCGCAGGTGGATCAGGTGGTGGGCCAGCTGCAGCAATTGCGTTACGCTATGTGCCATTTGCGATAGGAGAAGATACCGGCGGATCTATACGATTGCCTGCCGCATGGTGTGGTATCACGAGCCTCAAGGTCACGTATGGCAGAGTGTCGCGCTACGGTGCTATCGCGTATGCATCAAGTCTTGATACTGTGGGACCGACAGCCAAGACTGCAGAGGATTGTGCAGTAGTACTAGAGGCGATTGCAGGGGTAGATCCCAAAGATGCTACGAGTTCTCCTCATGCGGTAGATGATTACGCAAATGGCATGACAAAATCTTTGACTGGTAAACGTATCGCATTTCCCACTGAGTATTATAAAGAAGGATTAGATACAGAGATTAAAGCAGCAATTTTTAAGGCACGCGAGCAGTTTGTTTCCTTAGGCGCGGTCGTAGAGGATGTGTCTATGCCACTTTTGGAGTTTGGTGTACCGGTTTACTATATTTTAGCGCCATCTGAGACAAGCTCGAATCTCGGTCGCTATGACGGTGTGCGGTATGGCAACGGACGAGAGCTGTTTACCAAAGAGACCAGCAGACGTGTGATGACTGGTACGTACGCATTATCGTCAGGGTACTACGACGCGTACTATAAAAAGGCGCAAAAAGCACGAACGGTATTTATCAAAAATTATGCGAGTATTCTCTCGAAATATGATGCGATACTCGCTCCTGTTACCACTGTGCCAGCGACGAAATTTGGAGCTCTTCTTGAGGACCCAGTGGCCAATATGATGATGGATGTCTACAACGTGACGGTAAATATTGTCGGTGTACCGTCATTAGCTCTTCCCTGCGGATTTACGAAAGACGGATTGCCTATGGGTATGCAGCTTATTGGTAATATGCATGGAGAAAAAACGTTAATTAGTTTGGGGAGTGCATATCAGTCAGCGACAGATTGGCACACAAAAACACCACAAGGAGTCACGATATGAACGAATATGAATTAGTCATCGGTATGGAAATACATGTGGAGCTAAAGACCAAGAGTGGTATGTTTTGTGCGTGTAAAAATGATCAATCGTTGGATAAAAAACCGAACATTTACACCTGTCCAGTGTGCCTCGGGTTACCCGGCGCTTTACCAGTACCTAATAAAACAGCGATTGATTGGACCATCATGCTTGGATTAGCCCTTGGATCAGAGATAGCAGAAGTTTCTAAATTTGATCGTAAACATTATTTCTATCCCGATCTTCCCAAAGGCTACCAAATTTCTCAATACGATATGCCACTTTGTGTGGGGGGATTTGTGGATACTTCATTTGGCAAAGTGCGTCTTCATAGGATTCATTTGGAAGAAGACACAGGTACGCTAAAGCACACTCTGCTTGATGGCAAGCGAGTAAGCCTCGTTGATTTTAATCGCTCAGGGACTCCGTTGGTAGAGATAGTGACAGAGCCTGACATACACAGTAGTGAGCAAGCCAAAGAGTTTTTGAAAACCTTGCATCAGATCGTGCGTTTCGTTGGCATATCAGATGCGGATATGGAAAAAGGCAGCATGCGTTTGGAGCCGAATATTTCTGTGCGCCGCAAGGGGGCTACAGAAATGCCAAAGTATAAAGTAGAAGTGAAAAATATCAATTCGTTTAAATTCGCCGCAGCAGCGATAGAGTATGAATTCAATCGCCATGTAGCAATACTTGAAAAAGGAGAGATTCCCGTACAGGAAACGCGCGGTTGGAATGAAGATAAAAATGCCACCGTATCGCAAAGGGTAAAGGAAGGGGCCGCTGATTATCGTTATTTTCCAGAGCCAGATATTCCACCGCTTAGATTTACGAAAGAGTATATTGAAACACTTCGGGCAGCGTTGCCAAAGTTAGCTGATGAAGTGAAAAGCGACGTTATGAGCGCGCATGGATTAAATGAATACCAAGGAAAAATGTTAGTAGAAAATACTATAAAGTTAACGAAGTTTCAAACAATTGTGTCATTGCCAAGTATACAAAGGGCAAACGTTTCGGGTCCAACAATTGCCAATTGGATTATAAATAAGGACATTGATCCTTCGTCCTCGGAAAATCAAATAGCTGATCAAATCATTGCGAGTCAAACGATAGTAGTTGTAAGTGATGACGATTTAATGAAAGCAATTGTGGAAGTCATGGAAGCAAATCCGAAAGCTGTTGCCGATTTTAAAGCTGGCAAAGAACCTGTAAAGATGTTTCTTTTTGGTAACGTGATTAGAGAATTAAAGGGAAAAGGTGACAAAGAGAGGGTGGTGGCGTTACTTGAGGAGAAATTGGCAGCATGAAACGAACTGCAGATCCACCGCGCATAGCGTTATTTCATGGTAATACAATTCGTCGCATTTGGGATGAAGAAAAAGAGTTGTGGTATTTTTCGGTAGTAGATGTGATATCTGCTCTAACCAATAGTAGCAATCCTCAAGTATATTGGCGCGTTCTAAAAAAAAGGCTTAGCGATGAAGGATCTAACGAAACCGTTACAAAATGTAACGGCTTGAAAATGCTAGCCGCTGACGGAAAAATGAGACTAACGGATGTGGCAGACACCGAAGTCATGCTACGTATTATTCAATCAGTCCCATCACCTAATGCAGAACCACTAAAACTTTGGTTAGCCAAGATCGGATACGAGAGACTTGAAGAAACCGCAGATCCAGAACTAGCTATTGATCGCGCACTGAAAACATATTTGCGAAAGGGCTATAGTAAGGCGTGGATAAACCAGAGGTTAAAAAGCATAGAAATTCGAAAGGGATTAACCGATGAGTGGGAAACCCGTGGAGTGAAAGAAGGTTTAGAATTTGCGATTTTGACTGATGAAATCACGCATGCTTGGACAGGACTTACGACTAAGGAATACAAAAATCTCAAAGGCTTGAAAAAAGAAAACTTGAGAGACAACATGACGAATTTAGAATTGGTATTAAATATGTTGGCTGAGACCGCGACGACGGAAATTTCACAAAAACATAAGCCAAAAGACTTTCATCAAAGCAAAAAGATAGCAAAAGAAGGTGGTACAATTGCCGGCAATGCACGACGAGACATCGAGAGCAAGACTGGACGTCGCGTTGTTACGGGTGCCAATTTTAAGATTGCCACCAAGGCAAAATAACTATGTCAGATTTTATACACTTACATGTTCACAGTGAATTTTCATTACTGGATGGTTTAGGAAAATTAGATTACCTCATCGCGAAAGCAAAATCCCTTGGGATGGATTCTCTCGCACTTACCGATCATGGGTCGATGTACGGCAGCTTTAAGTTTTATCTTAAGGCCAAAGCCGCAGGGATTAAGCCAATTATCGGTGTAGAAACGTACGTTGCGCGTCGGTTACACACAGACAAAGAAGGAAAGATGGACACAGAGCCGTATCATTTAGTGCTTCTTGCCAAAAACGATGTGGGGTATAGAAATCTCATGAAGCTTGTCACCTTCGCACATCTTGATGGGTTCTATTATAAGCCGAGGATCGATTGGGCACTCCTTGAAAAGTATCATGAAGGCATCATTTGCCTTTCTGCGTGTTTGGCTGGCGAAGTGTCTCAACATCTGATGCATGGCGAGGATGGCAAGGCTGAGGAGGTCGCCAAGCGTTACGCTAAGCTTTTTGGCAAAGATCATTATTATATAGAACTACAAAGTCACGATAACATTCCAGAGGTAGGACAGGTGAGAGAAAAGCTCGTCTCCTTGGCGCACAAACTAGGTTTGCCACTTGTGGCGACTAATGATGTGCATTATGTCAATGCAGACGATGCAGAGGCACAAGAAATTCTTCTGTGTGTGCAGACGCAAAGAACGATTGTAGAGAAAAATAGACCGCTCTCTATGCTCTCCTCACCTGATTTTTATATGCGATCAGATGACGAAATGAAGCAGTTGTTTGCTCAGTTTCCAGAAGCTATTGCCAATACGATAAAAATTGCCTCCATGTGTGATATTGAGCTCTCCGTTGGTAAATGGATACTCCCCAACTTTCCGTTGCCAGAAACAGAAACCGCCGCGAGTTTTCTCGAGAAACTTATATGGGAACGTGTGCCGAATCGGTATCAGACGATGACGGATGAAATAAAAGAGCGCATAGAGTACGAACTCGATATTATTACGAAAAAAGGATACTCCACGTATTTTCTTATCGTCTCAGATTTTGTTAATTGGGCCAAAGATCAAGGAATCGGTGTGGGTCCTGGTCGTGGATCAGCCGCAGGATCCGTCATTTCATATATCTTGGGCATTACGGGTATAGATCCATTTTATTTTATGTTGCCGTTTGAACGCTTCCTCAATCCGTATAGACCAAGCCCTCCTGATATAGATTTGGATTTTGCGGATGATAGGCGGGATGAAGTGATCGCATACGTTACCAAAAAGTATGGTGATGATAAGGTGGCACAGATTATTACCTTCGGTACTATGGAAGCGCGGGGTGCTGTGCGTGATGCAGGCAGGGCACTTGGTATGCCATACGCAAAGCCTGATCGTATATCCAAACTTATCCCCATAGGGGCACAAGGATCATCAATGACTATCGATAAAGCGATAGATATGACGCCTGAGCTTGCGACTGCGTATAAATTAGAGCCAGAGACCAAGAGACTTTTGGATGTCGCACGAAAGC
Source organism: Patescibacteria group bacterium (assembly GCA_038063875.1). Classification (GTDB taxonomy): domain Bacteria; phylum Patescibacteriota; class Microgenomatia; order UBA10105; family UBA927; genus UBA927. The sequence continues at coordinate 17,241 of JBBTUH010000013.1, read as the reverse complement.
TTGAGGGTGTCGCTCGGCATGCGTCGGTGCATGCGGCAGGCGTCGTGATTGCTGACAAGCCACTGGTTGAATATACGCCGCTGCAGCGGGAATCAAAGGGCGACCGTGTCGTTACGCAGTATGATATGTATACCGTGGGTGAAGATGGGGTTGGACTACTGAAAATGGACTTCTTGGGACTTCGAAATTTGACCATCATGTCACAAGCACTTTCGTTTATAAAAACGTCTCGGGGCAAAACTATAGATATGTACAAAATTCCTCTTACCGACGAGAAAACGTTTCGCATGTTATCAGATGGTGAGACGACGGGGGTGTTTCAGCTTGAGAGCGCTGGTATGCGACGATATATCAAGGAGTTAAAGCCTACGACGATCTTTGATCTTATGGCAATGGTGGCATTGTTTCGACCAGGGCCTATGCAGGTGATTCCTGAATACATCAGGCGAAAAAATAATCCGAGTGATATCGTTTTTCCTGATCCGCGATTATCAGACGTGCTGAAAAACTCTTATGGTTTGATTTGTTATCAAGATGATGTACTGCTTACTGCCATTACTTTGGCGGGATACTCATGGGGAGATGCGGATAAATTACGGAAAGCCGTCGGAAAGAAAATACCGTCAGAAATGAAAAAGCAGCAAGAGAAATTTATCGATGGGTGTGTCAAGAATGGATTAACAAAGAAGAAAGCAGAGGATATATTTCAGCTTATCGAACCGTTTGCAGGGTACGGGTTTAACAAAGCGCATGCGGCATGTTACGGCATGATTGCGTATCAGACGGCATATCTTAAAGCTAATTACCCTGTCGAATATATGACTGCCGTGCTTACTGCTGAGAGCAGAGCCAATACAGGAGATGTGAGGAATGACAAAATTGCGATGATCGTGTCTGAATGTAAGAGAATGGATATCTCCATACTGCGGCCTGATGTGAATAAATCCGATGTAGAGTTTGGTGTGGAAGGCAAACACATTCGATTCGGTTTGTCGGCTATCAAAAACGTAGGAGCTGCGGCGATTGAGAGTATATTGCTTTCTCGAAAGACTCACGAATTTTTAGGATTGTCTGATTTGTTACGACGAGTAGACGTATCGAAGGTAAATAGAAAGACTATGGAGAGTTTGATAAAGGCAGGTGCTTTGGATGCATTTGGGGAACGCACTGCACTGCTTACCGCTGTCGATCCCATACTTGAAGTCGTTCATAAACAGCGCAAAGCTACGTTGGTTGGTCAGGTAGGACTCTTTGAGAGTAGTACAGATCATACACACACCGATCATATCCCAGATGTCCCTCCGCTTGCGATTGGAGAGCTTTTGGCGTTTGAGAAAGAGTTTTTGGGGTTTTATCTTTCAGCCAATCCGCTTGAAGATGCACTCAAAAAGATGCCAAAAATGAATGAAAAAGTAATTCCTGTTGTAGAGCTTTTAGAGGACATGACGGGTGAACGTGTCACACTCGTCGGCGCTATAGCGCACGTGAAAAAAATACTTACGAAAAATGGCGGCAATGAAATGGCATTTGTAAAGCTTGAGGATCTTACTGGAAGTATCGAAATCGTTGTCTTTCCAAAAGTGTATAGTAAGACTGCATCATTGTGGGCACGTGATACGATTGTAATCGTATCAGGCACGTTGGATGAGAAAGATGGTCACTTGACTGTATTGTTAGATACCGCACAGAGTATAGGGCATACATACATGCCGTTGACGGATACCCCAAAATTTGGGTACAATACATATGAAACAAAACAATAGCACAGTGAGTGAGGTGGAAACGTTTGATATGTCCGTCTCTGACGAAAATATCACACTTAATCCTCGAAAAAGGAAAGAATACATATCTGCCTCTTCACCCGTACTTTCATACGTCGGGTTTGCTAGCAATTTTGGTTTCAGCATCGCATTGCCTTTAGGATTAGCACTTATTGCAGGTCGTTACCTAGATGAGCGCTTTGATTTCACTCCCAAGGCTACGATTGTGTTACTTATACTAGGATGCATCATTTCGATCGCAACCTTTATACGAACAATTAAAGATGTGTTAGAGAGCAACGCTAAAAAGAACTAATTTTTACTAGTACATGGCATCATTACATATATCATTGGCAGCAGAAAAAATTGGTCATATTGGTGCGCTACCAATTACCAATTCGCTTCTTACGGCATGGATTGTCATCGCACTTTTAACCATTCTTTCTTATGTAGCGACGAGAAAAATGAATCGTATTCCAACCGGTGGACAACTGCTTGCTGAAACAATAGTCGGCGGTCTCTATGATTTTTTTGAATCTGTGGTTGGTGTACATGTAAAGAAGTTTTTTCCGTTTATCGCAACATTGTTTATATATATCGTCGCTGCCAACTGGGTGGGGTTACTCCCCGGTGTTGGTACGATAGGATTTTTCCATGCGTCAGAGTTTACTCCATTATTTCGTGCAGCGACTGCAGATTTAAACATGACGATTGGTCTTGCCATACTTTCTATTATTGCCATGCAATATTTCGGGTTCAAAACTCTTGGGTTTCATTATTCAGGTCGATTTATATCATTGAAAGATCCTATTTCATTTGCGGTTGGGTTACTGGAAATCATTTCTGATTTTTCAAAAGTTCTCTCGTTTGGATTTAGATTATTTGGTAATATCTTTGCGGGTGAGGTGCTTTTGGCAGTCATCGCATTTATTATGCCATATATCGTGCCGTTACCATTTTTGGTGATGGAACTTTTCGTTGGCCTTATTCAAGCTCTGGTGTTCTCAATGTTATCAGCCGCATTTTTTGCACTCGCTGTATCGCACGGGCAAGATGATCATAGAAAGGAGGTGAGTACACATGGATGAAGCAACGGTTAAAATCGTGATGTTTGGATTGACCATCGCAATTGGTGGTGCATTTCCAGCACTTGCAATTGGTATACTCACGAGTAAAGGTTTGGAGGCTATTGGGAGAAATCCTGAAGCAGCAAACGACATACGAACGAGTATGATCTTGGGTATCGCATTTGCTGAGGCTATTGCTATTTATGCATTAGTCGCAGGGTTGATTATTAAGTTTGTATAAATATAAAGAAACACACGTGTGTGAAAGTGAACCAACGTATTCTTTCATCACGTGTGAGGAAAGATAGGCAATGGATAAATTAGGTATAGAACCATCATTATTATTAGCACAGATCGTCAATTTCTTAGTGATCTTGGTGCTTTTAAACAAGCTTTTGTATAAGCCCATTCTTACCATGCTTGAAAAGAGAAAAAAAGAGATTGAAGATACGGTAAAGATAACAGAGCGTTTAAAAAAAGATGAAGCACGGATGGAAGAAAAGCATGAAAAGGTGCTGACAAAAGCTCGAGAAGAAGCATCATCTATTATCGAAGAAGCAAAAAAGCAAGCCAAGGATGTAGAAAAAGAACTCATCGCCAAAGCGCATGAAGAGGCGTTCACGATTATTACACGAGGGAAAGAAGAAGCCAAAGAAGTCGTGACGCGGTCACACGCCGCTGTGGCAAAACAAGCAGTCGAGTTGGCTGTCGTTATGGCAAAGCGTTTGCTTGATGGCATACTGAATGCCAAAGAGCAGCACGACGTAATAGGCAAAAAGATCAAAGATCTCGAAGTTTGGGCAAATCGATTATGAAGATAATGACAAAAGATGCACGAGGCTTTGTGCAAGGTGTGGTAGATTATTTGCGTAAAGACGGAAATAATAGCCACAGTGTGCCCAAGGTGCAGTCACTCCTCTACAAGGTGACGGAGACTGCCAAGCGTCAAAAGCAGGCACATGTCGAATCTGCGGTGAAGCTTACCATTGTAGAGCAACAAGCACTCTCTCGTGTGTTATCAAGGGTCATGGGTCATGAGGTAGGTGTCGATTGCATAGTTACTCCCTCTCTTATTGCAGGTGTTCGCATACAGATGGCAGATTGGATCGTCGATACAAGCTTTCAGAGTCAATTAACAGAAATGAAACATCTACTCATTGAAGGGAGTGTCGTATGAAAAATGATACATCGTCTCTGATAGGACAGGCGTTATTAGATAAATTATCCGTATTTGAACCATCAGTTTCAGCCAAACGCGTAGGCTCAGTGCGAACGATTGCTGATGGTGTTGCCAAAGTTTCAGGTCTACCCACAGTGGCATATTTGGAGCTGGTAACGTTTTCAAACGGCGCATCCGGTGTAGTGGTCAACTTAGAGGAAGATATGGTTGGTATTATCGTTTTGGGTGATTATCTTACGATTAAAGAAGGCGATGAAGTACGGGGGACAGGTGAATTGTTATCAGTCCCCGTTGGTGATGCATATGTAGGTCGTGTCATCAATCCTTTGGGAGAAGCGATTGATGGAAAAGCTATTTTGAATCTAAAACAGCGGTATCCATTAGAAAAAATTGCAGCAAGTGTCGTACATCGACAACCGGTCAATACACCACTTCAGACTGGCATTAAAGCAATTGATGCCATGATCCCCATAGGGCGCGGGCAAAGACAGCTTATTATTGGCGATAGAAATACTGGAAAAACAGCGATCGTAGTAGACACGATCATCAATCAAAAAGATGGTGATGTGATTTGTATTTATGTGGCTATTGGTCAAAAAACATCCCGCGTCGCGCAGGTGATCTCAGACATTGAGAAACGCGGTGGTATGGGGCATACCATCGTCGTCTCAGCGACGGCAAGTGATCCGGTTGCCTTACAATATTTAGCGCCGTACGCTGGCTGTGCTATAGCGGAATATTTCATGGATAAAGGCCGCGATATCCTGATCATTTACGATGATTTGTCAAAACATGCGTGGAGTTATCGGCAGATTTCATTGACTCTACGGCGCCCTTCTGGTCGAGAAGCGTATCCTGGAGATGTTTTTTATCTTCACAGTAGACTTCTTGAGCGTGCGTGCCGTTTGTCTAAGGAAAAAGGCGGTGGTTCCATTACCGCACTCCCCATTATAGAAACGCAGGCCTCTGATATGTCTGCCTACATTCCGACAAACGTTATTTCTATTACGGATGGACAGCTGTATCTAGAGACGGATCTTTTCAACGCGGGTCAGCGCCCTGCGATAAACGTCGGGTTATCTGTGTCTCGCGTCGGCGGATCTGCTCAAATGAAAGCAATGAAAAAAGTTGCTGGTAATTTGCGTCTCGATCTTGCACAATATCGAGATTTAGCCGCATTTGCGCAGTTTTCCTCTGACGTGGATGATGTCACAAAGCGCCAGATAGAACGAGGAAGTCGCATGATGGAAGTCCTCAAGCAAGGGCAATATCAACCGATGTCTGTAGGATTACAGGTAGCCCTTATCTGGACTGGTATAAACGGACATTTGGATGATATACCCGTTTCAAGGATACAAGCGTTTGAAAAGCATTTTAATAATTTCATGGAAACGAGAGCGCGCAAAGCGATTGCAGCGATAGAAAAAGAAAAAATTCTCACACCCCAAATAGAGAAAGAATTAGAGACAGCAGTAAAAGATTGCAAAAAGGTATTCGTCTAACGTATGGCAAACATTCGTCAAATTAAGCGCCGCATAAAAACGGCAAAAAATATTTCTCAGATTACCAAGGCATTGGAGCTTGTTTCGGCGGCAAAGATGCGCAAGGCCCAAGCCGCTGCACTTTCGGGGAAATTATACGCACAAAAAATATATGAAATGGTGATGCGGTTAGCAAGTAAAGCGACGCTGACCAATCATCCACTTCTCTCTCTACCAAAACCTACTGGGAAGCGGTTGCTTATTATACTCTCGACGAACAAAGGACTCTGTGGTGGGCTCAATACTGTGTTGTTTCGTTTTATACTTACGCAATACAAGTCACTTACAAATATAGATGTCGTCACAGTCGGTGTGAAGGGGTCTGACTTTGTCTCAAGGCTCGGACATACAGTCATTGCTGATTTTTCGCAAATCACGCCAAGAGAACAAATCGTACCAGCACTGATACAGCTTGTCACAGAAAAATTTGTTTCTGGGCTGTATGATGGCGTTGACGTCGTGTCCAATGAGTTTATTTCTATAGCAAGGCAAGTACCCAAAAAGAAGACAATCTTACCGCTGACATTACAGGGTGTTGATACGAGTAGTGTACACATGGACACGAAAGAGTTTCTTATAGAGCCGTCTGTAACAGAAGTGTTTGATGCACTTCTCCCGCATTATCTGGAGAATCAAGTGCGAGATGCTATGTTGCAGGCTGAAGCAAGTGAGCATTCAGCGCGTATGCTTGCGATGCATAATGCCACAGAAAACGCAAAGTCATTGTCTCAGGAGTTAACCCTTGTCTATAATAGAGCACGACAAGAAAAAATCACGTATGAAATTACCGATATGGTTACAGCCAGACTTGCTGTCGAACACATTTGATACAAAAAAAGGAGATTAGTTATGTCAAAAAAAAATACGTCAGTTCAGCGCCATACAGGAACTGTAGTGCAGATATTGGGTGTGGTACTTGATATTCAGTTTTCTAGTGAGTATATACCTGCAATTTATGAAGCGCTCGAAGTGCCGTCTACATTTACAACATCAAAGACATTAATCCTTGAGGTTGAGCAACACTTAGGTGATTATCGCGTGCGCACGGTAGCACTGGGACCGACGGATGGTCTCAAACGCGGCGATATCGTCACTGCTACAGGGAGTCCGATCTCTGTGCCTGTTGGGAAAAAAACGCTTGGTCGTATTTTTAATGTCGTCGGTGAGGTGATTGATGAAGGAAAGCCGTTAGGAGAGGTAAAAAGACTTCCTATTCATAGGCAAGCGCCTCCTCTTGTGGAGCAAAGTACCAAAAGAGAGATTCTTGAAACAGGTATCAAAGTCATTGACTTGGTCGCGCCGTTTGTCAAAGGCGGTAAGGTTGGTATTTTCGGCGGGGCGGGTTTAGGGAAAACAGTACTTATTCAAGAGCTTATTCATAACGTCGCAGAAGTACATGGTGGTGTATCTGTGTTTGCCGGTGTTGGAGAACGATCGCGTGAAGGCAATGATTTGTGGAGAGAAATGCAGGAGTCGGGGGTTGCCCAAAAGACAGCCCTTGTCTTTGGTCAGATGAATGAACCACCCGGAAGTCGTTTGCGTGTCGCACTTACTGGTCTTACGATGGCAGAGTATTTCCGTGATGAGGAAGGGCAAGACGTATTACTGTTTATTGATAATATCTTTCGGTTTGCTCAAGCAGGGAGTGAAGTGTCTGCACTTTTAGGTCGTATCCCATCAGCGGTCGGCTATCAACCAACGTTGGCTGATGAAATGGGAGCTCTGCAAGAGCGTATCACCTCAACGAAAAAGGGATCCATTACGTCGGTGCAAGCAGTCTACGTGCCTGCTGATGATTATACAGATCCAGCACCTGTGGTGACCTTTGCGCATTTGGATGCAACGATTTCTCTTGAGCGATCGATTGCAGAACAAGGATTGTACCCCGCTGTCGATCCGTTGACCGCGAGTTCACGCATCCTCGATCCGTTGGTAGTAGGTCAGGATCACTATGACGTAGCCAAAGGTGTACAGAAAGCCTTACAAAAATACAAAGATTTGCAAGACATCATCGCAATTCTTGGTATGGAAGAACTCTCAGAGGACGATAAACTGGCAGTATCCAGAGCCAGAAAAATTCAGCGGTTCATGACGCAGCCAATGTTTGTGGCAGAAGCATTTACCTCTCGTCCAGGGAAATATGTACCGGTAGAAGAAACGGTGCGAGGATTTAAAGAAATTCTTGCGGGTAAACACGATGATAAACCAGAGCAATCGTTCTATATGGTAGGGTCGATTGACGAGGTGAAATAAATTTCAATTTATTTATGAATACCTTTCAATTTGATATCATCACACCACAACGGAAAGCCTTTAGTGACGCGGTAAACTCAGTGTCTGTCCCCACCTCAAACGGTACTATTGGCGTGCTTTCGCGTCATGAAGAATTGTTTACCGCACTTACTGAGGGCGAAGTAAAGGTTACCATGGGTACGAAGGAATTCTTTCTTTCAATTGGTGGTGGATTTATGGAAGTACGTGATGGTGTCGTGACGGTACTCGTTTCTCGTGCAGTACATGCCGATGAGATAAACGAACAAGAAATCAAAAAGGCTATTGAAATGGCATCACAACTTATCGCACGAAAGTCAGCTCAGGATGAACGAGCAACCGCGTTGGCGATGCTTCGTCGATCTATGCTTGATTTGAAAGTTTCCCATAGACGTCGTGGCACGTCTTTCTCGTCATATCCTATCGTCTAATCGATTGACACCTCAGTATGCCCCACGTATACTACAGTGAGCATATGCTTGTAAAAGATGTGATGACATCGAAGGTAAAAAGTATCCTTTCAACTACTCCGTACAAAGAGATCTGGCTCACTAGTTTCCATTCCCATACCAATGCGTTGCCTGTGGTAGACGCAAAAGGAACACTGGTAGGACTCGTGACCAGAGATGATCTGCTTCGTCCAATCTATCCTCAGTATCAAGAGGTCTTTGAGTCGATAGAGTCGGTGAGTGATTTTGAGGAAATGGAAGATCGCATGAAAGAATTAGCGGGACTCAAAGCGGTAGATGTTATGCAAAGTCACGTCATATTTACGCGTCATACGACACTGGTTATGCGTGCATTATCTCGCATGATTGTACGGCGTGTAAATCAATTACCGGTATTAAACGAAAAGGATTCTGTCATAGGAATTGTAACAAAAGGTGACATATTTCTCGCGCTTTTTCAGAAGAATTTTAAGAAAAAAAGTTGATACATTCGACTCTGCTCAGTATCAACCCTGAGCCTGTCGAACGGGTTGACGAGATGATATATATTTGGTATCTTAAACCATGCCGAAGTATATTTTTATATCTGGTGGTGTTTTATCAGGACTTGGAAAAGGTGTCACCGCCGCCTCTATTGGCTTTCTTCTAGAAAAACGTGGGTATAAAGTTTCTTTAGTAAAATGCGAAAACTATCTCAACATGGACTCGGGTCTTATCAATCCCATCGAACACGGTGATCCGTACCTTTGTGATGATGGTACAGAAGCTGACATGGACATGGGTACGTATGAAAAATTCATTGGTAAAAACGTCCACAGACACAATTTCATCACGATGGGTCAAATATATTCAGCCGTGATTAACCGTGAGCGTAATTTTGAGTATAAAGGGGAAGACGTCGAGGCTATTCCACACATAACAGACGAAATACTTCTTCGTATAAATGAAGCAGCCAAAAAAGACAAAGCAGATATCGTCGTCGTGGAGCTTGGAGGGACGGCAGGCGAGTATCAGAACATGTTATATTATGAAGCATCGAGGATCCTTAAAACCGTCAAAAAAGCGACCGTTGCACATGTTCATGTGAGTTATTTGCCGACGCCAAGCCATTTAGGTGAGCCGAAAACGAAACCCACGCAACTGTCCGTAAAATTTTTGCTTTCGATGGGTATACAGCCAGATTTTATCGTGTGCCGCGGTGAAAAAGCGATTGATGTAAGAAGGCGTGAGCGACTGGCGATGTTTTGTAACGTGTCGCCTGACGATGTCATAAACAATCCTGATGAAGACACGCCATACGCGGTACCTGTGACGTTTGAGGAACAAGGGTTTATCCAGAAGATACTCAGGCTTTTAGGTTTAGAGGACAAACCAGCTGATTTGACACAGTGGAAAGCATTTCTTTCCCGTGTGCGAAACAGTAAGAAAAAAACCGTTGAGGTGGCTATCGTAGGGAAATATTTTGCAACAGGTGATTATGAACTGCGTGATTCGTATGCAGCGCTCATGGATGCCCTCAATCATGCAGGATGGGCACAAGGTGTGCAGATAAAAACTCGTTGGGTGAATTCTGAACGCATTGAAAAAGGAGAAACAGTTGAGAAGCTTCTTGACGGAGTGGTAGGAGTAATCGTGCCTATTGGCTGGGGTCCAAGAGGTGTTGAGGGAATGATTGAAGCGATACGATACGCTCGAGAAAAGAAACTACCATATTTAGGTCTTTGTTACGGTATGCAATTAGCCGTTGTTGAGTACGCACGAAACGTGCTGGGTCTTTCGAAAGCCAATAGTGTTGAGGTTGACCCCACATCAGCGGATCAAGTAATCCATCTTATTCCTTCACAAAAGGATATGATGGAACGTCGTGCGTATGGCGGCACTATGCGCCTCGGTCGATGGGAATGTAGCGTAAAGAAAGGATCATTAGCAGATAAAAGCTATGCCAGCCACGATGCGTATGACGATGCAAATGCACGAGTCATTGGAGAGAGACACAGGCATAGATATGAGTTTAACGATGAATATGCCAAGGCGCTTGAAGACAAAGGCATGATTATATCTGGTCGATCTGTGGTCGAGAATTTAGCGGAGATCATCGAACTCCCACAGGATACACACCCTTTCTTCTTGGGTACGCAGTACCATCCAGAATATCGCTCGTTGCCGCTAAAGCCTCACCCACTATTTTTAGCGTATATTCAAGCTTGCCTCGTTACCACAAAAAAGGTACAATAAAAGCCTGTATTAAGGATCCTATGGCAAATAAAGCAACATGGATTGGAAAAGATGGTGAAAAAGAACTACGTGTAGATATCCACGTGGGTGACACCGTGCGTATCCACTATAAACTGATCGAAAAGGAAAAATCCTCTGGCAAGACGAAAAGAGAAGTCAAAGTAGAAACGCGTGATCGAATACAGGTGTATGAAGGTATCGTGATTGCCATCAAAGGATCACTCGAAAACACTATGTTTATGGTTAGACGTATCGCCGTTGGCGGTATTGGGATGGAACGCATATTCCCAATCGTCTCTCCATGGATCAAAAAGATAGAAGTCAAAAAGCTCGGGCTTGTCCGTCGCGCGAAGCTTTACTATTTGCGTGGTAAGATAGGCAAAGAGGCTACCCGCATTGCAGAAGTCACCCCAAAAAATTAAATATGAAGTGTCTTCCCTGAGTCACGAAGCCATTGACGTGATTTTTTATACTCTGGGTAATATGTACCCACAAGCTCCCAAAATACCTTTGCATGGTTGTGGTGTATGGTGTGGGCCAATTCATGAATCACGACATAATCGATGATATGTGGTTCAGCTAAGATGAGTCGATAGGAAAAGCTTATCGTACCAGTACAACTGCATGAGCCCCATCGACTAGATGTATCACGGATAGATATTTTTTTGTAGGATACATGCATGCGTTGAGCATAAAAATCTACTCGTTCTGTTACATATTTTTTTGCATACAATCTACACCATAGTTCCATATGGTGTTTAGATTTTGATAAAAACTTTTTTGGAAAAAATAGTTGGGATCCTAAAGGTACAATAGTGTTTCCCTCAGTGATATGGAGCGTATAGGGTATTCCTGCGAATCGAAACACAGATCCTTCATGATAGGTTACTTTTGAGATCTTTTTTTGGCTTCGTACACTGAGCTTTGCTTTTATGATCCAATCCCGTTTCGATTCTACATATCGATCGATGAAGTATAGTGGTACTAGATGTGGAGCTCGTACCTCCAGCAGTCCTTCTTCGGTGATATGAAGCCCTATTGATCTTTGCGCGCCGCGTTTGAGTATATCGATCGTTAATGGGTTATTATCCACCATGGGATCAATGATACCAAATTAAAGAGTATAAAATTCATACATAAGATATTTGTAAATTGAGTTCCCTAGTAGCAGAGAGCAATTCCCACGGTTGTGACACAAAATGTCGAGTTTTTTCATCATCTCTATCAGTTAAATAACTAAAAGCGCAGCTGCCATCGTTGAATCTCCGGAATGTGATATTCCGAGATAACTCCATAGTTTGATATTGTAATCTAGCACCGTTAATACTATAGATAAATTCATCTCCAAAATCATCCATGCTGAACTGAAATGAAACAGAAGATGGGAATGCTCGTAGTTTTCTCGGACGCCCAAATCGTTCTCTTGATGGATTCTTTACTGAAACCTCATGATTATCTATCGTTACAAATTCGCTCATATCGTAATGTATGGCAGAATTGTATTATTTTATCTTTGTGGGTCGGCTGGGGCTTCCGGCTGAGCCGGATAAACTTCTCGCCCCAACATAAAGTGGGTCGGCTGGGATTCGAATGCTGAAACGCCTTTCGCCTCACCCCTTCGCCACCATACTATATCATATTTACCATTTAGTGGAGTAGAATATGGCTAGGATTTATTTACTCTCGTTATGAGTACAGTATATTTATTTTTAGCCCAACTTTTATTAACTGGTTTGATGGTGATATGTATAAATTTATTTGGCAGTGTGCGTAGAGGTTACGTCACCATTGATCAACTCCTATCCACGACTAATTTTGGCTACAATTTAATATATCGCATACTCTCACCAGTTATATTTATATCTTTTGCTACATTGGCATTATATTATTTTAAATTACAGTTTTTAGTAAATAATTTATGGATAATTTCGGTGTATTACTACTTAATAAATATTTTAGCCTTATTACTTTTAAGAAGGTTTGAGCTTGTTAATAAGTTTTTATATTTCTTCATAGCGATATCTAGTATTAGCTTGGCTTATTGGGTTTATACCATAGCCTTGCAATACGGTCCAAAGGCTATACTTCCAGATTCATCGAACTTTCGTACAGAATGGTGGTTTATAGTTCTTGCTTATTTTTATAGTCTTTTAAACGATTTTTCGCCTAATTACTACATAGAGAATAAACGTAAGAACACGTTTATATATAATCGCTATAAATCTCTATCATTAAAGTACGAAAAATTATTAATTAAAGAGGTTAAAAACGATAGTCAGCTTCGATTAATTTTTTATTCAGTAATGATCACAGAGGATGTGAATAGGCCACCATTACTTAGATTAGTAGAAAAGACTTTATTTTTTACTGGTAAAATAAAAACCTCGGGAATTATGCAAGTTTCAAGCGATAAATTTTTATCAGATCAAGAGAGTATAAACAAAGCGCAATATATTATATTAAATTCCTATCTTAAGCATAAGAAATCTGATATTCATGATTATGAGCTAGTTAATAAAATCGCTAATGATTATAACCCAGGCGGCTACGGAGGGGAGATTCCCCAAAACTATTCACTATTAAAGAATTTATTAAACGCTTAACTATCTAGGTCATCTTTCTTATAGTTAATCAAGGGAATGTTAGAATTATATTGGGAATTTTTAACATAAGGTAAGTTTTTATGTTTTAATAATTTCAGTATCTTTTTAAGAGATGGTTTATATATACCTAATTTATGAATTGAGCTACCAATTATGAAGTATTTTCGAATACCTGATACATATTCACGTTTTGCAGCTTTTAAAAAATATTCAATTCGAGGCGCTATAACAAATCGTTGTATTATCAGTTCATCATAATTGGTGAGTGCCTTGAGCCATCTATAGTTTGTTTGTGTTGGCGCGAAAATCGTGGCGCCAGGCATTGTTATTAGTAAGCTCGGTGAAAAAATGAGATATTTTCTATCTTTAGAAATATGAAAATTCGCAATTTTAAAATTATCACCTTTAAAGTCAAGCTCTGCGTTTGTCCAATACTGATAAAGAGTTAATCTATTTTGGGGCTTATCAGTTTTTTCATCAAAAAATAGAAAAAGTGATTCTATTCCCATAACCGATAAGGGTAACTTAAGCCGTTCATAAAATGCTAGTTCCTTCAGAGCCAAAAGAGCATTAACTATAGAGGTTAATCTTTCAAGACGTTCATTTATATAACTAAAACTATATTTTAAACCTTTGGTTTTGGTTGTAATTATTTTCTTTTTTAAATCTAAAATATAATCGTTATGTGCAGACGTATTATTTCTAAATCTATAATCAAACGCTAATGCTAATTTAGCTTTTAGCTGTGTGTCAGCAACAGTTTCGAGTATTTTTTCAATCATTAATCCTCGTTTATCAAAAATTTTCATTCCTTTAATAGATAAGCCATCAAATGGATGCTCTAAAAATGATTGACCCATTGATATTCGAATTAAGTTAAAAACGGTTTCCAAATTTTCTTGTATTTCAAAATAAGCTTGATAGGCATCAATTATTAATTGATAGTAATTCTTTAGTAGTTGAGTAGAATCACGGTGATCGATGCGTTTCGTGGGTGAAAAAGCATATGATATTCGATAATAAGCTTCCGAATTTAATATATTTATTGCTTCAAGTCTTTTTGTTAGTCCATTCTCTATAGATGCCCATAAAGCGCTTTTGTAGCTAGGAACATTAATGTATGAGATCAGTTTGTCATATTCGATTTTATTCGTCCTTTCTGCAGCTTCGAATAAATCATAGAAAATTTTGAGATACTGAAATTGATAGAAATTATTTTTATGCTCAGATGAAGAGTATTCTTGGTATATAAATGCATGTTGTAGTTTCCAAAGAGAATAATCAAAATTTGTGGGGCTTCCGACAGGTAAAATCGAACTGCCTAATATATATGCGTCGTTATATTTTTTCTCTTGAAGTAATACAGATATTTGATTAATCAGTCTTTTGGTATTTTGATTAAGACTACTAATTGAATCTGAGACGCTTTGGAGGTGCCAGCATTTTGCTTGTGGATTTGTATCAAAATCTGTTTGGGCATTTGTTGCAAATTCCCTTGAAATAAGCAATATTGCACCACAGGAGCATTTGTGTAGTTCGAGAATGGGGGTAACTTTGTTAATTGCTTCTTCAATGCCAAGCCAAAAATTTGAGCCGACGGTATAAGCTATGTCGTATACTTTTTGAAGCTGGATCAAGTCGTCTGCTGATAGAGTTTTTATTCTTGATTTAAGTTCATTCATAAACTATATCGAAAATATATCACATACTGGTATAGTTCGCACAATAATCACTTTCAGACATCTTCTCGAAGCTAAATTAACGATAATTTATTTGTTGTTAACCTATAGTTATTTATGCTAGCTTCAGGGTTGCTCAAAAGAGGATATATATTTGATACCAGAGCAGTAAAATATTATAGGTTATTTATTGTTAATAAGAGTATGTAAGAAAATCGTACCCCTCCCAGAGTAATTACCCTTAAACCACTTGGCTTATACTCCATGGGAAGCGTGAATTAACGATAATTTTATGATTTATATCGATCAGAAAAGGGATAGTAAACCCCTGATTTTTCCTGTATAAATCCGTTTTCTTTAAGTTTATCAATTAGCCTCATTGCTCTGGCAAAACCGATATCAAAAGTGTCTTGAAGCATATCAACTGTGAAGCTATTCTGCGTTTCCGCATATCGCACCACGTTTTCATAAATTAGATCGCTGTATTCAAATTGTTTGATTTCATCAACGACGATTCCTAAAACCTCGTGAAGAGCCTTGCGAAAAGAAATATTATGCGTATCTGCATATTCTTTGATCGCTCTCACGTTAATATATTTATCAGCAACACGCTTTGGTTTCATAGTGTCTTAAATGTGGTATTTTCTCCTTGAATAATTTGTCTTATCGTTGATTTAGCGATGTCAAAAGTTTTTAAAGATTCGGTTTCTGCGTCATCAAGGCGATATTTTTCATACTCCGCTAACAATTTTCTATATTCATCCTGGTGAGATGAGTTATTTAGCTCAAAAGAATTGTTTTGATCATTCCATATGTAATAATCTCTCCATTCTATTCTACATCCAGCGCATCCTAATGCTCCAAGATCACCTATAACGGTAATTTCTGGTTTTGTGTCCGAGAATTCGAATCCAGTCCATCTGCCAGATACGTCATTAAAGCCCCGTTTAAAGGCTCTGGTGACCTTAGAATTGGTTATTCTATACACACCCAGGGCTTCACGATTTGTAAAACCAGTGTCATATATACCCGTTATCGCTATAAACTGTGGATCGTTCTTAGGAAAAGATGTAGAGAGCTTGATAATTGGAACTTTGTTATATTCAAAAAGGTCGAGAAACGTAGATTTAGATTCTATTACTGAAAAATCTTCGAAGGAATCTGTGGGGTAATTTCCTAGAAAAATGCTATTATTGCAGGTGACAACATATCCAACGCTGATTGGCAATTCTAACTTTTGAGCGGAATAACAAATTGATTCTTTGGAGTTACTGAATTTAACTTCATTTCGATCTAGCTGATTGCTATAAACCATATATGTTATTGTCAATGTGAACAATAAAATCAATAAATACAATGTGATTTGACGCTTAAATATGTTTCTCATGCATTATTATAGATGCAGTTCTTCGCAGGGCATTCCATCTTTATTTGAATCAAGTTTATACGGTGAACGATCAGGGACTGCTTCAGGAGTAAATACTGTATCACCTCCAGTATATTCGTAAAATAATAATGCATCCCATCTGTTATTGAAGTCGCTACAAACTATACTTTCCTTACTCATGATGAGTTTATCAAATACTTTTTTGTATTTTCCTTTATATTCTTTCCACTTATCAGTGCATTTTTTAACATCAATAGGATCTGCTGTATTCCAATCATCAGGTAGCTTCTCACAGTCTGGGCGAACATCCCACAATAAATATATAGATGAATTGTTAATAATTGATTTTCTATGAAGGAAATCACGTACAGATGGACCAAATAGGATAATTACTAGGAGCACCAGAATGGAGCTTAACAAGAATATTATAGTTTTTGACTGTAATTCGGATTCTATTTTCATCAGCATTCAAATCTTAACTAATAGTTGTAATGTCTATTAGGCTTTAAACCAACATGTTCCGTTATCCATCCTTTCGTATCTTACATTCGACTCGAAATTTGTTCAAGCACTATTGTGTGCCTATATTGGTTTAGTAAACCAGCGAATAAGGAATTTTACTTAGACAATGTAGGCATGGCATATCGCATATCGGCAAAGACACTAGTGTTGTTCGGGAAAAATGTACGTAAAACCCGAGAAGGTCAAAGAAGAGATCAGATCGAAGTGGCTGAAGAAGCAGGTATCGATACGTCATACTATGCAAGAATTGAACGAGGTGAAGCAAATCCTACGTTGGAAGTTATTTATGCTATCATCAAAGCCCTGCATGTTAATTCTTCAAAAATCCTTCCTTTTTAATTATCTTTGAGCACTTGCTCTATTAACAGCTTGTTAGTAAATATACTTTTAATCTTTTGTTTTGTTATTGCTTATACCGTTCTTGGAGAACTCGATATTCTTTCATACTGCATCTTTTTAAATATTTAGACTCCACAAGTTGGCCAAACAAAGTTTGTCAAGCCCCCCTTTTGTGAAGACAATAGTCTGGATAATGGAGCGCGGCAAA
>JBBTUH010000012.1:0-21696 GCA_038063875.1 Patescibacteria group bacterium | reverse complement strand
TTTAATTATTTACTAAAAAGACGGGGAAAACCAACACGAAACGTCACTTAACTCAGAGTAATGAGAACAATAAATAAGATAACGTCTTTAAACATGAGTTTATTGTACCAAAAAACCCCTCGCGCAGAGGGGTTTTTGAAAACTCTATTTTTAATATTTTAGTAGTCCATGCCGCCCATACCACCCATGCCGCTCGGCATGCCTCCGCCAGATGGCGCTTCCTTTTTCTCAGGAATGTCGGTTATCAATGCTTCGGTCGTCAGTATCATCATGCCGACAGACACTGCGTTCTGCACAGCAGATCGGGTCACCTTCACAGGATCAATGACGCCAGCCGCTATCATGGAGCCAAACTGCATGGTCATGGCATTAAAGCCAAAGTCTGCACTTCCTTTATTTTCTTCAACAGTTTTAAGGACCCATCCTGAATCAGCCCCTGCATTTTCTGCAATCATTCGGATTGGCTCACCTAATGCTTTATAAAGAATATCTACTCCCGTTTTCTCATCCGCATCGGTAAGCGTTTCTTTAAGCTTTTGTAACAATCCACGCGCGCGTAACACTGCCACGCCGCCCCCTGGAACTATTCCCTCTTCAAGTGCCGCTTTCGTCGCAGCGACAGCATCATTGACTCGCTCCTTTTTATCCTTAAGCTCGATCTCTGTTGCTGCTCCAACGTTTATAACAGCAACGCCTCCTGCCAATTTTGCCAATCGCTCTTGAAGCTTCTCACGATCAAAATCTGATGTCGTATCATCAATTGCTTTACGAATTTGAGCAACGCGTGCTTTTACTGTTGCAGAAGCACCTTTTCCACCAATTACTTGACACGCTTCTTTATCTGCCCATACTCTATCCGCTCGACCACAATCTTCTACTGTGACGTTGTCTAACTTTCGCCCTGTATCCTCTGAAATCACTGTGCCGCCCGTAAGAATTGCGATATCTTCTAACATCTCTTTCCTACGATCTCCAAACCCTGGTGCTTTCACAGCCAACACATTGAGCGTTCCACGAAGCTTATTGACGACTAACGTTGCCAAAGCCTCTGCATCAATATCATCAGCGATGATAACCAAATTCTTACTCACCTTCACAAACCCTTCCAAAAACGGAAGAAGATCAGCAATGGCTGAAATTTTCTTATCGGTGATAAGAATGTATGGATCATTGATCTCCGCTGTCATTTTTTCAGGATTGGTGACAAAGTATGCTGACGCATATCCTTTATCAAACTCCATACCCTCTTTATGATCAATGGTAATCTCAAATCCTTTTCCTTCCTCTACAGTGATCACACCGTCTTTCCCAACGAGTGTTAATGCTTCTGCAATCTTTGAACCTATCTTATCGTCTTGCGCTGAAATGGTTGCCACCTTTGCCACATCAGCATCTTTTACTGTCTTTGCCATCTTCTTTAACTCAGAGACGACAGAAACAAGACCTTTTTCCATACCACTTTTAAGTTGCATTGGGTTAGCACCTGCTGTCACATTTTTAAATCCAATATTAACAATTGCTTGGGTAAGCAGTGTCGATGTCGTCGTACCGTCTCCTGCAACATCGTTGGTTTTACTCGCCGCTTCTTTCACAAGCTGGGCTCCCATGTTCTCAAATGGGTCAGCTAGTTCAATTTCCTTTGCAACGGATACACCATCATGAATCACGTTTGGTGCGCCCCACTTCTTATCAATCGCGACATTTCGACCCTTAGGTCCCAGTGTCGTGACGACTGCTTTCGCGAGAATATTGACACCACGAATAAGCGATTGTCGTGCATCTTCAGAAAATTTAAGTTGTTTTGCCATAGGTTATTCCTTTCCTTCGCCCGCCTTAGCTTTATGCGGCGGCGGGTAACATTTTTATACTACTCAACGATTGCTAATATATCTTTTTGCTCAACAAGCATCCATTCTTTGCCATCTACCTTAATCTCATTGCCTCCCCACTTTTTATACATGACTTTTTGCCCAATCGTAACAATGATAACAATCTTGTTTCCTTTTTCATCCACACCACCCTCACCCACAGCCATCACTTCGCCCATTTGTGGCTTTTCTTTAGCGCTATCAGGAAGCACTAATCCAGAAGGGAGTCTCGTCTCTGCCTCAAGAGGCTTTATCAATACGTTATCAAACAATGGTTTTATTTTTTGTGCCATATGACACCTCCTTTATGTACAATGTTTATATACGATTGCTAAATTTGGCAATCTATAGAAGTGAGTGCTATTCTAGCTGATGAATAAACACGCTGTCAAGGGATATATCGTACTTTGCTAAACGTTTTTGTAATTTTTTCTTAATCCAAACCCGAGCATCTTTTGGATGAAAGCGTAATATTTTATCACCGAGTACTTCACTGGTATGACGTTTTTTCATATACCAAAGCTGCAATATCCTAGCTACTGGCTCTAACAACGTAAGAATACGAACGTTTATTTTTTCACCACATGCTACGTTTTGTGCTTGACACTTCCTCCATGCAGTAGGTAGGTAGTTTTTTACCCAACGGTTATGTAATATAAATTTTCTATATGTTCCCTTGCGTTCCCACAGCGGCACCATTTGCACAACTTCGTGCGCGGAAAATAAATCACGCTCACCTACTGGGATACTCATCCCATCAACGGTTGTAAACATGTTGAGACAAAACATATCCGTCACGTCTTTGGCTTTCGGCGTTCTTCTCACCCCAAGTAATGAAACGAAAATCGTCACAAGAAACCGTGTCATCCAGAGCGTATTTTTTTCTGTTACACAATAGAGATCAATATCATCATCTTGTTTTGCATTATTCATCGCTAATCCGCCAGTGACGCCAACAAGATGGACCGTCGGAATACGCCCAAGTGCCCTTGCCACAATTGCTGCCTTTTTCCACTTAGACAGAGCAAAATGCGTTCGTGAAAGACGAGTATTAATAATTTTTTCCCTCCCGCGTAGGAAATAATATGTCGTAGCGTTCACGATTCTCTTTTCAACACCCGCAAGCTTTTTTACTGGTGGACGTGATATGAAAAGAGAAAACAAACGCCACTCACGAAGTGTTAATGGATATTCAAAGATATCCGCATATGCCAACGCGGCGTACGAGAGAGACTCGGAAGATATACGCATGTTTACGGTGTTGGGGCAGCAGCCGATATTAAACCATATGTTGATAACACTTGTCGAAATCCAGCTGAAGCAGTCTCTAAGACCTTCGACGGCGCATTTGTCGCCATGCCATTCACGGCGTCTTCAAGATACTTAATGAGCTTGTCGTTTAATCCATTATCAAACGTCCGCGAAGCTAACGGAAATGATCGCGCAAACAATGCCTGCTTCACATATGCGCCGACAAATGGATCGTCTGTTATGGTGTTTGCTAGCTCAACGCGAGCGTATGGCTCGCCAAAGAGTCGAGTCTTTGACTGTTCGGTATATAGCTTCGATACTACTTCTGCGCTCGTTAAATACTTTAAAAATTCCCAACTTTGCGTTTGATATGTACTCTTAGATGACACTCCCTCTACCCAATACGACGCCCATGCGACAGAGTTACCAAGGAGTTGTGGCACTGGTACTATTTTGAATCTCAAATTTGGACTTATAACTTTGATATCATGCGCGCGCCAAGAAGGAGCCAAAATCATAGCGACGCGACCGGAAGCAAATGCCGCAACAGAATTGTCCATGCTATCATTCCATGTGAAAAGCGGATCGCTAGGGTCAGCAAATTTTTTGTAGAATGTGAGTGTCTCTTCTGCTTCCTTACCGACAAGCTTTGTAAGTGACGCGCCATTTTGTAAAAACATCAATGCAAGTATGTCGCTAAAATGCTCTACGTTCGTCGCTGTGCCCAAAGCTATCGCCGATGTCACGATTGTCGAGCCGTTTTTCACTGTAAGTCGAGGAACCATATTTAGAACCTCTGTCCACGACGTCGGCGGTGTCACCCCAGCTGTCGCAAACAAATCATCATTAATATAGAGACCCAATCCATCAATCATCAGCGGTAATCCAAAAATAGACTGCCCCGCGATAAGATCATTTGCGATGACAGGGAAGAAGGCAGAAGTAAACTCTGCAGGTGTCATAATCGTCGGTGGCACGAGCGCTAACTGATTCCGAAGCATCGAGACCCATGTATTATGAAATCTAAAAATATCTGGTCCTTCTCCACGATTGATTGCAGACTGCACTCGCTCTCTATACTGCTTGGGAGACTGCTTGATGTATTGGACTTTTATCTTAGGATTTTTCGTTTCAAAATCAGCGATAATAGAACGTAATGTCGCATCATTTTCCCATAGGCCCCAATATGTGATCGTCGCTTCCTTGGCAGCACGTGCGTTGGAGGCAAACGAACGAACGAGTACGAAAACAAGCGCTATCACCGCAATAATCGCACCAATGATAAATAAACGTTTGAGTCCTGCTCCCAAACCTCCTGCAGGTTTTGGCGGAGCTGATGCCGGCATTTGTATATTGGGAATAAACGGGTTTACGGGATCCGCTTGTGATGCGGGCACGACAAAGGTTTCTTGTGGCAGTGAAGTATCAGTAGGAGGAGGCGCTATCTCAACACCGCCCAAAGGAACTGGTTGTATTTGTGACGCGTTAGGATCTTGGGTTTCCATACAATATTTTTGGTACAATCATCATATCATGAAAAAAGTAACAGGCACTACACCTAAGAACTACAAGAATGTAAAAATATTTGGGCTAACGCTCTTTCTTCTGATTCTTGGGATTTCAGGATATTGGGTAGTCTTTGAAAAATTGTACGAAAACAAAGTATACCCCAACGTCACTGTCGATGATATTCCCTTTGGTGGCAAAACAAAAGCTGAAGTGCAAGCATTCTGGGAAGCACAAAATATTCCGTTTGAAAAGGCTGTCTTTGAATTTCGATTTGATACTCACATCGCAACGATCTCTGGCAGTACGCTTGAATTAGGGTACGACGCCACACTATCTGCCACACAAGCATTTGCCATCGGTAGATCTGGAAATTTTTCTAGTGACATGCTCTCTAAATTTTTTGGCAACACGCAAAATCTTTCTGCATACTTTCGCTGGAAATCAGATATCATAGATACGACACTCAACCAATTCAAAGACCAAATCGATATTCCTGTCCAAGATGCACTCTTTCAATTTGAAAATAAAAAGGTAACTGCATTTAAAGCTTCCAAAGACGGCAGACGCGTAAACATCCAAGAGACCATCAATCATTTCCAACAAGCAGTACATTCCTTGCCTCATGCTCCATCACTCTTTGTTGTCATCAATGTTCCTGTAGATATAATAACACCCAAAATTACGACAGAAAAGGTAAATTCGTTTGGCATCAAAGAACTCATCGGTCGCGGGTACTCAGAATTTCAGGGGTCTATCCCCGGAAGAATTCATAACGTCGCGCTTGCTGCGAATCGAGTCAATGGTACATTGATCCCCCCAGGTGAAACATTCTCATTTAATGACACTGTCGGTGATATATCAGCTGCCACTGGCTATCAATCCGCCTATATCATAAAAGATGGCCGCACGGTCTTGGGTGACGGCGGAGGAGTTTGCCAAGTAAGTACCACCATGTTTCGAGCCGCATTGGCGACTGGACTTCCCATACAAGAACGTCAAGCGCACGCATATCGTGTGCACTACTACGAAGAGGCAGGATATAAAGCCGGAATAGACGCCACGGTGTTTTCTCCTAGTGTCGATCTAAAAATTAAAAACGATACACCTGCATATATTCTGATACAAACCAAAACTGACCTCAAAAACGTTTCACTCACCGTTGAGTTATATGGCACAAGTGACGGCAGAAATGCAAAAATTACCAATCATGTCGTCGGCGCCGAAATTGCACCACCGCCACCGCTCTACCAAGATGACCCGACACTCAAGGTAGGTGTAGTCAAACAAGTTGACTGGGCTGCGTGGGGAGCCAAGGCATCGTTTCACTATACGGTCACACGAGGCAATGAAACGATTCAAGATGTAACGTTTGCCTCAAACTATCGCCCGTGGCAAGCTGTATATCTTAATGGTACACAATAATAGTATGAAAAAAGTTCTCGTCGGCGGATGCTTTGATTTATTACACTTTGGGCATATTTCTTTCTTAAAAAATGCACGAGCGTTAGGTGATCACTTGATCGTGGCACTCGAATCAGATGAAAACGTGCGTCACATGAAAGGAGCTTCACGACCAATTCACTCGCAAGAGCAAAGAAACCAAATGCTCGAAGCACTCTCTTGTGTTTCGGAGGTCATCATGCTGCCACCCATGAAATCAGATGCAGACTACGCAGCGCTTGTATCAAAAGTTCACCCGAATATTATCGCAATTACAGAAGGCGACGCTGTTGAAAATAAAAAAAGAACTCATGCCAAATCTGTCGGTGCTAACTTTGTGGTCATCCCAAAAATTCACACACTTTCCACCTCACAATTAGCCAAACTCTTGGAGCTCGAATAATATTACAATCAATGAAAATTTTAGCAATCGAGTCCTCTTGTGACGAAACAGCTGTAGCCATAGTTGAGGATGGCGTTGACATTATTTCAAACGTTATCGCATCAAGTAAAGAGCTTTACCACAAATATGGCGGCATCATGCCGGAGTTAGCGGCACGTGAGCAACTCGCCTCAATACTACCAGTCCTCGAGCAAGCGCTTATACCATTCAAAAAAGAAAAAACCGTCATCCAAACAATAACAAAAAATATAGATGCCATCGCCGTTACCGTAGGTCCCGGACTTATCGGCAGCCTACTTGTTGGCGTAGAAACTGCGCGAACGATTGCCATGCTTACAAATCTCCCATTGATACCAGTCAATCACGTCGTGGCACACATGTATGCAAATTTTATTAAAAATAAACCCATTTTATTTCCAGCCATTTCCCTCGTAGTATCTGGTGGACACACAGAACTGTATCTTATGAAATCACCAAATAAATTAAAATGGTTAGGAGGTACGCTTGATGATGCAGCGGGGGAATGTTTTGATAAAACAGCGCGATTATTAGGATTTGGTAACGAGGGTGGCATAGCTATAGCCAAAGCGGCTCTGTGGCATCATCCGACAAAAAAACTATCCATCATCAAGCTTCCCCGCCCAATGCTAGATGAGAAAAATACATATAATTTTTCCTTCAGTGGATTAAAGTCAGCTATTGTCCGTCTCGTCACCACACTCAAGACACAAACTTCTGATCAATTTTTAACCCCCGATGTCATCGCTAATCTTTCATACGAAACACAAGATGCTATTACGGATGTCTTAGTAAAAAAGACTCTACGTGCAGCAGAAGAACATAAAGCAAAGTCTATCCTCGTCTCTGGCGGCGTCGCAGCTAATATCGCGTTACGAGAAAAATTTATAGAAAAATTAAAACAGGAACCTGCTTCTATTTCATTTCACGTCCCACCTATCGCTTTGTGTACAGACAATGCAGCGTATATAGGAAGCTGTGGGTTCTTTCTGGGAAACCCAGTGCATTGGAAAGATATTACCGCAATGCCTGACCTGTCTGTGGAAATTTAAGTCCATCAAGAAGTAGTGCTTCTTCTTTACACCATGGAGAATACGGTTCAGGATTTAATTTAATTTCCCCTAAAAACTTTTTCCAATCAATCCATTTCCACTCATCTACCTCACCAACTTTTGGTATAGGATCGCCATCAAAATAACCCACGAGAATAGGACAAATTTCGTTTTCTACGATGCCATTTTTATCAACAAATCTATATCGATATGGTGAAACTTCTTTCATATCAACTCCGCTGATACCAAGCTCTTCTCGCAATCGGCGCTTTGCAGCATCAACAACGGATTCTTCTGGCGAAAGATGTCCACACACAGTATTCGTCCACACACCGGCAAATGTTTTTTTTGTTGATGCGCGTTTGGTCACGAGTAATTGCTTTTTATTATTAAAAAGAAAAAGGGAAAACGCACGATGAAGCGGTGTATTGTTCGTATGAACGGTATTTTTCGGAGCCGTTCCTATTACATTGTTTTGATCATCAACGAGTACGACGAGTTCTTCTACCATAAGTGGGTCTGCTTGGGTTCGGACCAAGGACATCTACTTTATAAGAGTAGCGCTCTACCACTGAGCTACAGACCCCACCATAGATGATATTATATCACCGTTTATTATTAACCAGACAAATTGAATTTCTTTGCTATCATGTTTTAAAACATGATAGCAAAACTTTTTAAACTCCAAGGCAAAAATGTGAGCAGTATTTAAGAAGTAAGAAGTGCTTCCATGGTAGCCTCTATCTCGTACGCACGTTTTTTGTTTGCGCCAAAGATCACAAACGCCAAAAGATTATATACGAGAAGATTTTCAGAAATAATAATAATCCCTTCCCGCTTCTCTTTACTAAAGAGTATTGACTCTAATCGAGTATGTACATCTTCAAAGGTAAATTTCTTACTCTTTGGCAAATCATACGAATTGTTGGAGAGAATGTATGTCAAATACATATAATCTTTACCAAAAAAGTATTCCGCAAGATCGTGCACATGTGTGCCTCCTGTGCGCCTGACGTTTGATTCAGTCACATACACTTGCCCATTTCTGGATGCGACGAAATCCACATCAAAATACCCGCGATATCCAGCAGCTCTATATTGTTCTGCTATGTAAAATCCCGTGTCGACTAATCGTGCCGCAACTTGATCAGAAATCACATCATTATGAATTTCCATACCACGAAACGACCCCTCTGGGGTCACTCGCATGCCCCCATAAAACGAAAGTTCTACATGACCATTTTTGAGAATCCGAAACTCGACATTAGGACACCCGCCACCGATAGACGGAGTGATTGTGATGAATGTTTCTATGACTATAGGAAATAAATTCCAATACGAATCTTTTTTTAAAATTGATAAAATCTTTTGCTGACACTCATAAAAATCAGTTGGCAAATCTCCTTCTTTAAATAAAAGCACACCGACCCCAGCATGACCTTTGTTCGTTTTTAACACGACTCCTCGTTCTTTGATGTATTTATTAGCAGCTATACGCGATGCATCTATAACACCGCTTGCGATAATGCCATCGGGCATCATGAGGTCTGGTTCTACAGCTCGGCTTTGTTGTGCCAACTGTCGGATACCAGATTTGCTGCCATAAAAATTCACCGTCCATGCATCATCTTCTTCTGGTGAGTCGGGAGTAGACACGGTAAGACCGCGATCCCTTAGGTATCGTACTAAATCCAAAAACGCTTGAGATGTCGTATAACTTTTCAGTACTAATCTTTTTTGTCCGTTGGCTACCCTTTCAAGCTCAGCGATGATGGATGGATCATCGACAATGTCGTTACAGATGCTACCGGTATGCTTTTGGGGAACAAGTATACGAAAATCCCGTTTTCCTATTACTCGTTCATAATACGACCAAAACTCAGCAGTTATAGATCGAGGAAGTATAAAAATCATCCGTTCGTCTGCACAAAATGAAAATATGTCCCGATCTCCCCAATCTGCACTTTCATCTATCTCCCTCGTGCGTTCTTTTTCACTCGACATCGCTTGTATAAATGACCAGACATCTTCTGGCATATTAAAAATATATACAGTATTTGGGAGTGGTTTCGCGTCAACAATTTCTTCTATTTTTTCCATAAAATTATTTAAAGTTTTGCACGAAATGTAATTTCTGCTTCGACTAATTCGCGCTGTTGACCATATTTGAGTCTCGATAATTGTATAATCGCTTTAGCTATCTCTGGATTTTTGTCACTGATCACCTTGCTCATATCTTTGGTCAAATCTAAACTAAATGGTTTGACTGGTTCATTTTTCACAATTGTTTTTACATACGCATTAAATTTATCTATGTTTATAAGGTCTGTTTCATTAAACACTGGTGAATACTCATGCTGTAGATAATTCGCATCCGTGACACCGACTCTAAAGGTAATAAGTGTACCTACGTTACCAAAGACAGCATTTTTTACCTCCTCATCCATCTGACCTATAAATTGATTAGCAACCGTCAAGCTCAACCGATATTTACGAGCTTCTGATAATATCTGCGCGAAGTCTGGTGTCGCGAAATTTTGAAATTCATCTACATAGACAAAAAAATCACGTCGCTTTTCCTCAGAGATGTCCTGACGACTCATGGCAGCCATAAGAATCTTTGGCACTAAGATAAGACCCAAGAAATTACTATTTTCTTCGCCAATTTTTCCTTTCGAAAGATTGATGAGAAGAATTTTTCCATTATCCATACACTCTCGGAAATCAAAACTCGATTTGGACTGCCCGATGATATTACGAATCATCTTGTTGGTAACGAAACGACCAAATTTAGACACGATATAATCAAGCACTTCTGATTTATGAAAATCAGCAGTCTGCGCGATCTGATCTGTCCAATACCGACGGATAATCGGATCTGTTAATTTAGGAAGTAATTCTTGCACAAACGATGCGTCCGTCAGTACACGAACCACTTCTATGAAGGTGCTCCCCGGCTCTACCATAATCGTGAGCATCGCATTTCGTACTGCGTGTTCAAACCGTGGGCCGATAATACCAGTTTTTTGCGGATCATACAGCTTGTACATAAGACCCACTATTGCGGTGACGACGAAGTGCTTTTGTTCTTCGGTGTCAGCGGTAAGCATGTTAAGTCCCATAGGTCGCTCGGTATCTGAAGGATCAAAATAAATAACATCCTCTGCCCTTTCAGCAGGAATTCGCTCAAGTATTCCATCCACCAAGTCTCCGTGTGGATCTATGACTGCAACTCCCTTGCCTTCCTTTATATCTTGTATCACCATCTCCTCTAAAAGTTGCGATTTGCCGGTACCAGTCTTTCCGATGATATACGTGTGCCGCCGCCTATCATCATCACCGATATAGATGCGCCTATCCACACCATGAAAGCGTGAAATGCCGACGAACATACCAGAATTTGGTATTTGCATAGGTGCTGGTGCACGTTTGGCATTGATCCAAAAAATATGTGGCGTCTCTATCGTTTTGTTTGGCAAATGATAAATTGTCGCCAGCTCATCGCTATTTAACACCCCAAACTGTTTGAAAAACGGAACATTAATAACAGGAAAATATCGATACACGAAATCAAGCATGAATATTTTCTTTAATGGGTGCTTCACTTTCGTAAAGTGATTTTGTTCATTGGAATATTGATGAAATGATGTTTCCAAATTTTCTAAATGTGCATCAGCAGCAACTTTGGTCGCCGCGCACACGACCAATCGTATGACGACGTTAAATCCCGGCTTAGATATTTTTTGCTCTACTGACTCAAGCATTTTGGCGTCGACCTTAAAACTTGCTTTCTCAGGGTTTGCTTCTGCTTTCTTCGTCTTTGCGATAAAGGACCGCCCAAGTGATGCCCATTTGCCATCAGTTGGTTGCACGAGGATTTGTATCACCGCCCCTTCACCTTCCTCCATTTTTGCCAGTACCGAGGTTATAGAAGAAAGCGGATCAACAGGTAAATCACGATATACACGAATGGGAAGATAATCAGAGTTCTTCGGTATAAGTGCTGTAAAGGACACTTTTCCGTTTTCGGTAAATATGTTGTATTCGTCAGTCAATTTTATATCCGCTCCTGGATATGATCCATGGATTTGTTTCTCTACCAAATCCACAAAGTGCTTAGGGACTGCAATAAAAAATCGTATATCTTCTCTTCTAGCTACAATTTCAAATGAGATATGATCTTGCGGCTTTAAAAATGACCAAAAACCGCCATGATGCAATGCATGAAGGCTAGAAAACATTTGCTCTGCAGCATCTATTTTGGTTTCATTATCGCGAGGCGTTGCCACCTGTAAAAGTACATACTCAAGTGATCGTTTCTCCCGATCACGATACTTCCAAACAAGAAATACAATATAGATAAGACAAAAGAAAATCCCTGCAAACACCACAACAAATCCAAGTGTCACTCCTAACACTTCTAATGCATACAAAAGATCAAATACTTGGTCTGGCATAGAGTTGTAACTGTTTTAATCGTCTCACGCACCACTCGGTCAACCATCGCACCGAATTGACAACGCTTTCATGAAGACCTTTTGCAATCTGGTCATCAGAAAGTGGCATTTTGGCAGCGGGTGTAAATGGCGCCACAGGTGCTGCGGGATTTATAGCCTGTACTCCCGCATGTTGAACTACGGTAGGCAAAACGACTATCGTCGGTTGTACCCGTACACCAATTGCGGAAACTTCATGGGGAAGTTCTATGTCTTTACCTTGTTCCACGCCTAACGTTACTTCTGCCAAAACGTCAGATGCGTGTTCAACTTCCTTGCCTACACTGACCCCTACGATAGGAGTGGTTGGTTGTGGATCTGTTGAGGCTTGTGTCGGCAGGGTATTCATAAAAGGAGTGTATTTTGTGTATCTATAGATATTCTATCACGAACATACAGGTATACTATGGCTGATAACGGAAACTCTGTAGATACTGCTACTTTTTGTTTTTTTCCTTTGACAACCGGTGCAATATATTGAGACATTTGTGCTTCTTTTATCATCGAGAGATGCCAAATAATAGAAAAAAGTATCCATGGCGTGGTAGAAAAAAATTCTTCAATACCTTTACTCTTCGTTTCCTCATGTGCCCCATCAACAATCGCTATATCAGCATGCATTGATTGATCTTTACCACGATCAAACCCCTGCAAAATCATCCATAGTACAATCCCAAACATAGCTCTACCCGAAGCCACACGAACAGTGTCTTCTTGTGACCAATGATTCATGGTATCCACAATATTTTCGGTAGGCTTCGTATTTTCTTGAAAAGGATTTTGATCCACTGTATATCCTGATTCGCGCGCTAAAAATGATAACGCGTGCATAATGACAAGGATACCTGACTCTATCTGTCCTACGGATGAATCGGTATCAAGCATATTACCGTCTGTATCATCGTTTTTATGATTCTTTTTATCGTCCACGTCTTGAGGCAATGATCCAAATATTTTTTGCAAAAAGACGAGGACTGATTCGACTATGATGTGGACATCGTGATCGTTTGCATCTTTCAACTCGTATACATTTTCTGATTTCGTCAGGGTAGAGACCTCACGGTGCGTACGTATCTCTGGCTCCAACATAAGAAGCATCAGGGTACTGTGCGAAAAAACTTCATGCCTCACCCCTAAAGAAAGCACTGTGTGATCAAACACCCATTCAGACAACACATCTTGAACAAAGACATCTCCATTTGTGTAATCGTCGATCCCATGTATTACATCAAAACGATTTGTGATTGGAGACGTATGTACACCCTCAACGCGCATAACAGGCGCAGTAACTGGCGATAGAGAATCCTTATTCCGTGAAGGAGTCTGTAGCAGACTATCTTTAAAAGACTCTATCTTCTTTTGTACGTACGTATGGAAATCTCTCCCAAGTGTGATCGTCGTTTCTTGTATGTCACGTGCTGTCTTTATCGCAATATGTGTCATCATATCGACAGGTGTCATTTTGTATGTACTATCGGTGAACACATGCGCCACGGCAATAGTACGCACATCGGAAACACTCGTCTTACCCGACGTAAAAAGCGCGTGAGCATACTGCACATCTTCGCATTGTGCCGATGTCCCATGACCTTGATGATATTTTGTAATACTTTGTACCAGCGCTTTTCCTTCAGCATGAGTGAAATCTCTACCTGTTGTAGCATACAAATCAATTTGTTGGGATGCGATGCCCCCATCTTGTGTTCTCTCCCACACTTGTACATACCGAATAGCGTCAGGATGTGAAATCACACTGACAAAGCCATTCGCGTTCCCTTCTATAAACGCATCCTGCATCAGAAGCTGCGCGCGCTCTTCTTCTCTGTTGTACGCCAATGGATTACCAATATGCTCAGCATATGTGCGTGTATGATCCCAAAGCTGAGAAAGAGTGATCAACTCCTCGCCATATTTTGTAGCAAGTTCTTTTTTTCCATTCTTCCCATCTACGACCTGCCAATGCACTGTTGTATCTATATGACTATTTTCTTGATGCTCAAATGCTAAGTCTTGTTTGAGACGTTCATTGAATTTCTCGAGCGCTAACGCATGCGCTTCTTTTTTGGAAAGATGAGGATTCGCAGCCTCTACCTCAGGCTCGATAAAATTCATGAGAGAAAATGAGGCTGCATCAGCATTAAACGCATGATCACCTCGCCACTTTTGTTCTTCTTCTTTTGGTCTAGATCCTGAACCCACAGGGTGCTGCCTGAGCAATGTGTTTTCCACAGAAAAACTATGGAAACGCACGAATTTACTCGGAGCCAAGCTGACAGATATATCACGTTGTGAAATACGCATAAAAAACCTCCGGTCCGAAAGGAGGTTTTATCTCTAATCGCTATACGTATGTATACGCGTTGATAATACAACCATTCCTGCTCGGGATACTACATAAATGGGAGTTCCCGACTGCGACCCTTCGTAGCTTTAGCGAAGTGGGTCTTTACGGTTGCGGCACAGTCCCTGAATTACACAGGATTCCTCGTCATTTACTCTTTACTTTTACTTCTTTTTGTTGACGCGGTCAATAGCACTCCAAATTACTTCTGTGGCGCCAAGCTCTTTATTCACAAATCGTGCGAGCATAAACAAGAAGTCTGAAAGTCTATTTAAATACGATATGATCGTAAGATCAACCGGCTGTGTTTGATGAAGAGCCACTGTTTGGCGTTCCACTCTTCGACAGACACCCCTTGCCAAATGAACAACTGCGCCGAGCTCACTGCCTCCTGGTAATATAAACTTTGTAAGTTTTGGCAACGCTTTGTCCATGGCATCTATGCGTGCCTCCATCTCAAGCACGCGCTCGTGAAGGTGTGATATATCAGTCTTAAATCCTGCAAAATTACTCCCGATAGTAAAAAGGTCTGACTGCAAACGAGACAAAAATTCTTGCGACTCTATCGTGTTTAATTTAGAAGAAACAAATCCAATCCACGAATTGAGTTCATCGATAGATCCATACACATCCACGAGATCATTACACTTTAAAACACGCGTACCACCAAAAAGTGCAGTCGTTCCTGTATCACCAGTGCGGGTGTAGATTGGCATACATCACCTTAACATTCGCTGTATCCACAGCTGTAACACTTCTTACATGACTCCTCAAATACCAAGCTTCCCTCTCCACAATTCGGACACAAATCGACGGTTACCATGCGTTCTTTCTTTGCGACAAAGGGGAGTGTATTTTGCGCAGCTACCTCTTCAATCGCAATTGTTGCCTGCAATGTCCCATGACCGCTCGGATTCTGCTTTTGGTCGGCGTGTACCGTTTTATCGGTTGCCACCGCCTCATCAAGCCTATGTTTGGTAAAAAATCCAAAATGACGATCAATCACTTTAGCAACTGCATCAGGCAAACTTCGCACACGATTCTCCCCAAATCCCATGCTTCGTGCGCCTCCTATACCGATAAGCTCGGCTGCAATCTTATGGACGCGCTCCATCGGTGATATTGGGGATGACACGCGTAATGCAAGAGAAATGAGTCTCCCCATCGCCTCTGCCATCGCGGTCACGTCACTGCCTGCCTTACCAACGTTTATAAATACTTCATGTGGCTGGTTACCGCCATTGGTATTAATCGTGATATACGCTTGCCCTACAGGCGTCTCTATTTGATACGTAGAACCATGCACCACCATAGGTCTTGGTTTCACCTCTGGTACTAGCGCTACGGCTTCTTGCTTCTTGACCTCTTCTGGCTTTGTCTCTGCAGTTCTTGTTAACACACCTTGTCTACTTCCTTCTCTCATATATGCGATACCCTTGCATCCTTGTTCATACGCTAATGTGTATAAACGCTTCACATCCTCGACTGTATGAGAATTTGGTGCATTCACGGTCTTACTTATCGATGCATCGACATATTTCTGTATCGCTGCTTGCACATACACATGGTCTTCTGGAGAAAGATCATTGGCTGATACAAAGTATGGCGGTCTTTCTTCCTTGGTCGGCTCACGACCTTCTTTCGCTTTAAACGCTTCATACCACGCTTCGTATAATGGATGTCGCAAGATATGCTCACCTAATCGAGATGTACGGGTAAACTCAAACTCATACACTGGTTCTATACCACTAGACACTCCAGCCAAAAGCGATGTCGTGCCAGTTGGTGCTTGTTGCAGGATGACGCTATTTCGTACACCATATTTTTTCATCTTTTTTCGTACGATCTCAGGCAATTGCTTGGTAAAGTACCCTTCCACATGCTTTGCCTTATCAATTTTAGGAAACGGACCTTTTTCTTTGGCGATATCCACCGACGCCTCATACGCCGCATCACGTATCGTTTTATATATCTTATCGATCTCTATCAAACTCTCTTGAGAGCCGTATCGTAACTTCATCTTGATTAATGCGTCACCGATACCCATGGTGCCAAGACCTATGCGTCTCTCCCCTTTTTGCTGGACCGCACGAATTTCATCAAAAACATAAAAATCTGCGTCAATGACATTATCTTGAAACCGAACGCCAATTTTGGCAATCCGTTCTAACTCTTTATAATTCATGATTCCATCTTCTGAAACCAATGCGGCGACGTTTATAGAACACAAATTACATACACCCCAATTGGGCAATCCCTCTTCGCCACAGGGATTAACACAGTTTATATACTCAAAATAATTATTATTAAACTGTTTGTTGTATCGCTCCATAAATACGACGCCCGGTTCTGCACTCTTCCACGCGGCGGTCGCGACAAGATCCCAAAGAGCACGAGCCTTTAACGTTTTTTGGACGACCGTCTTTTTGCCAAGCGCTAGCCAGTTTGGTAAATAGCCATCCCATTTCGTGTCGTACTCAGGATCTGTTTTATCAGGGAATACGAGATCCCAATCAGCATCGTTTTTCACAGCAGTCATAAACGCGTCGGATACACAGACGGATAAATTTGCGCCATTTATGCGTGCGAGGTCTTGTTTGACAGTAATAAATTCCTCTATATCAGGATGCCAATCCCACAGCATGAGCATCAAAGCACCTCTGCGACTGCCGCCTTGTTGGATAATATCTTTGGTCGCGACTGAGAAAAGCTCTGCCCAATTACATGGTCCTGATGAAAATCCATTGACCTTGTTCACTCTCGCACCACGGGGACGAAGGCTTGATAAATTTATCCCGACGCCACCACCGCGAGACATAATCTCTACCATTTGACCGAGGGTTTTTAGTATCCCACCACGAGAATCATGAGGACTGGGGATGACAAAACAATTATAAAATGTCACCTTATATCCAGTGCCTGCACCAGAGAGTATACGACCTCCAGGAACGAACTTGAAATCTGTCATCGCTTCATAGAACTGTTCTTCCCAGTATTCCCGATTGGGCTTCTTCTCAATGTGCGCGACAGCGTGGGACACACGGCGCCACATTTCCTCTGGTTGTAGCTCTACAGGTTTTCCCTGTTCGTCTTTTACCGAATATCGGTCCAAAAATACTGTTTGTCGTATACCGTCAAGATTCATACTTTTACTTCCTTTTTATTAATTTTTGTAATTCGCCCTGAAAGTCTTCCAACTCTACAAAATGCCGTAATACACTCGCAAAGCGAATATATGCAATTTTATCGATCTTTTTTAAACGTTTTGCTACCAACTCGCCTATTTTTTTACTCGATGCCTCTGTCGTATTCCCCCCAATCAGATCTCGCTCTACCTCATCGACAATTCTTCGGACGTCGTCAGCCTTCAATTTCGTCTTGCCGCTTGCTCGCCAAATGCCTCGTGCCAATTTATCTCTATCAAACGGCTCTCGCCTTTGATCCCGCTTCATCACAGTAAGAGGAGTTGCCTCTATACGTTCGTATGTTGTAAAGCGTTTGGCGCATTTATCACACGATCGCCTTCTTCTTGTTACTGCTAAGTCTTCACTGTCTCTTGTTTCTATAACATCTGTGTCGGTAAATCCGCAATATGGACATTTCATTTGTGAAATCAAAAAACACTATATGTTGTGGTAAAGGAAATCCTATGACACTATTTGTAGGACGTCAACTAGAAATATCTATATCAAAATACTCTAATTTTTGATACTAGCCTCAAACGTATTTTACGTGAGGGAATAGTACGGTGATAATGGAGAGCACTCTATAAAATCAGCGTATTCATTGCCACCACGAAACGAAAAATATCCATTCTCTCGAAATATCAGTACATCTATTTTAGAAGTTATAATCAATCCAACTGGGGATATTGATCACTTTTTGTCTGCCTGTGTGGTAAGAAGCGCTTCTATCTTTACAATAAGCAGTTTGACTGTCGAAGCATCCACATTCATGCTGCCTAATACCTCTTGATGTTTTTTTGTTGATACCAAAAGCTTCTCAAGCACGTATCGAGGAATGACAACGTTTTTTCCTTGCGCTGTCTGCAGTGTGAGTAATGATTTTTCACGATACATGTATGCATCATTTCTCATGGCCTCTTTAAGCGCTTCGTCATCTCCATTAGAGAGTACGACACTCATCTGTAATCGTTTATCAGCCTGCAAAATATAAAACTCAGCTTTTTTGATATCATTGGTTATCATTTTTTCTATAAGTGTGTCCCGTATCGTTTTGAAAAAATACAACGGATGATTCGGCATGATCCCTGCAAACGGAAGCACATATTCTATAGAGACTGGCTCTGGAACGCTTGTCGTAGCATTTGCAACACGTATATTTCCAAAAACTACGAAGAAAAAAATAAACGCGAGTATTAATTTCATATATTCGCTCTATTGTACGATATATATGCATTTATGCAAATCGAGCTACATCTATTGGTAGAATGCCAATAACATCAAACACTTCTTTTTCAAGCGCTTTCACATACGGGTATGTCATATCGAGTTCTTTAAGCGCCTCCACAGGCAACGCTTCGTTGCGCCAAAGCGCAAATCGTTCATCGACCGTGATGATATCGTGCTTGACCATTTTATCTGAAAGAAATAAAAGCTTTTCTTCCCATGTCTTCGGGGCTATAGTTTGATCGAGTATCGCAGACAATGAATGTGTTTTGATGAGGTCTGCTACTTCACCAAATCCTAACTCTGTGAGTATACGAACTCCTGTAGCCGGATGGTGTTCACCTGCAACCCTTGGGATGTTCTTATCAATATCATGAAGCATCGCGCCAGCGTATAAAAGCGTTGTGTTGATCGATACATTCAACGTTTCACTGATCTGTTTTGCCAAAAATAGCGCCACGTTTGAGACGAGCTGACTATGATGACGTTTGACGTCTGACAACATGTATGTGTCCCAGAGTTCGTATATTCTCTGTTTATCAGGAATCATAGACGTACATGCTTACTCACCTTTTTTCGGTTGACCATTTTTGTGAAAGTAGCCGAGTGCTTGTAACACTAAATCAATGGTTTGCTTGGGGCCATTGGCGTAGGTATTTATAATGAGGTCATAATGCTTAGGATCCCAAAAATCTTTCTGGTCTACTGTATACATAGCACTCCACTTCCCCAGATTACTCTCTTCTCGCATACGAAGATGTTTTTTGGCTTCTTCTACTGAGACACCATCACGATTCACAATCCGATCAATACGCAGAGAATCATCACACATAAGAAGTACCTTTAATACATGTGGTAACCCCCTCATGTTCCATCCAGCGATCCAACTCTCAACCGCGACATGTACAGACGTATCTGATAGTTTTTCTCGCAGAGCTAAATCTATCTTGTGATCTATGTCTTCTCCATAATCAGTTGCTAAATGATGCGTCGGATCATCTGCCCTATGTTTCCCCGCTTGTATAGAAAACTGTCTAGCCCAATCGCCGCCAGAAAAAAATTCAAATCCCATTGGCTCTAAATACGAACGTAAGTTTTTAAGAAGGGTTGAGCGACCAGCACCCGGCGCTCCTGAGATAGCGACACTAGCGTATGTAAGATCACTCATGTTCCCATGATACAATAAACCTATGGAAATACAATATCTTTCTGTTTCATGGGAACAATATCATCTGTTAGCGCTCAAAATGGCAGCTGCTATGCTCGGAAACGAAAAAAAACCTTTTGATGAAATTGTTGCCATAGCACGAGGCGGTCTTACGCTTGGTCATCTTTTCTCAGACTATCTCCAAATCCCCATATCATCTATCACCATCCAAAGCTATACCGACATACAACAGCAAGGAATAGTAAAAATCACTGCTGGTCTCTCTAAAATTATCAAAGATAAAAGAATACTGTTAGTCGACGATATCGCCGATACAGGGAAAACACTTATCAGAGCTACAGAATACCTTAACGAGTTTTCCCCTTCATCTATCACCACTGCCACCATGTTTTATAAACCGCATTCACGTGTCATGCCTGATTATTTTGCACAAAAAACAGATAAGTGGATATTGCTTCCCTTTGAAGTGACCGAATGGATATATACGTTTACCAAAAAAATGACCAAAGAAGGAAAATCGAAACGGGAAATCCAACAATTTTTAGAAAGCTTGGGATACACTAAAAACCAGATACTCTTTGTCCGAAGACATCACCTGAAATAAAATTCAACTCAATTCCATTGAGTGAAGTTTGCCCAACATTCCCAAATACTTGTTGTAAGGGAGAGTTATCACCTCGGCTTTCTGTAAACCAAATTCTTTTTCAATTTTCTCATGATGATCCGACGAAAAATACAAAATGACAGAATATAAATCGTCATCAAGAATATACAATCCAATTGTTCCATCACTATAGGCATATTCGGTGTAATCCATACGAACAATATTTGCAATTTTGTATCCTCGGTTTTTAAGCCATGCTATACCAGCGTTTTTATTCACAATCACTGCATGTTCCTTCATGGTAAATTTACCATGAGACTCTAGAAGTTTATGTATTTCGCACCGATCAGGATATACGACAAACTTTTCTACGTCATTTCCCTCATGTACACCATAATAATGAACAGAGGTGACTTCTCGTATCTTTTTTGCACCAACTTGAATAAGCTTATTTCGAATAGTATCAAACGATTTTACGAAATATTTCTTCTCCTGAAGCGTTTTTTTTGACAAATAATTTTTACTTGAAACTACGGATTTACCCAGCTCTTTTTCCAATTGATTTCTGGCAACTCCGGCAACTTTTCCGCCCCTTTGTGCATCTTTTCTCAACTTTGGTACACCTTTAGATTCTTCTTGGCGATGTATCTCTGACGTCGATTTTTCTCCAAGCATAGTAAAAATGAGTTCAAAATCATCCATGTGGTCACGAAGATTTTCTCGCTGTAATCCTTTCAATTTTTTGTATTCACTCGGAGTAATCCCAAATGTTGCTTTTGAAATTTCAGCCGTAAGAATCTCATAATCTCGTTTTTCCTCTGCTCCACGCTTTTGCCACTCATCAGTCAATTCTTCACGAATTACAATTCCACGCATTCGTTTCTCAATCCAATCATCAGTATATCCCTTGAGCTTATAAAGCATTCTGGTTCGTTTCGTTGCTAATTCCGGATTCTCTATTTCTTGAATCCGTTCATACCCAACTTTCGCCAGCCAACGTTTAAATGGTTCAGCTCTTGGTGATGGTATAGACTGGATTATGCGAAAAATTCCCTCTGTATTTGCACAATCAGTTGCATATTTTTTCCCGTCAGATGATTCTAATTTCAGTTGTCTACAAATTGTAGACAACTCAAT
>JBBTUH010000011.1:0-11401 GCA_038063875.1 Patescibacteria group bacterium | reverse complement strand
ACCGTTTGAAGTCCACATAAAACCCCGTCCCGTGAGGGCGTGGGTTTTTTATAACAATTCTTGGTAGTAATTCTGACGTGAGAGTTTCAATTCCTTCTTTTGTCTTCGTAGAAATATAGACATGAGGCACATCCATGGCAAGGTGCACTTCATAAGGTTCTTTACATGTCTTGACAAGATGTAAAGAAAGTGATATAGTTTGTTTACATCTATAGAAAGATGGAAGCAAAGTATGCAAACGAATATTATTGGTACATCTCGTCAACAGCCTCAAGGATTTAAGGCATTTGTGCCTCATCAATTCCCTCCTGTAACAGGCTTTGTTTTTGATGGTTCTGTCATAAAAAAGGCAAGCGAGGCGTCTCGATTAGTAGGAAAACTTGATGGTATTACAAAGTTATTGCCAGATTTAGATTTTTTCCTACTCATGTATTTACGCAAAGATGCTGCTGCGTCAAGTCAAATAGAAGGCACGATGGCAACCATGATAGATGCAATCGAGGCAGAGGTTCGTACAAATACAAATGTGCCAAACGATGTGGATGATATTCTTCATTATATTAAGGCGCTTCGTTATGGTATGAATCGAGCTCAAAAGGATAATTTCCCTTTTTCTTTACGATTTTTACGTGAACTTCACAGAGAGCTCATGAGCAAGGCGCGAGCGACACATTTCGCTGACCCAGGGGAGTTTAGAAAATCGCAAAATTGGATTGGTGGCACAAGGCCCGATAATGCTCGGTACGTGCCGCCCCCAGTGGCAGAAATGAATCAATCTTTAAGTGAGCTAGAAAAATATTTTTATGCAAACGATGAGTTGCTTACAGTTATAAAGGCAGGAGTGCTGCATGCGCAATTTGAGACGATTCATCCATTTCTAGATGGTAATGGTCGCACAGGACGTATGCTTATTACATTTTTTCTTTGGCACGAACATTTTTTGGAAAATCCAGTGTTATTTTTATCTTCTTATTTTAAAAGACACCAAGAGCTCTATTATGAAAAATTGACGCAGTACCATAATGGAGATGTCGTATCTTGGATCAATTTTTTTCTGGATGGTGTGATTGAGATTGCCAATGAAGCGGTGATGACTGTCGATAAAATTACAAAACTCAGAGAGCGAGATATGATGAAGATGCAGTCACTCGGTAAACGTGCTGCCGAATCCGCAATCATTGTCATGCCAAGGCTTTATGCGCAACCGATCGTGAATGTCCCAGCTATTCAAGAATGGACAGGATTTAGTCGCCCAGGTTCCCAAGAGGTGATTAATCGGTTCATAGAAATGAAAATTCTATCGCCAAAAGATAAAGATATAACGTATGGACAGTCGTATATTTATAGAGAGTATCTGAATATTTTTTCTGAGAGAATATAGTTATTACACACCCCCGATGTGTGGGTGAGTCTTAATTATTTTTGGCAATAATTCGGAGGTGAGCGTTTCAATTCCTTCTTTTGTCTTTGTAGAAATATAGATGTGTGGTGTGTCGTTGGCAAGGCGGGCGAGTTTTTTGGTATTTGCACTAGTGTCTAGATCTGTTTTATTAAACACGAGTACCTCTTTTTCTTTTGGAATGCTTAATTGTGTAAGTATTTCATCTACCACACGTACTTTTTCCATCATCAGAGGGTCTGATGCGTCGATGACATGAAGGATGATGTCTGCGTGTATAGATTCCATCAGTGTTGATTTAAACGCTTCGATAAGGGATGGCGGGAGGTTAGCGATAAAGCCGATGGTGTCGGAAATCAACACTTTTTTCTGCAGGCTCTGCATATAGATCTCACCGACGGTGCTATCAAGGGTAGCAAACAATGCGTTTTCTACTACGTGTTTTTTATGCGTCAGGATATTAAACAGAGACGTCTTGCCTGCGTTGGTATATCCGACTATTGAGATCGTTTGGAGGCCTAAATTTTTCCTATGATCCATTTGGCGCTCTCGTGATGCGACGGTCTTCTCCAGCTGATCGTGTGCGTCTTTGATGGCGTGTTTCCAGTGGCGTTTCATCAGCTCCGTATTGGTCTCTCCGATGCCTCGTGTCCCGATGCCGCCGCCTTGGCGAGACAAGACCATACCCATGCCGTAGATGCGTGGCCCCATGTTTTGCATTTTCGCTAAATCTATCTGTAATTTGGCTTCTGTCGTGCGCGCATGGCGAGAGAAGATGGAGAGGATGAGATCAATACGATCCCATATCTGTATATTTGGTCGTATTTCCCAGTACATCTGTAGTAAATTAAATTTCTGACTCGGCTTTAGCTGACCATTGAGGATGATGACGTCGATCTCGTGCTCTTTGAGATACTCGCCGATTTCCTCAGCTTTCCCTGGGCCTATGTAGGTCGTGTCAAATGCTTTGCCTTTTTGCTGTATGAGGTCGACCACCTGCGCGTTGCCAAGCGTCTGCACGAGTTGCCAGAGTTCCGTGATGTCATGCTCCATCATCTCGCGGTTTACGCGAGGAAGGGTAAGGTAGACAAAAAGTATGTTTTTGGGTTTGTTGAGGTTTTGCACTGACCGCATTATATCAAGATAAACATTAAATATAGTGTATGCTCAGCAATCATACATTCGTTCACTACAAAATATTGACGCCATGGCGTGAAGATTTTGTAGTGGGCCGCTTCCCAAACGGGGTCATAGACCAAACACTCGATTTGGTCCACGGTGACATGAGAACTATATGATCACACTACCTGCAAGTGCATCAATTGGCGTGGCAAAAGAAAAAAAACCATCGTCAGTAAGGTCTCTGAGTGAACCCATTGGTATGACGAGATCTCTGTCTGCCGATGAAGCAGAGTATTTGTCGTTTTTGGGCAAGCCTCGCGGAGAGATCGCAAGCCTTATGCCAGATGAGTTAGCCAGAGACGCCAATCTCGTGCGAGAAATGACCAAGCTTCTTTACGATTAATTTTGGCTTCATAGTTGTATAAATCCTCAAATAACGGTATAACCTACGTACACGCATGGCAGATACTACCAACATCATCAAATGTCCTCACTGTGGCAAATCGTTCGAGCCAAACGAAGCGTTTCGTCATCAGATGCAAGAAGAAATTGTTTCCAAAGAAAAATCTAAACATGAGACAGAGCTTAAAGCCCTCAAAGAAGAAACAGAAAAAAAGGTAACGGAAAAAATTAAACTAGAACAAGAAGAAACGACCAGGCAGTTGAAATTGGACTCAGTAGAAGAGAAAGAGCGAAATAAACGATTGTTAAAGCAGCTAGAGGAACTGACTGAAGATTTACGAAAGCTAAGAAGGCGTGATGAAGAGCGAGAACTCGAGATGAAAAAGAAAATGGCAGATGAAGAAGAAAAGATTAGGGCTGATAGTCGCAAAAAAACACTCGAAGAACACGAACTCAAAGATAGAGAGAGTGCCAAGAATTTGCAAGATGCGTTAAAGCAAGTCGAAGAGCTTAAGGCGCAGATGCAAAGGGGATCACAACAAGCTCAAGGAGAGTCTCTCGAACTAGAGCTAGAAGAGAGTCTCAAGCGAGAATTCCCTGTCGATACGATTGAAGAAGTGAAGAAGGGTCAGCGAGGCGCTGATGTATTACAACGTGTGATAGAT
Organism: Patescibacteria group bacterium; assembly: GCA_038063875.1. Classification (GTDB taxonomy): domain Bacteria; phylum Patescibacteriota; class Microgenomatia; order UBA10105; family UBA927; genus UBA927. The sequence goes on along the minus strand of JBBTUH010000011.1, from coordinate 7,813 downwards.
AAACGCGGACAAGATTGCGGGACTATATTATACGAATCCAAAAATGCGCAGTGGAGCAATCAGTGGATAGGGAAGCTCAAAGAAGATCAGAGACAAGCCAATGCACATATCGCAGTCCTTGTGGTGACTGATCCCCCAGAGAATCTCACGACGTTTCAATACATAGATGGTGTATGGGTCGTATTACGAACGATGGCTATATCGTTAGCTCTTGCCCTCCGTTATAGCTTAGTGAGCGTGCATCATGAGAAACTAGTGAACACAGGAAAGAGTGAAAAGATGGAGGATCTTTATACCTACATCACTAGTATCGAGTTCAAACAGCGCATAGAAGTCATCGGTGAAGCATTTGGTAGTATGCAGGAAGAAGTCGAACGAGAGAAACGGTGGTTTCAGACCAAGTGGGCCAGACAAGAGAAGCAATTACGTCGAGTGATAGATAACACCCACGGGATGTATGGAGATTTGCAAGGAGTCGTGCGGTCGCTTCCTGACCTAAAGACGTTGGAATTGTCTGATGGTATAGTAGAGGAATAACACAATGAAAATAGATGTAGCCAAAGAGCGAATCCTCATCCTCAAAGATCAGATATCCTTTAAGGATGCAGAAAAGAAGGCGTGGGAGAAAAAGACGAGCGCTTTTGACGCATTTAGTAAAGTCGCAAGCTTTCTTTCTCGCCCCAAAGATGATGACTTCGAACTCACCTATTCGGAACATCGGTATCAACCCTTTTGGCATGTGATGGCTACAGCTCGCTATGTGTACGACAGGGCTGCCACCTATCAGGTGAGTGTGGGTGGCAAAGAAGTGCGATCAGTCACCCTACTTTCGAATAAATTCGAAGAAACCAACGGACATATCCATGTGCCTGTCATGGAGCACTGTGTGCAAGACGAGAAAGATGAAGTGTTTGTGGATGGGGTGACGGGTAAAAATATCCCCTCCCTTGCTGACTATATAAAAAAGCCAGTCACAGAAGTAGCCGGCAAGATAGAAAAAATTGTTTCTAAAGATTCTATCCTCGTACCACCAACGACTCGCGTGTCAGCGCTGATGCGTGATTCGCTCTCAAAAATGATCAAAGGCATACAGGCAGACAAAATTCTCGAAGAACACGTCGAAGTGTCCGCAATAGAATTATATTACCGACCTGTATATGCATTCCAATTTGCGTGGAAGTCCAAAAAGAAGGACGGCATCATAGAGATAGATGCCGTGACGGGTGCTATCACCTCAGGCGACCGTATATTTAGAGAGTACCTTGGGAAAGTATTGGATCAAGATTTCCTTTTTGATATAGGCGCTGATGCCGCGGGTATGCTGATCCCCGGCGGCAGTATCGCGGTGAAAGCTGCCAGAAAATACATAGGAAGTAAAAAATAAATAAGTACGCTATACTGGGTATATGGACCACGAAATCCCAAAGAAAGAACATAGTGAAGAAGAGTTACTCGTCTGGACGTCCCCCTCAAGATTATTTAAAAAGCGCGACAGGGAGTATTTCACCAACATCATCGCCATCGTCTTTCTTTTTTGTGTCATCTTTGTATTTGCCAGAGAGTTTGCACTCATGGCTGTGGCTATATCCATCTTATTTCTTATCTACGTATTAGCTACCGTCCCACCAGATGACATCAAGCATCGATTGACGAGTATGGGGCTTGAGAGTGCAGGACATTATTATCGCTGGGAAGAGTTCGTGGATTTTTGGTTTGAAGAACAGTGGGGACAGGTGATGCTTGTGATACGACCGCTGATGGGACCTCGTATGATCGTGTTACTCGGCACTGAACCTAAAGCAAAAGTGAAAGCAATTGTAGCTGACTATATCCCGTATCGTGATGAGCCAGTGAAAAGCTGGGTAGATAATGCTGCCACGTGGATAACGGAGAAGATCCCCCTCGAGAAGCCGCAAGCATAGCCTTATAGCCTCTTTCGTAGTAAAATAGAGTCCTTGTCTCCGTAGTTCAATGGATAGAATGCGGCCCTGCGAAGGCTGTGATGACAGTTCGACTCTGTCCGGGGACACCAAAGCAATGCCCTTGTCAGATTGGAGGGTTGGCTGAGTGGCCCAAAGCGATAGTTTCGAAAACTATTCTCCCGTAAGGGAGGCACAGGTTCGACTCCTGTACCCTCCGCCTTCGCTCGTCGGAGCGAGCTACGGCGGACGCAGTCCGCAAGAAGATCGCGAAGGAGAGATTAAATTTATGACAATAACTATTTGTGGCAGCATGCAGTTTCATAAAGAAATGGCAGAAGCGAAAAAAACGCTTGAGGCCGCCGGATTTACCGTGCTCGTTCCTGCAGACCTTGATCACCTAGAGAAAAATGAATCCTACATGACCAATGATGAGGATAAGATATCTACCAAAATTGAATTTGATTTCATCAGAGAGCACTTTCGTAAAATTGAAGACGGAGATGCCATCCTCATCCTCAATTATCCCAAAAAAGGCATTGATGGATACATCGGGGGCAATACGTTTTTAGAGATGGGGTATGCATTTGGACTCGATAAGAAAGTATTTCTCCTCTATCCTGTACCAGAGATGGACTACAGTGTAGAGATGCATGCGATAGAGCACACGGTTCTTGATGGAGATCTTGCCAAACTTGTTTTATGACTAGAGTTGTACGTTTCCCCCATCTTTTTTTGTTTTTTGTATAAAAGTGTGAAGTGTCGCATCTTTTTCATCTTTCAGTATCAGTGTCCCGCCGTTCTCGCCTTTTAATAGTATATTTTTATCTTTCTCTAGTCCCTCGGTGCCATCATATAACCCCGTAGTGTACAACCATGAGCAACATTCAAATACGTGAGCGTTGCCGACATTTCCTACTTTGATAAAATCGCTATAGAGGATACGCCGACCAATATGGGGTGTAAGCGTGACGCCGGAGTATCCTGTCAGTTGTTTGACCTCTTCTGGCACGAGGACTCGTGGTAAAACGCCAATGGGGATAGGTCGAATACTCAAGGTGTTTCCGTATATTCTCTGATGGAAATACACAGAAAGCACTTTTCGATCGAATAACTCCTCAAAGAGTAGTAAAAGCGTAGATTCGTTTACTGGGTCTATGTCTTTGGGTGTGACTGAGATAAGAAAGCTTTGGAAATCATTGGCAAGCTTGCCTTTGTCACTCATAATAATTTCTCCTCGTTTGCCTTCTATAACTGTTGTTTTAAGATGTGTAGACTCTGATAGATCTGGAAGATACAGTGACCAGTCCCAGACGACGGTCCATCGATTATTAACTTTCTTGAGTGGAATCGTGGTTTCTACGTCAAAGGGACCAAGGTGTCTTGTGACATAGGTAACGCGGATAGGGACAGAGGCCGTAGTAGCAAATCGTGAGATGGTAGGTGCGTCATAATGGATTTCTACCTTTTCGATTTCTCCGTCATAAACCGTATTCAGTCCAAATTCTCGAAAGGCTATTCTGCTCCAATTCGCTTTACTTTCAGGTGTTATATCTTCGTACATATCAGCGAAGAAATTGTTTTTCCAGGAATACGTAAAGAGCGAAAACATACCATCAGGTGTTGGGAAAAACGTAGGGAGCGACCAGAGGACATTTGCTGTCACGAAAACCATGCTTATGAAAATACCTATTTTTGGTTTGATCGCTTGTATGGCAAAGATGAACAAGAGATAGAGAAATGGCAAGATGAGTACGATATAGCGAGTCCAAAATGGAATGATCGTATAAAATCCAATGATGCCAAGCGTGAGAAGGGTGATAAATAGTGTGGGTGTGTTTTTGCGTGCGCGAAATAATCCTGTGAGCAGAGTAATCAATAATACGGGCCACACAGGACTCCAGTGCGGAGAGATTAGCCAGATGCGGGAAAATATATTTTGATAATACCCGACGGTAAGGTTAGTTAGAACGCTTCCGTAGGTTGGTATTATTTTGGATGAGAGATAGAATGAGACGATCCACTTCTGAACCTTTAGCCATTCGAGAAATGAATGACCATGCAGGAAATATTGTATATACGGTAATAGATATCCAGTGATAAGCCCGACACCAAGCATTACGATCGACGTTATACTTTTTGTATGTCTCCATAGTTGCCAGATTCCCAAAAGGAGCGGGATAGGAACTAGTAGTGGAAACTTCGTTTCAGAAAAAAATCCTAGGGACAGTCCAGCTAGAGTGGGCCAGAGAAGGATGCCCTTTTTCTGATCAGTCGATTTGATAATCAGTAAACAATAGATGAGAAGAAAAAGTGCTTGGAGACTATCAAGCATGGTGAGTGCATATTGATTGGTAAACAAGGGGTCTGTGGCAAGAAGGAGTATGGCAAGAGACGAAAACATAGTTGACGCAGTAAGCCGTTTGGTAAGGAGAAATACACATGTGAGTATGCCAAGATTTACGATGAAGCCAAACCAGTATGGGTTACCAAAGAGCGCGTTTGTGATACCTATGAGGTATTTACCAAGCGGAGGTACCTCGGCGTTTAATAAGGTTGGGTCTCCTCCATGCATAAGTCGATATCCTTCATACAGATATAATCCATCATCACCCAAAGTGCGCACGGAGAGCGGAAGTTTCCACTGTGAGTGTTCATACTTATCTTGCCAATACACGGCGTCAAATGTTGAAAAAAATAATCCACGATTAGAAAAGACAATGAGTAGAAGATATGAAATCAAGAGAGCGATGCTGCCGAGGTGAAATAGCTTCATGTAGTACGATTCTAGCAGAGAAGACGAGAGCGCTCTATAATACGAGAGATCTATTTGCACCTGTAGCTTAATGGATAGAGTTCTGGCCTCCGAAGCCGGCGATATCGGTCCGACTCCGATCAGGTGCACAAAAAATCTGTTATACTCGTACTATGAAAGTCAGAAAATTAGATTATCTTATCGAATTAACCTATGACAGATCCTACAAAGGATATGTGGCTGATGTGGTGAATTTGTATGGATGTATGTCTCAAGGAAAGACAAAGGTTGAAGCACTAAATAACGTAGAAAAAGCTATAAAAGCCTACATGAAGGCTCTTGTAAAGCTAACCGGAAATACAGATATGGTATATCGAAGTATAGAGACTCCTCTGCCTGTGGCATATGCCTAAGCTTACAAATATTTCTGGTGCGAAAGCAGTGAAGGCGTTTTTGAAATTTGGGTATGTGCACGCGCACACCTCAGGCGATCATGCGATTTTGCAAAAAGCAGGAGCTCCGACACTCTCGATTCCTCTTCATAAAGAAGTAGCACAATTTCTCCTTAAGTCTCAAGTGAAGCGTGCAGAAATTTCTATGAAAGATTTTATAAAAGCGTTAAAGTAATGTCTCTGGCGTATAAAATATTACCGCTCCTTATTTGGTAGAAACTGGGGCGCTTCTGAAGAGATTACCCGAGATTCAGAAATTTTTCCCTCGGGTGTAAATTGTAGCATCAGCGCCTCACCTTTATCGATAGTTGCATCTTGGCCGATCTGGCCTTCTTTCCCAACGCGCAAATAATGTTGGATCATAGCAATTATTTCTCCATGCGTAACGATCGCGACGACTTCCTCTGGATGAGTTTTTTGAATCTCCGTAAACTCTTTGATTGCTCTGGAATATGCATTTTCCATAGTTTCTCCATACACATCTGGGAGTTTTGGATTTTTAGCAAAGAGATCGCCACCCACTGCGACAAAGTCGTTTATAGGTTGTTCATTCCATTGTGGGGTATTGGCCGCGCGTAGCCCTTCTTTTTCTATGACGGTGGGATGGTTGGATAGACTGTCTTGAAGTAGATTTGCTGATTGTGCTGCGCGACGTGTAGGGCTTGTGTAAATTTTTGTGATGTAAGCAGTCTCGGAAAGTTTACCTCCGAGTGATTGAAGTTGATATTTACCCATGTCACTAAGCGGTTGATTTGCCCCGTATACGAGTTGCTCGCCTGATGGGCCTGCTGCACGCTTAACCTCGCCGTGGCGAACTAGTAGTAAAGTAGAATTCATGTCATATATTATATCAAACTAGGTCAACATTTCTGCTATAATGGACATATGAATAATACTAAAAAAATTACAAATCTGATTTATGAAGCAGCGAATGTGAAACGCATGCTTCGCACGGGGTGGCAACGGTTAGGCGACAACGTAGAGGGTGTGGGCGAGCATTCCTTTATGACCGCCGTGATTGCATATCTTCTCGCCAAGGAAATTAACGAACAGAAAAAAAGTGAACGAACGGTTTCTATGGAAAAAATTCTCATCATGAGCATATTCCATGACTTCCACGAAGGACGCACAGGCGAAATGGATAAGGTCGCCAAGCTGTATATGACCAGACACGAGGATAAAGCAAACATCGATATCTTCTCAGAGGTAGACGCAGAGTTGTTGGTGCTTCTGAATGAATATGAAGAGAAAGAGACGCTTGAATCACTTGTAGTATATGAAGCCAACGTCATTGCGTTTGGTGTCGAGTGTAAGATATTGATGGAGCGGGGAAATACCCATGCGAAAGAATGGATGGATGCCAATTCACTACGCGTAAGACTTCCAGAATCTGTGGAGCTTATGACACTTCTTTCAAACACCGATTCTCAAGATTGGTGGAAAGATATACGTGCGACCATCCACGAAGAATTCGCGAAATAATCCCATGAAAAAATATTTCTCTAATCCGCTGTTTATTCCCCTTAGTGTTTTATTTTTGTCTGCCATTGTCGGCGGACTTCCGCCCGTGGGAATTAAAATTGCGCTTCGACAATTAGAATCTCCAATGATTTTATTATTTCGACTCCTCATTATGATCCCACTTTTTTTATTGGTTTCATGGAAGCATCTTGGAATACTCAAGAATAATTATCGGACGATATTTCCCGTGGCTATATTTTGGATGGGGAACATAGTGGTCTTTGCATTTGGCATCCCGTATACCACTGCAAGTGTTTCACAGGTGCTGTATACAGGAGTGCCGGTTTTGGTCGCGGCACTTTCTCCTATGTTTCTTAAAGAAAATCCAACAAAGTCACAAATTGTTGGAATATGTATTGGTATTCTGGGAACACTCGTTATCGTATTTGGTGGAGGAGGGTCGATAACAAGCGGAAGCTTGAAGGGGAATGTGTTGGTATTTATAGCCACCCTTTCATGGTCGCTGTATATACTTTATACACGAAAACAAAAATCTTTGATTCCTGCGTCGGTTAATTTATTGTGTGGCACGCTTCTTGCATTGCCGTTTAGCATGTGGCTTGTGTATATGTCGAAATCTGGGTTTATACTTCCAGTGTTAACCATGAGCACAATTGGTGCTGTAATTTTTGTAGGGTTTATTGGTGGGTTTGTCATGTTTATTCTTCATCAGTGGTCGACACAGCGTGTGCCTGCTGTAATGAGCGCAAGTACGGGATATATATCGGTGATAAGCAGCACCTTGGCAGCTACGTATTTTTTGGGTGAGCACTTAAAATTTTATGAGTGGATGGGATTGTTGTTTCTTATTGTCGCCGTGGTGTTGACTGCAACGCTCCCATTGTTAGCACGTCATATCCGAAAGACAATGATATAATCATTCGATTAGAAATAAATTTTGGAGGAGTGGCCCAGTGGCTACGGCACACCCTTGGAAAGGGTGCGGGAGCAATCCCTCGCAGGTTCGAGTCCTGTCTCCTCCGCCTTCGCCTCGCCGAAGTCATGCTTCGCATGACGAAGGCGGGATTCGGCTCGGCTACGGCGAGACGCTGTCCGCCATTGTTTCGCCAAGGCTTTAGAGACGGCGAATAATCACTATGTATTATGTTTATTGTCTAACCCACCTTACTTAGATCCCCGTCCCGTCAGGGCGAGGGATGGAGTCA
>JBBTUH010000010.1:0-4041 GCA_038063875.1 Patescibacteria group bacterium | reverse complement strand
GATTAATTTTTCAAGCAGGCAATCCGTTTCTTTTTTGAAAAAAGATAGCGCTTCAACAGTAGTTTTTCACCCGTCGGGTGGATCGCGAAATATTTAAAATGAACCCACTACCACTCCATGATAACTAGCTTCAACATAGTCTTTACGTAACGAAAATTGCTTTCAGCAGGGGTTAGCGGTGGAATTCACACAGATTCAGGACCGTGGTGAACGAGGGTCTCGTGCTGATTTGTTGCACGAGCTTAAACAATCAAATTTTAGACACATTGCGTTTATTATTGCCGAAAAGAAAGTAAACCCAATGGGAGCATTGTTTCGAAAATGGAAAAATACTGAGTTAACGAGTCTATGAATCGTCACCTGTTCGGTGGAATAGATACGCCACCTGTTTCTCCCCTAGGAAGTGAATTTTACCTTACGGGGGTTGCGATCGTTTCTAAAACTGGGGGAAGCGGGGGGGGTTTTTGATATGATATACTTTTGCTATGATTAATCCTTCTCTTGTGTTGTCAATACAACAGAGTATACAGCCGTTGCTTCCAAACGATGCATATAAAGTCTTCCTTTTTGGATCACGAGTCACGGGGACGAATAGACGGTTTAGTGACATTGATATTGGGATTATTGGCGATAAACCACTTTCGGGAAAAAATTATTGTGATATAGTAGAGTCATTGGAACAGTCAGATGTGCCGTATCACATGGATGTAGTTGACTTTGCGTGCGTCTCTGATAAAGTAAAATCACATGCACTTATGCATGCAGTTTTCATATGAAATCTTTTACAAAACTTTCTGATTTACTCTCTGCACTCGAGCAACTCAAAAGCGGGCTTCTTGAAGCAAAAAATGATCTTGATCGCGACGGAGTGATTCAACGTTTTGAATTCACCTTTGAGTTACTTTGGAAGGTATTGCAAGAATATGCGCTTTTTGAAGGATTAGAAGTTGGGTCTCCGCGAGATGCATTTCGTACAGCGGCAGAGTTGCATCTTATAGATGATCCAACAATTTGGTTTGAATTTTTGAAAGATCGTAATCGTACGACGCATTTATATGATGAAAAACAAGCAAAAGATGTAGTTTCGCATCTCCCTTCATTTGTGAAGGAAACAGAAATTTTGATTAAATCTCTGCAATCAGCAGTGAATAAATAGTATTAAAGATTTCTTTGTATGGCAAAACAAAAGACTGTGTCTTTTTGGAAAATGCGCTGGCCTCTTATCCTTCTTTTTTGTTCTCTCCTTGGCAACATTCTTCTTGGCATTCCATTTTTTCAAAAATATTTTTCTTTCGCAAAATCTACCCAAAAAATGACCGTAGCTAATATCGTAGACGGCGACACATTTGATACCAATGATGGGACGCGCGTGCGGCTATTGGGGCTTGATGCTCCCGAATACCCAAAGGCGTGTCTTTCCAAACGTGCGAAAGATCGATTGGGAGAACTTATTTTGGGAAAAGAAGTAGTACTTGATGGCAACGAAAAAGACCGTTTTGGCAGGCGTCTCTCATGGGTGACGGTAGACCAAGATGTGCCGGTATCGATTGTGTTGGCGGAGGAAGGATTGGGAGTCGTTGATCAGATAAACGATGAGCATGGAGCATTGCTTGCTGCGGCACAAAAGAGTGCACAAGGTGCGACGCGAGGTATATGGTCACAGGAGTGCACAAATAAACAAACGGGATGTGTGATCAAAGGCAATTATCACAAAGGGACCAAGGAGCGGGTCTACCATCTGCCGGATTGTTACAATTATAATCAAATCAATATCAACCCCAATGAGAGTGATCGGTGGTTTTGTACCGAAGACGAGGCAAAAGCTGTAGGGTTTACCAAGAGTTTGGATTGCCCTGGGGAGAAGTAGTGTTTCACTCGTCGGATCGCGTCGCTCAAGCTCACGGCGAAGCGGGGTGGACGTGTGATACAATATGTCTATATGGTACAAACTGTGCAAAATATCAAAACAATGCTTGCGCCGCATCGGGCTATGCTTGCGGCGGATTATGACGTGAAACGGCTTGGTATTTTTGGATCCGTTGTCCACGGAGATGCCACGGGGCAAAGCGACTTGGATATGCTCGTTGAATTCACAAAACCCATTGGGATGTTCCGGTTTTTGGATCTCGAAGAAGCCCTGTCCCATCTATTGGGAAGTAAGATTGACTTGGTCACGCCAGGCGCTCTCAAGACGCTCATCCGTGACGAAATTCTGCAGGAAACGGTCTATGTCTAGACGAACCGACGAGCTATATATTCATGATATTGTTGAGTCAATAGGGCATATTGAATCGTTTATCAATGGGTTGACGTTTGACACATTTTCGCGCGATGCAAAGACAATTCACGCAGTGGTGCGGTGCATCGAAATTATCGGTGAAGCAGCGGTGCACGTGTCAGAGGAATACCGCAATAGTCATGCGTCAATATTGTGGAAGCATATGATCGGTATGCGAAATAAAATGATTCATGAGTATTTTGGTATCGACATAGAAATTCTTTGGAAAACAATAACAGAGGATATTCCGCTCCTCAAACAAGCACTTCAACAGTAGTTTTTCACCCGTCGGGTGGATCGCGAAATATTTAAAATGAACCCACTACCACTCAATGGTAACTAGCTTCAAACATGGTCTGTACGTAACGAAAATGCTTTCAGTTTATATATAGCCTATAATTATATTATCTATTAAACGTATTTTCTTCTTTTTACTTTATAAGTTTTCTCAGTCTTTGTATATCTGTTTCTATACTCGGTACGATACCTGTGTATCGTTGGGCGTTTGCGATAAGCTCGAGAAGCGCGCGTGGATCTTTTTGCTGGGTAGAGCGTGTTCTATATCGCGTCAACGCTTTGTACTCTGCACGTAAGCTTGCTTGTGCCTGAAGCGCCATCCATTCATTGTCGTCGGTGTGTGGAAGCTGTTGCACATCTCTTGCGCCTGTCAATGCCTTGAGTAACGCTGAGTTTTCTTTGGGAGGTGCTCCTTTTTCAAATTCGATAATCGCTTCTGCTTGATTTGCGTTATGAGCACCTACACCAGCGCGCTTAAGATATGTAGCGACACGCGGATCTTTTTCTTTTGCTTTTGAAAATAGTTGAGAAATTTTTATCATGTATAGATAGTATACCTGTTTATCTTGGGTCAACCCCATTTGTTTTTCTTGTAGTATACTGCATACGTGAAGTCCACGAGATATTTTGAGGAGCAAGTGGTACGAAAACGATCGTATTTGAAGCGAGATTGGGGAGGATATATGAAATTTCAATATTATGAAGATACAGACTCGCTGTATATCGATTTATCTGAAAAGAAGAGTATGGATTCGAAAGAAATAGCCGAGGGGATTGTCATGGATATGGATGCAGAAGGAAATATTGTGGGAATCGATATTGAACACGCGAGCCGTATGGTGAATCTTTCCCGTTTAGAAACAAAAGGTATGCCATTTGAAGATTTTCGGATGGCCCAAGCGTAGTTTATTTCTCACCCTTTTTCACCAGTCGGGTGGAATACCATTCTGAAGTTGCAGTAGGATAAGCCCTATTGGTACAATGAGAGCATGACGCAACAGGAAGCGACGAAACGTTGGCAGGAGAGTGCCGCGGATGACCTCGACACAGCGGAAGCTTTATTTGCTGCAGGAAAATTTGCCCACTGTTTATTTTTCTGTCACTTGGCTACAGAAAAGATGCTCAAAGCGGTCTATACAAAAAAATTTGATGATGTCCCGCCGATTTTGCATCATCTCGGCAAACTTTGGCGAAAGGTTGAAGTTCCGATGGGATCGATAACGGAAGAATCTCTTAGTGAGATGACCACGTTTAATGTGGAAGCTAGATACGATATTTTTAAACAACAACTATATAAGAAAGCGACAAGACACTATACGGAAAAGTATGTTGTGTTGACAAAGGAGATCGTCGTATGGCTGACGCAATATCTTTAACACCCGCGACTCAACGAACGATATTGGCGTATGCAACTGCATTGCGGCAACGCAATATTCCATTTGATAAAATTGTCGTTTTTGGTTCAC
>JBBTUH010000009.1:0-17756 GCA_038063875.1 Patescibacteria group bacterium | reverse complement strand
CATAGGACATTTTCGCGTGGGAATGCCGTAGGACAGAATCGCTTGGGAACTACATGGATCAATAATGTCATTGACAAAAGTTAGTGTGCAATCGTACTATAATGAATACGAATGGTGTTCAACGGAAATCTACTCATGACGGCAATGTTTATCGGAATTGTTGCGTGGATTTCAGTGTTGACGTATGTCCTCATACGGATGGTGCGTCATTATAATCGGCTAACGGGTGAAGGTCAAAAAAGAGGACTAAAGGAAGTTTTAGATGCGATAACGGGAGCGATTGATGTTTTGCAAAAACGCACCAGTGAGAGTGAAAAGGCCATTCGTGCGGTAGAGCTTGATGGCACCAAGCATGTGCAGCGGATTGGTATAGTACGATTTAATCCATTTGCTGATACGGGTGGCACGCAAAGTTCATCAATTGCGATTTTGGATGCGCGCAAAAATGGCATCGTTATGACAACATTATATGGAAGAGCTGGTAATAGATCATATATAAAAGAGATTATTGCAGGGACATGCAAAGAGCTTGATTTATCAAAGGAAGAAAAAGAAGCCATACAGAAAGCGATTGTAGGAGGTACATCATGACAAAACAACACTATATCAGCATGACCATTGCAGGACTTGCGATTTATTTGGTGTTTACAGGATTATCATTTGCAGGATTCACAACGTTTGGAAAAACTATTTTTCGTTCTCTCACTCCTACAAAGGTCACCGATGTGGCAGGGAAGCCGACTGCTGGATTTGATATAGATCCTTCTATACCACGTACAGAAGCGTGTCCGATAAACGGTAAACTGTATACCAAACAAGAAAAAACGACATGGGACAAGCGTCGACCACTCGCCGTCATGATAGAAAATCATGAGGATTCACGACCACAATCAGGATTGTCCCGTGCAGATGTGGTGTATGAATCGGTGGCTGAGGGTGGTATCAGCAGATTTATGGGTATATTTTACTGTGGAGCTTCCGCAAAGAGCTTGAGTCTTGCGCCAGTTAGGAGTGCACGTACATACTTTTTGCCATGGGTGTTGGAATATGATGCGCTATATAACCACGTCGGTGGAGCAGGACGATGCGAGGATCCGACGGTCGATGAGCGCGCAAAAGCACTCTGTCAGATAGATATATACAAAATAAAAGATATGGATCAGTTCGGTATTTCTTTTCCGACGTGTTATAGAAATTATGATCGCCTAGACCATGAGGTAGCCACAGAACATACGATGGTCTGTGCGACTGATAAGTTGTATACATTAGCCGCCACTCGCGGATGGACGAACGTGGATGCAAAAGGAGTTTCGTGGGATAAAAGTTTTGTATCGTGGAAGTTTAAAGATGACGCGAAAGAGGGAGATCGTGGAGATGCTCCCGCGATAACGTTCGTCGCATGGAAAGGCTATGAGAAAAGTTACGGCGTACAGTGGGTCTATGACAAGCTTGCTAATACGTACAAACGATTAAATAGTGGTGTACCGCATATAGATCTTGAGAACAAAGAACAGTTGAGTGCAAAAGCAATCGTCATCATGTTTGCCAAGGAGACAGGGCCCGTTGATGAACATATGCATCTTTTGTATGGAAATATAGGCTCTGGTGAAGGTATATTTTTCCAAGACGGGAAGAATACGAAAATAGTATGGAAAAAAGAAACAAGAAATGCCAGAACGTTGTTTTTTGATGCGACAACAAACAAGGAGATGAGCATAAACAAAGGCCAATTATGGATCGAAATGTTGCCGATCGGTACACCAGTAGCGTATTAAAACGTGAGTATCCTGCCCAAAGATTAGGAGGGCTATGTATTTAGAGGAGCTTATCATCTCGCGTGTACGCGTAAAGGTAATTACGTTATTTTTAACCAACCCCGGAACTATTTTTCATGTTCGGGATATCGTACGTCGAGTTTCGGAAGAAATAAATGCCGTTAGGCGAGAATTAGCGCACCTTGAGAAAGCTGGGATGCTTTCCAAAGAGCAGCGCGCGAACCGTCTATTTTATAACTTTCGAAAAGACTACCCGTTGTATTATGACCTCTTGGAGCTTATCATCAAAACGACAGGATTGGGCAGTGATTTTCATAAAAACAAAACGAAATTAGGGAAAATAAAGTTTGTCATGCTTTCTGGAAGATTCGCTCGAGGATTGACACATAAAAGCCAAAGTGACGTGGATCTTTTGGTCATTGGTACGGTCGTACTTGCGGAACTTTCACAGATTGTGAAAGCTGAAGAAGTAAGAAGAGACAGGGAGATGAATTATACGGTGATGTCAGAAGAAGAGTTTTTGTTTCGAAAACGACGTCGTGATCCATTTGTCTTAGAGATTTTAGGTGGGTCTCGTGTGATGCTTGTCGGCGATCAAGAAGATTTGGTAAGCTAATACTCTCACATGTTTAAAACACCCCGACACATATTTTTTTGGCTCGTTGTATTGTCGATCCTTCTTGTGTTCATGGATTTGCCAGAAAATTACCGTGTGAAGTTTACTATTTTTGGTAAGACTATTGATCGTGTTATCAACCCACCAGTATTTCGTTTTTCTTTGTTTGGAAATCGGATAGAAAAACAATTTGTGACCAAATTAGGGCTGGATTTAGCAGGGGGTAGTCATGTCGTCTTGGAAGCAGACATGAAAGATGTGGCAGCCAAGGATCGCACATCTGCGCTTGAGTCGGTAAAAGAAGTCATAGAGCGACGGGTAAACTTTTTTGGTATTTCAGAGCCGGTCGTACAGACGTCTGTAAGCGAGAACGCGTACAGAATCATTGTTGAATTACCTGGAATTTCTAATGTTTCACAAGCAGTCGCACTTATTGGACAGACGGCACGGCTTGATTTTCGAGAGTTTATCGATGTACCTGTCTCTACAGAGTCCGCGTTTATCATCCCATCACTTACCAATACGAAATCAGTCGGTATCATAGGAAAAGATTTAAAGCGTGCAAGCGTTTCGTTTAGTACTCAAACGGGGGAGCCGCAAGTAGCACTCGAATTTACGAGTGATGGATCAAAAAAATTTGCAGACGCAACCACTCGACTCAAGGGCAAACAACTTGCGATATTTTTAGATGAATTTCCTATAACAGCACCGCGAGTAGATACTGCTATAACTGATGGGCAAGCAGTGATCACGGGAAGCTTTACCAAAGATGCTGCAAAGGCCCTTTCGCTGCAGCTGAATGCTGGTGCCCTTCCCGTATCTGTCTTGGTGGTTGAGCAGCGTACTGTGGAGGCTACCCTTGGGAAGGAATCGATTGTGAAAAGTGTACGCGGAGGGATTGTTGGACTCTGTATGGTGGCTATTTTTATGGTCTTGCGGTACGGCTGGCTTGGTTTAATAGCTAATTTTGCTCTCATTCTCTACGGGTTATTGGCATTGGGGATTTTTCGACTCTTCGGTATCACCTTAACACTCCCAGGAATTGCAGGGTTTATACTCTCCATTGGGATGGCTGTTGATAGTAATATTTTGATATTTGAGCGCTATAAAGAAGAGTTTCGTGCTGGCAAGCCATGGCATATCGCGATGGAACAAGCGTTTGGTAAGGCATGGGATAGTATACGAGACGCCAATGTGACGACGATTGCTACATCTTTGATTCTTTATAATCCTCTCAACTTTCATGTATTACCAGCGTCTGGACTCGTACGTGGATTTGCGGCAACACTTCTTATCGGTGTTGTGCTTAGCTTGTTTACCGGCATTGTCGCGACGCGTACATTTATACGCGTGTTGTATAAAGGAAAGAAGGCAGCTGTATGATCAAGTTTACGAAATATATTTGGCTTTATTTTCTTATTTCTTCCTTTGTACTTTCAGCAGGGATATATTCGTTAGTCAGGTTTGGGCTACGACCATCCATTGATTTTGCGGGAGGCACCTTGGTTGAGTTGCGAGTTCCTTCTTCCGTTAGTGCTGATGACATCAGTACGAAAGCTCGGTCTATCGGCATGGAAGTGAGTAGTGTTCAACGATCTGGAAAAGCTACGTTTCTTGTTCGTTCAAAATCTGAGACTGATGCGACCATCACCACACTTGCACAATCCATTGCTTCAGAATCAGCGGTCATTGTACTTCGTAAAGAGACTGTCGGACCAATTTTAGGGAAAGAATTACTTCAGAAGGCTTCAGTGGCAGCTGCTATTGCGATTACGGTGATACTTCTGTATGTGGCATATGCATTTAAAAATATTAAATACGGTGTGTCTGCAATTATTGCGCTTGTGCATGACGTGATGGTAGTCATAGGTATGTTTTCACTTTTTGGGCATTTCTATGGTGTAGAAGTAGATACATTGTTTGTCACTGCAGTGTTGACGGCGATGAGCTTCTCGGTCCACGATACAATCGTGGTGTTTGATAGGATACGTGAATATTTACGAAGAGATAGATCAAGACCCTTTGAAGAATTGGTAAACGTTGCACTTACAGAAACCATGAATAGATCGATAACGAATTCGTTTACCATTATTTTTATGTTAGTGGCTTTGATCCTGATGGGAGGGGACAGTATCAGATGGTTTATCGTGGCGCTTCTTATCGGTACAGTGTCTGGAACGTACTCCTCACCGTTTATAGCAGTACCTATACTTTTTCTTTGGCATAAATGGGAGAAAGAGAAAGCTCATACAGGCGTTTGAGCAATGCTTCGCGTTCATTGGGTAGTGTGCCAGCCTCGACTTCTTTAAAAAGTATATCAAGAGTTTGACCTATAATTCTTCCAGGACCTATAGCGAAAATTTTCATTACGTCATGGCCATCAGCGAGAAGATCCGAGACGTCGAATGGTTGTTTTTGTACCTCTTCTAGTCGTTTTTTGTAGAGTTCTAGTCGCCATGATGTCTCACGAGCCCCCCCGCCTAATCTGTCTCCAATACGAAGGGCAAGCATGTCGTCTATATTTTCTTTACCGACATGACGTATGAATCGTCGCAGGGCTGAGTCAGTTTGTCTCTCGTCGACAGTAAATTGATGCCAGCGAACGAGTGTGTTTACTTTTTCAGCTTGCACTCGTGACAATCGAAGTCGTTTTACCACTTCACGCGATATTTTGACTCCTGCGACCTCGTGATTATAAAAGGTGAGGACTCCATCGTCTGTTTTTTTAAACGTAGCAGGTTTTCCAAGATCATGAAGAAGGGTAGCCAATCGCACGATTGGATCTTTTGATGGGCAGAACTTTAGCGCCATCACAGAATGAGTGCCTACGTCATAGAGATGATGGCGCTTGGGACTTTTTTGTGGAGTCGCAAACGCAACCTCTAGCTCTGGCAAGATATATGTGAGTAGTCCGACGTTTTTTAAAACAATCATCGCATCTGCTGCATGATCAGAGCCTAGTATTTTGAGGAATTCATCGCGAATGCGTTCGTTTGCTATTTGCGTTAACAGTTTCGCATTTGCAAGAATTGCTGCGGTAGTTTTTTCATCGATAATAAATCCTAGCTGTGCAGCAAATCGAACTGCACGGATCATACGGAGCGCATCTTCGGCAAAACGCTTATATGGATCACCCACAGTACGGATGAGTTTATTTTGTATATCTTTTTTTCCCTCGTATGGATCTGTAAAAATTTTACCATCGTAGGCTATAGCGTTCATCGTAAAGTCGCGTCTGGAGAGATCTTCTTCAAGCGTTTTACCCCATGTAATTTTGTCTGGATGTCTATGATCTGTGTATCCTTCCTCGCTTCTAAATGTCGTGATTTCATAAATATCCTCGAGTTTTTCATCTTTTTTTATTTTTACCCCTACTGTTCCAAATTGATTATCATAGAAACTATCAGGAAAAAGCGAAAGAATTTCTTCTGGTGTCGCGTTGGTGGTGAAGTCCCAGTCTTTTGTTGCTCGTCCAATAAGACTGTCACGTACTGATCCGCCGACGGCAAAACAAAAATGCCCAGATTTTTTCATGGTTTCAATTATCTCTATCGCTGATTGAGGAAGCGAGATCATACTATGATATTATACCTTCTATGGGAAAGACATGGCAGATAGCACAAATATACACAGGTAAAACCTTTTTCATAGAGGCATTTATAGAGGAGCTTCTCTTAAAAAGAGGGATTGATTTAACACCGGTAGATCCCATGAGGTTTACTGAAAAAGACGTGAATATAGATCCTGTAATGCTCAAAAAGGCATTGGCAAGAATACGAGAAGCTATAGAAAAAAAACAATCGATCGTTGTATATGCCGATTATGATGCTGATGGCGTGACAGCAGGAGCAATTCTCTGGGAGACGTTGTGGTCTATGGGAGCGCGCGTCATGCCATACATTCCACATCGTGTGGATGAAGGATATGGATTATCAGTGAAGGGCATAGACATCGTTCGTGAACAATTTGACCCAGCGCTTATTATCACTGTTGATCAGGGGGTGACGGCTCACAGACAAGTGGCGTATGCTAAAAGCTTAGGCATTGAAGTCATCGTCACTGACCATCATGTGTTGCCCGAAGAGCTTCCAGATTGTCTTATGGTTCACACAACGATGTTGTCTGGATCTGGCGTTTCGTGGTTTTTGTCAAAAGAATTGAAGCCTTTAGAGGAGTTATTAAGCCTTGCGGCGATCGGCACTGTTGCGGATCTTTTACCTCTTATTGGCGTTAATCGATCAGTTGTTAAACATGGTATAGAAGCAATGTGTAATACAAAACGGGTTGGATTAGTAGCTCTTTTGAAGGAATCTGGAATTCCGCAAGATAGTATTGCGCCATATAATATTTCTCATGGGTTAGCACCGAGGCTTAATGCTGTGGGTAGATTAGAACACGCAATGGATGCATTGAGACTTTTGTGTACGAAAGATAAAGAAAAAGCGAGTATGTTGGCACAGAAATTAGGGTTCACGAATAAAGAGCGCCAAAAAATTACAGAAGATACGGTTGTACACGCAAAAACGTTAGTGGTAGAACATGATGCTAAATTATTGTTTGTCGGAGACAGTTCCTATAACCAAGGAATTATCGGGTTGGTAGCCGGAAAATTGGTCGAGACTTATTACAAACCATCGATTGTCGTCTCTATTGGTGAGGAGTTCACCAAAGCGTCAGCCCGATCAATTATAGGGTTTAATATAGTCGAGGCGATTCGAGAATGTCAGGATTTATTAGTCGATGTTGGTGGACACCCTATGGCGGCAGGGTTTACCGTGGCGACGAAAAATGTGGAAGCCTTGAAGATAAAACTACGAGAAATCGCCGCACGAGATATTACAGAGGAGATGCTACTTCGGAAATTACGCATTGATGCAGAGATTCCGTTATCAGCAGTAACACTTGATCTCTACAATGCAATGCAACAATTATCACCATTTGGACAGGGAAATTACGAACCAGTATTTGCAACGAAACACGTTCAAGTCACTGAAGTTCGTTTAGTTGGGGCAACTGGTAAGCATATAAAGCTTAAAGTTGGCGGAATTGATGCAATAGCTTTTGGAATGGGAGAGTTATTTGGAAAACTCAATGAAAAACCGTTGGTTGATATAGCCTACGGCATAGACCTCAATGTCTGGAATGGGACAAAAAAGTTACAGTTAGTGGTGAAAGATATACAAAATGTTTAGAATATGATTGTTTTAATCATGAAGTTTTAAAGTAATCACTCTTCTGCCATTTTGTCCTTGTAATGCTCTAAGACGTGTGTCACGAACATATAAGCCTGTTGGTTTACCCTGCTCATTTAATATTGGTTCACCAAAAGCAGAGTCGCTTGCGTGATATATTTGTTCTACATTGGCTACCACATCTTTTTTTCCAATATTTAAATTGCTGATAAATTCTTTCATTATTTCTTGTGCTCTTGTGTTCATAGTGTGTTCACCTCCTTTCAAGTTTTGTATTTGTTGATTTTTTTAATTCATCGTGCGTGGGAAACCAAATTGTTTTAGTTTTATTTCCATCATCAACCACTCTGGTTTTCCAGAAAACGATGAGTCTATTGTTTCTACCATGTGTTTCTTTCATAAAAAAACCCCGCTTGGTGCGGGGTTCATGTGGTCTTTTTTATTTTTATTTCTTATGCAGACACCACACAAACCTCGCCCTTTCGAAGGGTAATAAAATTCCAAATGTGACAATATTGCATTGATTTCATGAACTATATTTATATCGTATTTTGATTCCTCCTGTCAACCAGTAAAAATATGACTATAAAATACTGACAAATAAAAAACTTGTGCTTAAAGATTCCTGCGTAGTTTGGTATGATGGAGAATATGAAGCGCACCCTTGCAGTCTCGACCGTGGCAAATATAGGAAAACACGTTACCATCCAAGGATGGGTGAACGGGCGTCGGACACACGGTAAGGTCGTCTTTTTGGATTTACGTGATCGATCAGGACTTGTGCAGCTGGTACTTTCTAAAGAAATGACTGATGCAAGACCCGAGGACGTTGTCGAGGTGAAAGGTGTAGTACGGGCAAGACCAACATCAATGGTTAATCCAAAGTTGCAAACGGGAATCATAGAGGTTGCTGTAGAATCTCTCACTATACTTTCAAAAGCCAAAGAACTTCCGTTTCCTATAGACACCGATGGATATGAGATCAACGAAGAATCTCGCAGTAAATATAGATATCTTGATTTGCGACGTCCGAGAATGGCGCGAAATATACGGATGCGATCAAAAGCAGTTGCATTTATCCGTAATTTTTTATTAGGTCAGGATTTTGTGGAGATAGAAACGCCAATTCTTACCAAAACGACACCAGAAGGAGCGAGAGATTTTTTGGTGCCGTCTCGATTGCAGCTTGGTAAATTTTATGCGCTCCCGCAGTCTCCACAGCAATATAAGCAGCTTCTCATGGTGGCTGGATTTGAGCGCTATTTTCAAATTGCGCGGTGTTTTCGCGATGAAGATCCGCGGAAAGATCGCGCGTATGGAGAGTTCACACAGCTAGATCTTGAGATGTCGTTTGTGACCCAAGAAGATATATTACAGCTTACCGAAACGTTATTTTCTTCACTTGTCAAAGGTTTATTTCCAGAAAAACACATCACAATGACACCATGGCCTCGGTTGTCTCATAAAGACGCGATGGAAAAATATGGCACAGACAAACCAGATTTGCGCGTAGATAAAAATGATCCAAATGAATTAGCTTTTAGTTGGACTATCGACTTTCCACTCTTTACTGAGCAGTCAGACGCCGATTTTTTCCACGGATCAGGAAAAGCGAAATTTGCCCCATCGCACCATATGTTTACCGCACCGCATCCAGATGATATAGCACTTTTAGATACTGATCCCATGAAAGTTCGGGGACTTCAACATGACCTTGTGTTAAATGGATTTGAGGTGGGTGGGGGAAGTATTCGCATTCATCAATCCGATGTGCAATCAAAAATATTTGATCTTATAGGATTTTCTGAAAAGCAAAAAAGCGAATTTAGTCACATGCTTAATGCGTTTACCTACGGAGTGCCGCCACATGGTGGGATCGCGCCTGGTATTGATCGATTTATGATGACGGTTTTGGGTGAGTCAAGTGTGCGTGAGGTTATGGCATATCCTACATCCGCTTCAGGTCAAAGCAGTGTGATGGATGCGCCAAGCGAGGCGTCAGAGGAACAACTTGCAGAACTCGGAATTCGAGTCGCAGGCAATATGGGGTTAGTAAGTAGTACGTCAGTCTATGACCGTATTATAGGAAGTCTTGACGAGACTGGTGTCTTATATGAGTCATATGAACATGGAGTAGTAAAAACGAGTCAAGAAGCGGCAGCAATTCGAAATACCCCATTATCAGAAGGGGCGAAAGCGCTGGTTCTTTACGCTGACAAAAAGCCGATTGTGGTGACAGTGCCGGGTAATCTAAAGCTTGATACGAAAGAATTTCGTAAACAGTTTGGCATAAAAGACCTTCGGATGGCGACGCCAGAAGAAGTGAAAAAAGTAACAGGTGTTGAAATTGGCGCAGTGGCTCCTTTTGGACACCTATTTGGTGTGCCATATTATATGGATTCGTCGATGCGTGATGGCGAATATGTGTCCTTTAATGCTGGCTCACATACCAAGTCGATTCGTATGAAGGAGCGTGATTTTGAACGTGTCGCTAAGCCTATCGTCGGAACATTTAGTCTATCGAAATGAAGGTAAAATCTGTCCTTTCCCACATTCGTTCCTCTTGGGTAGTACGGCAGTGGGACAAAGTATTGCTGCTGGTGGTGGTAGCGGCATTTTTTATACTCCTTCCCTCTCAAGGAGTGGCTCTTATTTCTGACGAAGCGATAAAAAATGCATTTCGACGCGTCCCATTCGTGGTTCCTACTCCGAGGCCCTACCCCGTGTCTTCCAGTAATTTTTATCCGCAAGCGGAAGTATCAGCTCGTGGAATCGTTGTGTTAGATCTTGATAGCGGCGCGAAACTTTTTCAAAGGAATGCTGACGAATCACTCGCACCAGCTTCCACGACGAAGATTTTGACAGCGCTTGTGGCACTTGACGCGTATAGTCTCGACGATGTGGTTACTGTGCAAACAGTAGCAAATAGCGGTCAAGTAATGGGGTTAGTGCCAGGAGAAAAGATAACGGTCGAAAATTTACTTTTCGGGGCGCTCATTCATTCAGGGAATGACGCGGCATGGGCATTAGCTGAGCATTATACAGGCGGGGTTGACGCATTTGTAGCTGCGATGAATGCGAAAGCGCAGGCATTATATCTGACTGCAAGCCATTTCACCAATCCCGTAGGGTATGACCATCCAGAGCATAAGATGACGGCTATAGATCTGGCGCGTTTATCAGCATTTGCCCTCACCAATCATACAATCGCAAAGATTGTGGCGATTCCTCAAATCACTATTTCTGATGTATCACATACGTACTTTCATGCACTCACAAACGTCAATCAATTGTTGGGAAAAATTCCGGGAGTGGGGGGGATTAAAACAGGTTGGACAGAAGATGCCGGTGAAAACTTGGTGACTCTGGTGACCAGAAACGGTCATAGTGTCATCATCGTGGTCTTAAAAAGTGCAGATCGATTTAAAGATACGTCGTATCTTATAGACTGGGTGTTTTCAAATTTTGAATGGAAGACATTTACTCCACCCATTCTGGATTAACTGCCGGCACGTACGCCAAAAATCCATCGTCACCTTCAAATACGAAAATTGGTTGCAGATATGTTTGTGGTTCAAATGAATCGTAGTATGCAAGGTATACATTACGTACGGTGGCTACCGCTCCTTTGGGATACCTCACGATATACCCTCCGCCATTTTGTAATTCTTGCCATGCATAGCTACTAGGCTTTAATGAATACGTAGCAGACGTTAGGTAATCTATAGGCCAATAGGTGTAGACGAACTGAAGTACACGTTTCTTGGAGTTTTTGGATCCAGAGAGGGTTACGGATATAGGTGCTTCTCCTACGACCGATGAGATAACAGGTGTGCTTGCAATATTTGGGCGGAAGAAATCAACGCGTGCGACATCTGCTTGTGTTTGACTACCCACAGTGGTTAGTTTGTTTTCTGCGATTTTAAGATAGGATACCTTTACTTGCCCTCCGACGAAATCACTTGGGAATAAGCCGTAGGTCTGTAATAAATTTTTTGTTTCTTGCACCGCTTGAGACGTCGTAGGGATGGTTCGTTCTAGAAACAGCCCAGCATCTTGTTCGTATGAATATCGCATAATGAAATTAGTGGATACTATGTCATACCAT
The DNA here is from genome assembly GCA_038063875.1 of Patescibacteria group bacterium. Classification (GTDB taxonomy): domain Bacteria; phylum Patescibacteriota; class Microgenomatia; order UBA10105; family UBA927; genus UBA927. The sequence goes on along the minus strand of JBBTUH010000009.1, from coordinate 6,065 downwards.
AAATGTCGAAGTTGCGACGTCGGGTCGTCGAATCGATACACATTTTTGTTTGATGGTTCAGGCGTAGGTGTCGTTGCAAACCCTAATCGTTTCGCAAAGTTCTGTGCCTTTGAAAGCGCGAGAAGATTTGATCCTGTCTTGGGCATGAAATAAACATTTGCTGATGCGGACGCCTGTGGCACCGATCCCTCAATAGTCTCAAGTTGATAGATAAGTTGCCCTGATGGTGATGCAGGAGGTACAGGGAAGCGAATTGCTGGTAATTTGCCAAACGCGTGGTTTGCAGGTGGGGCTTTGGGTGGGAATATTTGAAGGTAGGTAAGCACAGCCACACCCCAAAACGCGCGAAGGATGATGTACCCTATGACACCGATTATGGTCCAATTGATCGCGCGACGCGTATAGTAGGCAGTTTCTGTAAGAGACATGGCTACATTGAGTATATGGGTATATCTTGATAGAATCAATGCAATGAACGTCCGAACAAGGATAGCGCCATCACCCACAGGATTTCCTCACATCGGTACAATTTATCAAGTGCTTATCGATTATGCGTACGCGAGAAAACATACTGGCAAATTTATCCTCCGCATAGAAGACACCGATAGGATGCGATTTGTAGAAGGAGCAGAAGAAGTGATCTATAAAGCGCTTTCATGGTTTGGGTTAGATGCTGATGAAGATCCGCGAGTAGGTGGACCATTTGCGCCGTATAGGCAATCAGAACGACTTGATATGTATAAAAAATATGCAGAGATTCTTTTGACAAACGGTCATGCGTATCATTGTTTCTGTACTAGAGAGCGATTGGAACAAATGCGCAAGGATCAAGAAGCCAATCATCAGGCACCGATGTATGATAAGCTCTGTTTGAAATTATCCAAGGACGAGGTAAGAAAGAAGTTAGAAGAAGGATTGCCCCATGTCATCCGCATGAATGTTGCTGAACACGAGAAAATTATCGTCCATGACCTGATAAGTGGAGATGTCGAGTTTGATAGTAGCGTCATTGATCATCAAGTCATCATGAAATCCGACGGGTTTCCTACGTATCATTTAGGTGTCGTTGTTGATGATCATCTCATGGAAATAACCCATGTGTTTCGCGGAAAAGAATGGCTACCATCGACCCCAAAACATGTTTTATTATATAAATACTTCGGTTGGGAGATGCCAGTGCATGCGCATTTGCCGTTGATTCTTAATGAAGACGGGAAGGGAAAGTTATCCAAGCGACATGGTCATGCATCTGTTGAGTATTATCAAAAGTTAGGATATTTGCCAGAAGCAGTCCTTAACTATCTCTCAAACATTGTGTGGAATCATCCTGAGGGAAAAGAAATGTATACTCTTAAAGAATTTATCAAGTATTTTGATATTACCCAAATTACCTCGCAAGCGCCACGATTTGATTTGAAAAAGCTCGATTGGGTGAATAGCCATTACATTAAATCCATGCCAGAAGAGGAATTGATCAAACGATTATTAGCGTTTGATTCACGAATTCCCAATGACCACTCAGTATTAAAAAAAATAATCCCTCTTGTGAAAGAACGTATCCACACGCTATCAGAATTTTGGTCACTTGCTGGATTTTTTTATGAAAAGCCTAGTGTATTTGAGACGCCAAAAATGGCTGACATGGTATCAGCACTCAAAAATGTATTAGAAAAGACTAAATGGAGTCATGATGCTATGGAGGCGGCTATCAGAGAAAAGGTAGAAAAAGAAAATTGGAAAGTCAAAGATTTCTTCATGCAACTTCGCATCGCTGTCACTGGCAAGACCGTCGGTCCACCACTTCTTGAATCGCTTGTTGTGTTAGGAAAAGAAGAAACCTTATCTCGTCTTTCTTAGACTACACAAAATCCATCCAATGAGGATCGACTTCTACAGTGAGGTCTACATAGACCTTTTTGCCTGACGCTACTTCTAGTTCTTTTCTGGTTGTTGCACCTATCTCTTTGATCACTGCACCATTTGCTCCTATGATCATGCCTTTATATCTCTCTTGAGATGTAAGCACGCGTGCTTTTACGTAGAGAACGCCGTTGTCTCGTTCGGTCAGTTCATCAACAACTGTGGTGAGTGAGTATGGCACTTCTTTGCGAAGGGTAAGAAATGCTTTTTCTCTTATAATTTCAGAGACAAATGTTTTACTATCAAGATTGAGCCCTGGTTGCACGAGATCTTCTCGCATCGCAAGCGGCTCGCGAACGGGTAAATGATTAAATATTGCAGTTAATAAAAGCGGAATATGTTTTTGCAAAAGCGCCGATATTTCGACCGTCTCGTCAAATTCATCTTCCATAAATTTGTACTGGACGATATGAGTCGGCGTTTTTATATCGACTTTGTTGATAACGAGAATTTTGGGTTTGTGTACTTTACGCACCATGCCAAGCGCCTTGTTTTCTTCTTCTGCTCGCTCTCTGGTGTGATCTACAAGGTAGACGATCAGATCGAGTGATCCATCCAGCGCTTCTTCGGTGCGCAAATTTATACGAGCAGCAATTTGATCTTTGATTTTGGCAAATACACCAGGGGTGTCTACGAATATTATTTGTCCTCGTTCGTCTTCATATACTGCTTGTATAGGGAAGCGCGTGGTCTGTGGTTTGGGAGAGGTGATAGACACCTTTTGCTTGAGGATGGCATTAAGAAGTGTTGATTTACCACTGTTGGTTCGTCCAACGATAGCAACGATGCCTGATCTTTTGTTTGATTGTGTTGTCATCTAGCCCTAATTATACCATAGAAACACTGGTATAATGCGCGTATGCAGGATGTACCAGAGCGCGATCGTACGCTTCTTTTGCAGGCGAAAGATGGGGATTTAGCTTCGTTTGAGCAGTTAGTTCGTCTCTATCAAAAGAAGCTCTTACGTGTGGTAAACCGTATCGTTTACGACTCTCAAACTGCCGAAGAAGTCGTGCAAGACGTGTTTGTGAGCATTTATCAGTCATTGGGTACGATTGACCATACCAGATCGTTTGCTTCATATCTGTATGCGGTGGCAAAAAACGCGAGCATTTCTCTTTTACGGGCTAAGAAACGCGGAAAAGAGGTCTTACTTACGGATACACTTCCCTCGCACGTTAATATCGAAAAAGAATATGTCGATTCTGAGGAGCGTGAACGAGTACAGAGCGCGCTTTTGAAATTACCGAACAAATATAGATTGCCGCTTCGCCTGTATTACTTCGACAATGTATCATATGAGAAGATATCACGTATTTTGCAATTGCCAGTAAATACGGTGCGCACACATTTAAAGCGGGCAAAAAAATTGTTAGCAGAATTACTCAAATTATGAAGAAAAATTCACGTAGTACTACACCGATCATGAGACGGATCATTACACTGGAGAAGCACAGGCTTTTGAAGACACTGTCGTTGTTTATTGGTGTGTTTGCCACGTTGTTTATGGCATGTATTGTCGTTTCGTTGGCGTTTATACAGGATGTGAGAGATCTCGGGACATGGGATGTGCTGTCATTGTTTTGGGAAGACCGAGAAATAATTGCTGAGTATTGGCAAGACGCGCTTTCTACCTTTTGGTTAGAAGTGCCTATGGGGTATATGTATATCTTTTTAGGAATTAGTATACTTTCGTTGATTTTCGTTTATTTCACCCGTGAGAAACGAAAAAATTTGAAAAATCGATCACAAAAACTTGCATCATACGAAAAAACAAGTACACTTGTGAGTGGAGGGAAACAGAAATGAATACGAAGATTGTGTATAGTATCGGATTGCTACTTCTTGTAGGCGTGGTATTTTTGGGGATATACAAACAGCGCGTCGTTTATAAAAGTGCGTCTACCGAAAGCGCGGCAGTACCATCATCAGATAAAACAATCGATGGAGTGACTCTGATACCGACGAGTACCCCAATCTTGACCAATGCTGGTTTATCACTTTCTATCACAAGTCCTGTCAGCGGACAGACCGTGTCAACGGGACAGATAACCGTAAAGGGAAAAACAGCACCAAAGGCTGAAGTTTTTGTAAATGATGTGGAGCTTATCGCTGATGCCACTGGTAATTTCACACAAGTGGTGACACTTGATGAGGGAGAGAATTACATCCTCGTTGTCGCAAACGACACCGACGGAAACTTTGCAGAAAAAGAGCTGATTATTACCTATCAGATAGCAGAGTGAAACTTTTTTCTCACTATTTGCGTACTTCATAGGAGAAGGAAATATATTATGACAAAAGCATCTATCGTATTCGTATTGACCGCTTTGACAAGTATGTCGTTGGTTACTCCCGTGTATGCAGAGAATAACGTTTTTGATCGAATACAGGAGAGAGTCGAAAATAGAAAAGAAAAGCGTGACGAGATCAAAGAGGATCGACAAAAAGAAAGCTCCAAGCCGGCATTTCTTCGAGGATTATTTCAGAGGGCTCGTATAAGTAGCGGTGTTATAACTAATAAAGTCGGATCTATATTGACCATCGAAAAAGATGGAAAAAGTCTCACCATACAGACCGATACGAAGACGAAATTTGTGCTTAGATTTGGTGGGAAAGCAACGATAGATGACATGCTTTTGGGTCATACGGTCAATATTGCTGGTCCATGGAGCGATGAAACCAAGACGACTATTACAGCCAAACTCGTTCGTGATTTGTCTATACAAAAGCGACATGGTGTGATTATCGGGGTGGTGAAATCACTTCTTCCCAATGGCTGGATTATGACGACAATCTCGGATAAACGAGCAGATCAGACCATTACGGTAGGGAGCGCGACGGAGTTTGTCAATGGAATGCAAGAAGGTATAACGAAAGATCAGGTGGTGGTAGGTCACCGAGTTCGGGTGAAGGGATTATGGGATAAAGGCAACAATACAGTTACAGATGTGACCCAAGTAAAAGACTTTACCTTGCCCGTGAAGGTGAGTGTTACTGCTACACCAACGACAACACCATAAGAAAATACGTACATGCGGTTGTCGAAAAAATTCATTGTACAGTTTCATAAAACGATATTTGAGTGGTGGCAGGAAAATAAACGCGATCTCCCATGGCGCCATACGCATGATCCGTATAAAATTCTTCTTTCAGAAGTCATGCTGCAGCAAACACAAGTGCCTCGTGTGTTGTCAGTGTATACAGAATTTTTAAAAAAGTTTCCGACGGTTGTAGATTTAGCAAATGCGTCGACGGGAGATGTACTCCGTGCATGGAAAGGGATGGGGTATAACAGGCGTGCTTTGTATCTTAAAAAAGCGGCTCAGTCAGTAGTTTTTGATTATAACGGAATATTTCCTCGCGATAGAGCAATACTTAACTCACTCTCAGGAGTTGGCGAGTATACAGCAGGAGCTATACAAGTGTTTGCGTACAAGATGGACGTATCGATGGTGGATACGAATATTCGTAAAATTATTACGCATTTTTTCTTTGATGATATCCCACAGAAAGAACGAGTAATTCTTGACGTCGCAGAAAGACTCGTGCCGATTGGTAGATCATGGCAGTGGCATCAAGCACTTATGGATTATGGTGCACTTGTGATGGCAAAGCAAAAAAGAATCAAAAAATTTTTGAGACAGCCTAGAGTACCATTTGTTTTAACCAATAGGTTTTTTCGAGGACAGATACTGGATGATCTTCGAGTGAGACCTCGTAATCTACGAACACTTAAGGAAAAATATATCAACGAACATTTAGTATCAGATGAAAGAATGGATTTGATATTGAAAAAACTTAGACAAGATGGTCTTGTTGAGATAACAGATGGTGTTATTCAATTACCTTGGTGAAATTTTAGTACTTTGCACGATGGTTGTTTTTGTGTACGATATATTACAGAGTATTGTCCGTTATATTAAGGGAGGATTTTTTTATGAATAAAACAGTTAGTATTCTTTTTGTTCTTTTGGCCTTAGGTGGCGTGGGGTACATGCTGATGAAAAACAGTGCTCCCGCAACTGTGCCGAGTAGCGCGATGCCGGTTGTTGCGTCGCCAGAAGTAACAGAAAAGATTGTGGTAGTAAATGACCCGTCCCCTTTAAACTAAGACAAGTTTCTAGATAAAATAGAAACATTTA
>JBBTUH010000008.1:45780-69472 GCA_038063875.1 Patescibacteria group bacterium | reverse complement strand
TCATGGACACAATCGCGTGGGAATGGAGAGGACATTATTGCGTGGGAATGACATATACCAGATAGATATTGACAAGTATCTACATATTGTTGATTATAGATATAGATGGATGAAATATTAAAATCGACTCAAATAAATACTGCATCTGTGCCTGCATCTCATAAATTACCCGATGTTGAGGTACAAAAAGCTACTTCAAAGAAACGGAATTGGAGAAACGTTGTTGTTTTTTGTTTTATAGTTGTTACTGTCATCGGATTTGCCTATTGGATAATGAATAGAGAAAAAGATCAAACACAACTTGTCCAAACAGCTCAATCGCAAATAGCTATTATACCAAAAACTAACAAGTTAACTATTTTGAAAATTGCAGTGGATGAAGCAACAAAATCATCTTCGATGATCACGGTGCCGATAACTATTGATACAGGTGAAAATACCGTATCTGCGGTAGAACTTCATATTTCTATATCCCCAATCCAAAAACAAACGTTTTCGATAAAACCAGGTACATTTTTTACCAATCCTACGATATTATCAAGTCATATTGATCAGACTACAGGAACAGCCATATTGATCATAGGGTCATTTACTCCAAGGAAAGGTGCGGGTACTATTGGCGTTATTTCTCTAAGTAAACCATCAATTACCCCTAACGATATACAAATAAATTTTGGAGAAAAAACTCGAGCTGCGGCAATACATGAAAAAGAATCAGTTATAAAAGAATTAATTTCAGGAAGAATTTCTTTCTAGGTAGATTTTATATTTAACGTTTGTTTTTTTATACGGTATGAAAAAAATAGTTTCTATTATCGTTTTTGTGGTATTGATTGCTGCGATTCCAATTACTGTTTTATATAATAATCAGCAAAAGGAGATACGAAGTCAGGCTGCGCCATCAACAACACTATCATTTAGTCCTTCATCAGTGATTCGGCAAACAAATGAGACATTTTTACTTGCCGTATCAATTGATACGGGATCAAATACAGTGTCTGCCGCAAAATTAGTGGTTAATGCTGATGGAACGAACGTTAAAATTATCGGGATTACCGCAGGAACATTTTTATCAAATACGATCGTGCCACCATCGTTTACAGAGACAAAAGCCTCAATTACTCTTGGTAGTCCTCCTGCTTTACCAATACAGGGAATCGGCATATTGGCCACTGTATTATTTCAGGTGATTGGAACGAGCGGCACATCTCAGGTTACATTTACCGGTTCGCAAGCTGCAGGTATAGGAGAACAAACAAATGTTTTGTCTCAAAGCATTCCTGCGGTGATTAGTATCTCAGAATTTGTCAATACTCCTACACCAACGCAAGTCATCACTCAGAATACTCCTACACCAACGCAAGTCATCACTCAGAATACTCCTACACCAACGCAAGTCATCACTCAGAATACTCCTACACCAACGCAAAACGTAGTTACCAGCGAAACAAAAAGATTGCCGCCTCCTGTAACAGGATCGTTTGAACCATTCGTTTTGATACCAATTCTTTCTGCGATCAGCATCATAGTACTTGCGTTTGCTTTATAATATTGATTTAAGTTCAGGTAATATTTCCATTGGATTCACAGGAATATCATTTTGATGAATTTCTAGGTGTACATGGTTTCCTGTTGACCATCCTGTAGATCCGACTTCACCAATCTTTGTCGTCTTAGTGACAACATCCCCTTCTTTAACGTTAATTTTAGATAAATGACCATACAATGAGGTAATCTCGTTTGTGTTTTTGATCAGGATGTGTTTGCCATATCCTAAAGACAGGATAGACGTCCACGCCACAGTGCCCTCATGTACAGGGTAGACAGGCGTGCCATAGTCAGCTTGTAGATCAAGACCTAGATGTCCACCATGAAAGGTTTGGGAAATACCAAATGTAGGCAGTGGCCAGCGAAATTGTGAGTCCACAACCACACCATGTATCGTTGTTTTTTGCGTATCAAAATACACACGCATGGCGGCTGTTGCCTGTTGGGTTTGCGGTACGATAAAAACCATGACAAATGAGAGGCTTGCAAGGTTCACGCCGATTAACTCCCGAATAGAGATTTTTTCGAGAATTCTACGAATATATCGACTTATATTATTACTTCCGTAACGAGATGTGAGTAGCCACAAGATAGAGTGTTTCATGGGTAAGTCGTATATAATACCATTATTAGACGTGGGCGTCAAATACTATAGGATTAATATCGTTGCGGGGTTTGATCACGTATGGTATGATCGAGGCTATCTTACATGAAACGTAAAGTCTTCTTTTTAGTCCTATTTTTGGGTCTCCTTCTTCTGATTGCAGGAGTTATGAAATTTATCGCCTCAAGAACACCGAAAGAGGGCGAATTACGGGTTGAAAGTTCGCCGACCGTCAGCGTCTTTTTGGACAATAAACACATGGGAAGGACGCCATTTAAAGAGAAAGTGGCTACTGGTGAATATACGTTGCGTTTGGTGCCTGAAACGACTACAGGAGACACTGCCGCGTGGCAAGGAAAAATTATCATAAGTCCGAATCTCTTGACGTATGTAAACGGTGTACTTTCTGACTCCGAGTTATCCTCCGCAATCGACATATTGTGGCTTGAGAAAAGTGTAGCCAAAAAACCAGAGTTGACCGTACTTACCAATCCAGATGGCGCCACCGTGCTTATCAATGAAGCCTCCAGAGGCGTCACGCCGACCACCATCTCTGACCTTGAGTCTGGAGAAGAAACACTTACGATCGCTTCCCCCGGATTTTTGACGCGAACGATGAAGGTGAGACTGACACCAGGTTTTAAATTGTTTGCCTCATTTAAACTCGCTCTTTCTGGTGCAGTACCGACACCGGAGACGACACCAGAAGTTAGTCTGTCAGGGACACCGAGTCCTACTGTAAAGGTGACACCGACCAAGTCTCCCGCAACCGCTGATCCCCAAAAACCATACGTTATCATCAAGGATACGCCTATAGGATTTCTGCGTGTTCGCACAGAGCCTTCTACTGCGGCATCTGAAGCAGCACGAGTAAATCCTGGGGAGAAATATCCCTTAGTGAGTGAGAAGTCTGGTTGGTTTGAAATTTCTTATGAGCCGACCAAAGACGGATGGATTTCAGGTCAGTACGCTGAGAAAGTGGAATAGTTTATCCCCCAATTCCATATACTATCACCATGGTCGCAGCTGCCCATAATATAACTGTCGCAAGAAGCGGTGCGTCTGTTGTGAGTACTTGCTCCGGTGACTCGCCCTTTCCATGATAAATAAGCTGCATATATCGCATGATGCCGTAGAGAACAAATGGTATGGTAGCCATCATCCACTTGCGTTCAGGAAAATCCGTGATGAAATCCGAGTAGTTTTTAAATATGAGTCCTTCATTGATCGGACGAGCTAAAAATGTGTAGTATGTATAGGAGATAAACGTCGACGTCGCAAACATAGAGGTATAGGCGTCAAGAAGTTTTTCAGAGTAATGTGAAAGACTTGATCGTGTGTCTTTTGGCAGGACCCCTTGATAACTTTGGATGAGTGTCAATTCCGCACGACGTTTCCCAATCGCTAAAAAGAGCGCAAGAGAAAGCGCTGCCAGAGCTAACCAGATAGAAATATGATATCCCGTTGCTGCTTCTCCGGCGTATACGCGAAGGACATACCCTAACGTTATGGCAATGATGTCGATGACGGATATTTTTTTAAACACCAACGAATACGAATATTGGAGGAGTATAAATACTATTGCAAAGAGAAAAAATGACTGTCCAATAAATTTACTAATGAGCAGACCGGCTATCAATAAAATAAAAGAAGTAAAAAGTGCTATATTTACTGGTAATTTTCCACTTGCCACCGGTCTAAATTTTTTAAAGGGATGCTTTCGGTCAGCTCGAACATCCAAGACGTCATTGAAAATATAATTTGAGGATGCCAAAAGACAAAAGGCTATAAATCCCATGACGGTCATAAGAAACGGTTCTGGACGGAAGAATTGACCGGTAAAAAAAACGGTGGTAAACAACGCAACGTTTTTCAGCCATTGTCGTGGCCGTGCTGCTTTGAGAATTGCGTAAAGTAGCTGACCCATACAAGAAACATGGCAAGCGTTACCGCAACGATTATAAATGCAAAAGCTTTTGTTTGACTCGTGACAGTAAGCGAGACCAGCCCCAGTATAGCGGACACACACCAGTAAAACAAGGCGATCCGTCGCTTGCCCCATCCCAAATCAAGAAGTTTATGATGGAGATGTCCACGATCAGCGCGTACTGGTGAGTTTTTTGTGGAAATTCGTCGAACGAGGGTAAAAAGAGCGTCCATCATCGGAATCCCAAGAACTAGAAGCGCTGTGCCCAATTTGGCGTAGGAGAGGATTCCTAAGAGTGCTAAGAAAAATCCCGCAAGTGTTTTCCCGCCATAACCGGGCATTATTTTTTGTGGGTAAAAATTCCATGGAAGAAATCCTAAGAAAGCACCGCTGACGATAAATGCTAATAATGTTATCCAAATTTGTGTTGGATCAGAGATGCTATATCGTAAGGAGAGTATTCCCAAGACGAATGCTGAAATTGATACGTAGCCAGGCATTTGTCCGTCGACTCCAGCTGACCACCCTACGATGTTCATCGTCCAGACGATCCAAAGGATTGCTATGATTTGAGAAATTCCAAATGTGAATGGTAATCCCCACAGGTGGATAGCAAACGACCATTGTGTCAGGTCGAGTATTCCGCCAGAGAACGGATTAGTGATAAATGGAATGATGTTTCCTGAAGCCACAACAATGATTGCAACTAAGACGTTTATCACAAGTCTTAGGTATGGATTTACATCCTTTTTATCATCTGCAAGTCCGACGATTGTCAGTATCAGTGCTCCGATGAGGATACCTATGGTGTGAATATTGAGGGGTAGAAATAAAAGATTTGCACTCGCTATGCCAAAAAATAATGCTAATCCGCCAGCGCGAGGCACTGTCCCAATGTGTGTATTTGCTGGATGTATGCGTATCTTTGGATCATCTACGAGGTTTAATTTTTTAGCAATCGATATGACAAACGGACTCACGATAAATGTGAGAAAAAGAGCAGTGAAAAAAGAAAGAATAATAGTCGGTGTCATACGATAAGACTGAGAATCCTCAAAATGATGTACAAGCTCATGATAGATACTAATGCGGAAGAGAGAAATAACACACGGGTGAATAATGGATGTTCAAGTGTGTATTTATTCGCGACCCAAATGTTGCTGACATAGACGATGATGCTTACCAGTATCGGCACAAGGAGGAACGCAGGATAGGTGAGTCGTTCTTCTCCCCATGGTCTACTAAACCAGAGGGGAATTTTTGTGGGAACACTGCGCCAGTACCATAAAACGACACTGGTTCCTACAATACTTTGCGTCAGATTCGCTATAGTGGCGAGTTTGTATATCCATATGCCATGATAGGACACGTTCGCTTCTTCTATGATTGCTATTCTTGGCAAGGTAAATTTCATAATTTTTTTGTATACACTGATTGATACATGATGGTGTATGTGCCATCTTTATGTATCACAAATGCGCGCATAGGATAGGTGGGTAGGTCAGCTTTCATATTCTCTTTCGTCACGATGGCATCACCAATATACCAAGGAAATACACTGTTTGATGGGTTGTACAGAAATACGCGATCACGACGTTTTGCATAATATTTCGCTTCCATGTAGATGATCGGATCGTCAGCGAGGATCACATCTGATGGTGTTATGAGCGTATGTATGTCTTCAAAAACAGGTCGTATCGCAAATTTTGCGTGTTGCGTGGGATACCACATGTTAAACCCCACAAGAAAGATGAGCATGATCAGTGCAACGGTTTTTTGGATCCATGCTTTTTTGATCGACTGGATTGCGAACGTGACAAGAAACACTTCGCCAATTGTTACAAAGATAAGATATCGATTTACAAACAGTGGCTTGATAAATGATATCCCAATAACCAAAACAAGGGGCACGACTACGGTCAAAAGAAAAAGTCCGTTTCGTGATCTGGTCTTTGGATCTTTCATGGAAAGGGTAAATAATCCTGCCAGTAGTAAAGAAAGGTACATCGTATACTTCCAACCAAACCACGGTGTCCCTTCGTATCCTAGGAACATATTGCCAAGCACGGATCGTATAAGTTGAAAATCCACAGGATAGTACCAAGAATTTGCAAGCTGCTTAGATAAAAGTATTATTTTGATAATCCACGGTACCATACCGAGCGTTATAAAGATGAATGATCGAGTAACAGGATGACGAAGTATTCTCTTGAGAGACAGTTTTTCTTTGAGTACTTCGCTTACGAGAAAATGTACGCCTACTGCCAAAAGAAGAAATCCAATATACACATGCGTATAAAATCCGGCAATACTGGATAGTATAAACCATAGCCATTTTTTATTGGTGTATGTGAAGAGCGTGGCTGTAGAAAAAAATATGTACCAGCCATACGTTCGTACTTCAAGTGCGTAGTATAAAAGCATGGGATTGATAAAAAACGTCAGAGGGAGAAAAATCGCGAGCCAGTGCTTTTTAAATAATACAGCCGCCCACTCTAGGACGATGATAGTGGCTAAAGTAAAGCCCAATAGTGACAACCCGCGAGTTGCTATTTCTGATTGGCCAAAGAGTTTGATCCAGAAATGGAGCATAGAATAGTACAGTGGTGGTTCAAAGCCTAATTTGGTAACGATAAATGAAATTGAACGTTCTGCTGCAAGTATTGAGAATGCCTCATCGCGCCATACACTCTGTACGAGATAAAAAAGCGGCGAGTGTGTTATGAGGTACTGAAACATACGATATGTGTATTATACCTTCTCAGTCACACGATATTCTAGGCGTTTGCCAAGCATAAGTCTTGTGTGTGCGTCTAAGCCGGGGAGAGCTGAGAGAAAGAATGAAATCAGTGGTAGCGTGATCCACTGTACATACAGGAGCGGAATTTTCCATTTCGGATATCCTTTTGGTGGTGGCGGTTTGATGCGCCAGTCTATGATAAAGACAATGACCAAAAAGATCGTGGAAAGTGTAAGAATTCCTGATGATATTGTCGATAGATTGTGGCCGAGGACTGTTCGTCCAAATTGTGGATTGATAAGCGGTGGCACGGCACTTCCTATTGTAATCAGAAACCAGTTGACTGGCCATAAAATATGGTGTTCTAATAGGTTTGAAATTTTGGAAAACTTGCTTACAAATGGAATGTCTTTTGTGAGTACGGCTTGTCGTATGACATACGGGATATCCGATACTCCCCATGCCCAACGTTTGTTTTGTTCGTATTGATTGATAAACGTATTCATAAAGCCGTGGCTTTCTGCGGCATCGACAAGAATTGGTAGATAAATAGGCCGTACTTCTACCTTTTCGCCTTTTGCGAAAAATACTTTAAAAAACATATGATAATCCTCTGGTATGACGTCGACCGACCAATATCCCACATCAATGGCTGTTTGGAGTGACAAGGAATATGTGGAGAAATTGATAAGCCTGTTTTTTTGTGAGAGGACTGCCAGATTCCAGATGCTGTTTAGCGTATTGAGGAATCGATTTGGTAAGGGTATTCGCCAAATGTTGTTGTAAAACATAATGCTTCCTTGGTAAAAGTGAAATTCACGATCTTTGTCATTTAAAAATTGATAGGAGAGTGCTGAAAGATATTTGATGTGTGGCAGCGCATCTGCATCGCACGATGTGACCGTGGTCCACTCAAATGGTAACGAATGGGTATTCATATACGCGACTACTGCTTTTGCGGCAAATGCCATGTTTGACGATTTACCCATTACCTCGCCTTGTATAAGTGGATGTTTGGTGACAAGGATGTGATCAAACACGTCTTTAAATTCTTTGACAAGTTGTGTCGTGGTTTCTGACGATTCTATATCTTTGGCCTCTGTTGCCAAGACAACGAGTATACGTTTTGTTGGGAAATCTTGATTTTTGAGATTCTCAAGCGTACGACGTAGGATATGGATTGGCTCTTTGTATTCAGGGATGATCACGACATGATAAAGATTTTCGTACTGAGCAAGTTCGGCGCTCAATTGTCGCCAATTCACCGTAGCATGGGCAGTATAGGTGACAAACGATCGTAATGCGTAGGTCACAAGAGTGATTGATTTATAAAACCAATACACATCAAACGTGATGATAAGGTAGGCTACAAATGCTGGATGATAAAACGATAACCAAATTGGCATCGTAATAATAAGCCACGATGTGAGAGGTATGAGAATTTCAAAGAGACGTATGCTTTTGTTGGGGTAGCGCAAAAATAGATAACGCATAGTAAGGACGATCTATATTATATCATTTGAAAGAGTTGTTTGGCGTTTTCTGTCGTTTGTGTCATGACCGCCTTAGGCGTGGTATGGAGGAGTTCTGCTATGCAAGCTGCGGTAAGAGGGATGTATTTCGGTTCATTTCTCTCACCTCTGTGCGGGATGGGCGTGAGGTACGGCGCATCAGTTTCCAGAAGTATTTGAGAAAGCGGAATGTCAGAAACAATTCGTTGTAACGTTTTCGAATACGTGATATTGCCATCCACTCCTATAAATAATTTTCGCTCTTTTGCCATGCGCGCTTCTTGTAGTCCGCCTGAGAAACAATGAATGACACCTGTCGGTTTGTCCGTTATTTTGTCAAACGTGTTAAAGAAGTCCTCATACGCATCCCGCACATGAATGATTATTGGAAGATGGTGTGAAGCTGCGAGGGTTAATTGTGCGGTAAATAATTCTTTTTGAACTCGTTTTTTACTTGTGGCATCTTCATCTTTATATATATGATAGTCGAGTCCACACTCACCGATGGCGACTATAGCATCACGAGAGGCTGCAAGAAGTGTTTCCAGTTCGTCTCTTGCGGCATCTGGCTTTATTTTTTGTGCTTCGTATGGGTGCAAGCCGATGCTTGCATATATTTCATTAGGGTGAAGCGCTGCTAAATGAATAGCATCAGTATTTGAGCGCATATCAACCCCCGGTACTATAATTTTTTTCACCCCCGCCTTTTTGGCGTTCCCTAACACCATGGGTCGGTCTGCATCGTAATGTGAAAACTGTAAATGACAATGGGTATCGATGTACATTTAGATAAGTCTTGGAAAAAGCGGTGGCTGAACGTTGATTATAGGACCTTTGAATTGTTCTAGGATTTTTTCTGCAGTATTTGGCATAAATGGTTGTAGAAGTATGCTGATATACCGGATTGCATCAACAGCAACGCGAAGCATAGTCTCGCGCTCGGTGCCATGCAGAGCCCATGGTTGTTTATCATTTATATATTGATCAACGACTCGTATGTCACCCCATACTATTTTGAGTACGTCATCAAATCGTCCTTGCTCAAATGCTTGAACATAGAGAGTTGAAGTTTTTTTATCGCTCATATTAATTTCAGAAATAAATTTAATTGTAGGATTTGAAGGGAAGGTGAGATTCTCAGCAAGTTTGGCTACACGAGATATAAGGTTACCGAGGCCATTGGCTAGATCTGCATTATAGACTTTTTTGAATTCTTCTTCTGAGAAGTCACCGTCGTTAAATGGTGAGAATTTTGCTAAAAAGTAATATCTGAGTGGATCAGCGCCATATTTTTCTATAAGCTGTACGGGATCAATGACATTGCCAAGCGTTTTGGACATTTTTTGACCATTCACGGTGAAATATTCATGCACAAATATCTTTTTGGGAAGTGGCAATCCGGCTGAGAGCAAAAACGCTGGCCAGTATACGGCATGAAATCGTGTGATGCCTTTACCTACCACGTGCGCGTCAGCGGGCCACCACTTCTTATACATCTCCTCGTCCCATCCGAAGCCTACGCCTGATTGATAAATATTTAACGCATCAAACCATACATACATGCGCTGAGTAGGATCATTTGGAACGGGTACACCCCAGTTTCTAGCGCGTTCATTTGAGCGAGAAATGCTTATGTCTTCAAGTCCACGTTCAAGAAAAGCGATGACTTCATTTTTTCTTTTTTCAGGAATAATAGAAAGTTCACCAGACGAAATTTTTTCTAATATTTTATTTTGATATTTTTTGAGATGAAAGAAGTAATTTTCCTCAGAGACGTTTATTAGTTTTTTTCCGAGATGTTCAAAGCATTCGCCGTTTTCGTTGAGCTCGTCTTTCGTATAAAATGTTTCACATCCCACGCAATAGAGTCCTTCATACGATTTCTTATATATGTCTCCCGCTTTGTCACAAAGCTCCCAGAGCTTTTGGCTTGCTTTGAAATGATGGTCTGTGTCGCTTCCCTTTTGCCAGACATCAAATTGGCAACCTAATTGTTTCGTTAGTTCAAAAAATTTTATATTGTTTTCATCAATAAATTGCTGCACGGGAATGTTTGCTTTTTCTGCTGCCTGAACGTTTTTCAATGCATTCTCATCACCACCGCAAAGCAATAATGTTTCTTGACCGAGTAATCGGTGGTAACGCGCGATTGTGTCTCCTTGTACAAATTCAAGCGCATGACCCACATGAGGCACGCTATTTACGTATGGTATCGCACAGGTGATATAGAATTTTTTCATGCGTTAGGTTATTTTATCGTTTGCGATGGATAACCTCAAGTGAAATGATAAATGTTAGAAGCAATAGTGTATAGAGGGGGTGGCGAAGATGCATAAGTTGCAAAAGAAAAAATATGAGTACGTAGATCGTGGTAAGGAGTGCTATGCGTATAGCTTGGGATATAAAAAGCATCCATCCATACACCGTGATCCCGATAAGTACGAAAAATAGTCCGATAAGAAGTGGCGTATCTGGTATGAATGTGTGTATAAGGTAGCCAAGCGCACTTAATCCTGATATACCTACCAAAGCCCCACGGAAATCTCTTTCATTTTTCATAATTTGATACAATGATAGCACGATGATTTCAGAATTTTTTATTATTACTATTTTTATAATTCTTTTTGGATTTGTCGTCGTCGTTCTTATTCAATGGTTGCGCTCCATGCAGGTATCTATAGAAAATACGAATAAAGCATTAAACGATAGTATGCGCGGGCAAACCAGTGATGTAGCTAAATTACTTCAATCAAATAGCAATGAATTAAGTGAGAGGCTTGATACGGCTGCACGTGTGATTGGCGACCTAAAACAAAGCCTAGGTGAGATGTCTGAGGTTGGTAGGGGAATAAAAACTCTACAGGAATTTTTGCAGTCTCCTAAGCTTCGTGGAAATATCGGGGAGCAAGTGTTGTCTGACATGATCGGGCAGTCGTTTCCTAAGAATGCATTTCATTTGCAGTATCAATTCCGATCTGGGGTGAAAGTGGATGCGGTGTTAAAGACGGACGCTGGGCTTCTTTGTGTGGATTCAAAATTTCCGATGGAGAACTTTACCAAGATTCACAACGGCGAGACAGAAGGTATGCGTGAAAAAGCGAAAAAAGATTTTTCCACAGACGTAAAAAAACACATTATGGATATAAGTCGAAAATATATTGTTCCAGAGGAAGGGACGATGGACTTTGCTCTGATGTATATCCCATCCGAATCAGTGTATTACGAACTTGCTAATCTCAATGACCTCATGCAGTTTGCAAGAAGCCAACGTGTGTATCCCGTATCACCCAATACGTTATATGCACATTTACAGGTGTTACTGTTAAGTTTTCAGGGTAAAGATTTGGAACAAAAATCACATGAAGTATTTCGACTTTTGCGTGCGATTCAAAAAGATTACTCCAAAGTAGAAGAGAATATTGTGGTGTTAGGGAAACACATCCACAACGCATATAACTCTATGAGTAGTGTTTCCGGCTCATTTAGTCTCTTAGGACAAAAGCTTTCACAAACGCAATCAATTGATGCCCCAGACGATTGAGAAAAAATCATGTTAACAAAAATAAGACATACGGTTGGAGATTTTTTGCCCGCACTTCGATCATCAAACTATCGGTTATATTTTTGGGGACAAGGAATCTCACTGGTCGGGACGTGGATGCAGGAGGTGGCTCAATCATGGCTTATTTACCCAGTGTTGACTGATAATAAGTCCCTTTTGGGAGTGGTCAGTTTTGTAAACCATATTCCAACTGCAGCCTTGGCGTTATTTGCGGGCGTCATGGTGGACCGAGTAAGTAGAAAACAAGGATTAATTTTGACACAGTCAGCATTTGCGATTATTGCATGTATTTTGTGGCTTTTGATCGTAAGTAAATCTATTGCTGTGTGGCATGTGATGGTGGCGACATTTCTTTCGGGCGTGGTGTTTGCTTTTGATATGCCATTTCGTCAGTCATTTATGATAGAGCTTGTAGAGAAAAAGTATTATAGTTCTGCGATTGGCCTTAACGCTGCGATATTTAATGCAGCACGGGCGATAGGTCCCGCAGTGGCTGGGGTATTGATTGCAGCTTTTGGTATCGCACCGGCGTATTTTGTAAATAGCGTGAGTTTTTTGGCCGTCATATTTGGCGTACGGGCAATACAGGTGCCACAGTATGTATCTCAACCTATGGTTACACCGTTTAGCATAGGCTTTCGTGAAGGAGTAAAGTATATTCGTGATAATAAAGTGCTCGCTGTGTTGTTGGCAATACTATTTTGTTTGACATTGTTTACGTGGCCGTTGGCCACATTGCTTCCAGTGTTTGCCCACGATGTATTTGACATGGGTGAAGTAGGATTTGGATTATTGCACGCGAGCTTTGGCATAGGGGCATTAGTGTCCGCGTTATTTTTTTATAAAACATTTACGTTTATCAAAAATAAATATCGATATTTGATAGTCGCACTTGCACTTGTGGTTATCTCGCAAATACTCTTTTCAGTATCAACAGTTTTTAGCTTGTCGTTGATCCTGCAGTTTATTGGTGGGTGGGCGGTCATCACCGTCATTACGTTTTGTAATACTCTCCTTCAAACCACTGTTCCTACCGAGCTTCGTGGACGTATGGCAAGCTTTTATTCCCTTGTGCTGATCGGTGGTATGCCATTTGGAGGATTGTTTGGAAGCATGGGTGTCGCGACCATTGGACCACAAATGACGGTCGGTATATCCGCAATACTTTTGGCTATAACAACCTGTGTACTCGTTGTCTCCACAAGGGGAAAGTTTCAAACAAAACTTGCAGCACTCGTATAATTTTCATGCTATCATGTTTTAAAACAAGATAACATAATTTTATAAAATGATATTGAAGGTCGATATATGTTTGATAGACTTGGCGGCACATTGATTATTCGACACGGAGAGGGACATATGGGTTCAGATTCATTTAAACAACCATATAAAGAATTTCCTTTTTTAGTAAAACTTATTGAATGAATAGTCTATAATCGCCATACATGGCATCGATTTCTTCAGACAAACGAATTCTTAATACAGAACAACAGGAGGCGGTTGAGTTTGGGGATGGGCCGCTTCTTATTATCGCGGGTGCGGGAACAGGGAAAACTACGGTTGTGACAGAGCGTATTAAACATTTTATTTCCTCAGGAAAGGCAAAACCTTCAGAAATTTTAGCACTCACCTTTACGGAAAAAGCAGCAAAAGAAATGGAGGAGCGGGTGGATGTGATCATGCCGTATGGATACACAAATATGTGGATATCTACGTTTCACAAATTTTGCGATCGCATATTACGGCAAGAAGCGATACATATAGGATTAAATCCTGCATATACGTTGATGACTGATACTGATGCGACTATGCTGATGCGTGCACATTTATTTGATTTTGATTTAGAGTATTTCAGGCCGCTTGGAAATCCTACGAAATTTATAGGAGGTATCTTGCAGCATTTCTCAAGGCTTCAGGATGAGGATGTATCCCCCGCGCAGTATATTGCGTGGGTCAAATCACAATCTCCAAGTCCCAAATCCCAAACAGAAGAAGAAAAATTAGAAATACAAAAATATAAAGAGCTCGCTGGGGCATATAAAGCATATCAAGATATCAAAATAAAAGAGGGACTCATGGACTTTGGCGATCTGATTACGCAAACGCTACATTTATTTCGTACGAGAAAAAATTTGTTGACCTATTACCAAAAGCAGTTCAAATATATGTTGGTTGATGAATATCAGGATACCAACATTGCACAAAATGAACTTGTGAAGTTGCTTGCAGGTCAGGCGCAAAATATTACTGCTGTCTGCGATGACGATCAGAGTATCTATAAATTTCGGGGAGCCGCAGTATCCAACGTGTTGTCGTTTCGTACGCAGTACAAAAAAGCACATCTTATCGTCTTGTCCAAAAATTATCGTTCTACACAAAGTATTCTTGATGCGTCATATGACCTTATTCAACACAATAATCCGGATCGCTTGGAAGTAAGAGAGAATATTAATAAAAAGTTGGTGTCAGAACGGAAAGAGGCGGGGGTGGTGCCTAAGTTTATATACATGGATCGGGTAGAGAACGAAGCTGATGAAGTAGCAAAAACTATAAAGAATTTGCAATTGGAAAATGATCAAGAAGGTGGATATACATGGCGAGATTTTGCGATCTTGGTCAGAGCGAACAATCATGCGGAGCCGTTTGTTCGTGCGCTTCTGCGCCATGGGATTCCATATCAATTTTTAGGTCCCAGCCAATTGTTTCGACAAGCAGAGGTGAAAGACCTTATTTGTTACTTGCAGGTTTTAGATAATTTTGAAGATAGTGTCGCGATGTTTCGTGTTTTATCCATGGAATATTTTGCTCTGGCGCCTAGAGACATAGCTGCATTAGCTATTTTTGCAAAAAAACAAAATATATCATTGTTTGAAGCGTGTGAAAAATCAGAATTGAATCAAATCAAAAAGCTTGTCGTCATGATTCATAAACATTTAGGATTGGTAATAAAAGAAACAGCGGGACAAATACTTTTCTATTTCCTTCAAGACACAGGTGTTATGGCAAGTATTATGGAAAACAAAGCACCGTTTGATGAAAGCAAAGTCACAAACATCTCGAAGTTTTTTAGCAAGCTAAAAACGTATGAGACCGATCATCAAGACGCCAGTGTGCATGCCATACTTGACTGGATTACTCTTTCTTCAGAGTTAGGAGAGTCGCCGCGTGCAGGAGACACGGATTGGGTAAAAAACGATGCGGTAAATATCCTTACCATTCACGGTGCGAAGGGTTTGGAGTTTCCTGTCGTATTTGTCGTCAATATGGTGGGCGCTCGGTTTCCCAGCGTCACACGGAAAGAGCAAATACCTATTCCTGATCAACTTATCAAAGAAGAATTGCCAGAGGGTGATTATCATATCGAGGAAGAGCGGCGACTTTTTTATGTTGGTATGACGAGGGCTCGTGATCAATTGTTTTTAACTGCTGCAAACTTTTATGGAGAAGGGAAAAGAGAAAAAAGGTTGTCACCGTTTGTAGGCGAGGCGTTAGGACAGAGAGCATTTACACCTACTGTGGCGACAGAATCGCAAATTTCTCTCTTGGATTGGAAATCCGATGACAGTATAACAGTGTCTGATAAGACATCAGAATTACCATCCGTTACCTATCTTTCCTATTCACGCATCGAAGCATTCAAATTATGCCCGCTTCATTATAAATTACGATACATATTACAAATTCCTACATCTACTACAGCTTCATTGTCGTTTGGTACGAGTGTGCATAACGCGATGCGTGATTTTTACGAATTACATAGTCAAAACACTGCGCCGACGAAAAAAATGCTTACGCAACTATTATCTGATCATTGGTTGCATGCTGGGTATGAAAGTAAAGCGTACGAAGAAGAAATGAAGCGAAGAGGTCAGCGATACCTATCAGAATATTTTGATACACAGTACAAAAAAAGTACGAAAATAGCTTCATTAGAATTGCCATTTGTGTTGCCAATAAGTAGCACGCTTAAAATTGGCGGAAAGATAGATCGCGTGGATATATTACCTGACGGCAAAATTGAAATTATAGATTATAAAACGGGCAAAATGCCTTCAAAAAAGGAAATAGATGCAAATGTACAATTATCTATGTACGCAATGGCTGCCAGCGAAATACAAGTGAGTCCTTTTGGCAAAAAGCCTGAAGATATCATTCTTACGCTGCATTTTTTTGATACACAAACATCCATCTCTACCACGCGTTCCAAGGGGCAACTAGATGCTCAAAAGCAGGCGATACGTGACATTGCAAAGGAGATTGAAACGTCAGATTTTCTTTGTTCTGGCAATATGCTGTGTAGACAGTGTGAATACGCTATGTTTTGTGGTAGTTATGTATAAGTATTGATATTGCATTCTTCTTGAAGAATTTTCTTGACAAGCGGCAAAGACATCTGTACGGTATTAATATATGGCAATAAAACACGACTCCTCTACGCGTATACTTACGTTCGTTTTGACTGTAACATTCGGCTTGGTAGCAGTGGTCATCGCATATGCCACGTTTAAAGGTGGATCTTTTGAGCTTCGATCAAAAGCCGCGCAAGAAGAGGTGGTGCTGAAACAATGGACATTTGATGCAAATGCAGAAGGCTGGAACCAAAAAGACTTTCTTTCTGGCGTTGTGACAGGTGGAAAGTATCAGTTGACGGTGAACCCACAAAAGCAAACCCCTGACAATAAAGAGCAGTGTAAAACTATAAATGGAAAACGAATTTGTACCAATAGCCGTGTGATGAGAGAGGTGATTCCACAGATTACAAACACAACTGTGCAAACACATCTAAAATATCCAGTAAACAAGTTTAGGATTAGGCTTGCGGCATCATCACTTACCAGTGGTATTATTCGCACCGCCGAAAAGAGTGACGCCAATAGTAAAATATTGCCTCCATCAAAAGAGCAACAGGCTACACCATTTACATTAAAAGTTACACAAAAGTATCAGGGGAAGACGCTTCTTGATACCGAACAGCAAATCAGTGCAGTCGCGGATGGTAAAGAGCATGAATATTCATTTGAATTCACCAAATCATCCAGTCTAAAGAGAGTGGATGAATTGCAGATCACTTTTGTTGGATTAAACACCGCAGCTCGAACGACCGTAATGATCAACGACATAGCACTGATTGGCATGAGAGCAACGCCACCCCCGCAACCGACAAAATCACCTCAAAAAACACAAACACTGAATGGCTTTGTTAGAAGACGCACAGCGGACATAAATACGAAAGTTCCCCAGTATACACTTGAAGTATCAGAGGGTGCAAGAGCTGGGGATACTAAAAATGTGATGCCAACAGTTGGTATATATAAGGGGTTGGTTTATCTGTTAGTGGAACAGTCAGGTGTAAATCCATGTGGTGAAGGTAGGGCTGCACAATTGATGTGCCGATACCTCTCGCCACAACGTAAGATTAACTTTGAACAATATGTCGATAGATATGTGATGGTTACAGGGAGTGTCGTTGATGCTCAGGGAAAAGTTGGAGAGACAAAACCCCGAACACAAGAGGAAGATTCAAAAACGGCAGCTATGAATTCGCAATTCCCGAATCCGTCAGCATTGCCAACATTTATGGTTACAAGCATTAGCCTTGTAAATATTGTGAAGGACACACCACCACCACCAAGTCCTGTCGTGTCACAGTATCCGACGTCTATTTCGCCACCAACATACACCTCCATATCACCTGTACAGTAGTGTAGATCGTCTATCATGCAAAGGCGAGGTATTATATATTGATGAGTGGATAATAAAGAGACGATCCGCCAAATCCTTCCTTGAATTTGGTAAAGCCCTTCCACACGAGATTTTCCTTTGGAAGACGTTCGTCCCAGACGCCAACAAAATCAAATGTTTCACAGCGATTTTTTTTGGCAATTTTTAGCGCTTCCCAAACGAGAAGTGTAGGAGAAAAGGCTTTTTTACCAGCTTTGGTCGCACCTGCGATCCAGTAATACGCGCAATGATCCCAATAAAGAAGTAATACGCCGCCCATGATTTCGCGATCTTTTGCGTATGCTAAAAGAATACTCGCATTGGTTGGGGCAAAGCATGACCAAAGCTCTTTCATGCCGTACGTGGTCAAGCCCCCAAAGAGTCCGGCTGTTTTTGCTTTGAGCTGTATAAGCTCCTGTATATTTGTTGATTCTTTTATACTGACGCCGAGTGTTGTAGATCTCCTGACCGCTCTGCGCTTGGCTTCACTAAATTTTTTGAAGATATCATCATCCAATGATGTTAGGTCAACGCGTATCGTTTTGGTTGAGAGATAATGCGCGGTAGAGATGCGAACATGTGGTTTAAGCATGGTAGTAAAGAGCGATAAAGCCTTTGAAGAAATACTATGATCTGGTTCGACGACGAGTAATTTGATGCGATGTTTTTTTATTAAAGCAATGATTGTTTTATAAGAAGGCAATGTTGTCGTGCGCTGGAGTTTCCCTATCGCTCCTATAAAAAAGAATGATTTGATAAAGAGGGTATATGGCCCAATTTTTTCAGTTTTCCACCCTAATTGTTTGATGTATTGAGCAAACAGAGGAGATTGTTGTATTTCCATAAGGCGATTATATGCGACGTTTGAGCGTAAGAACGGCCCACCGAATGGTGTTTGCAAAGGTGTACAGTTTATAGCGGATTGGATGGAGTACGAGGTCAAATGATCCGGTAAAACGAACAAGCTGTGGTGAAAAGCCAAGTTTGAATCGATGAAATCCATACCACGGGTCCTTGAGATTTGGATTTTCTCCGAGCGCTCCCCAAAGGTCAAACGATGTACACCCTTTGGATTTGCCGTATCGGATGAGTTCCCAGAGAAGAAGGGTTGGCGCCATGACTTCTCGATATAAACGAGAAGATGAGCCGTATGGGTAGTAGAGCGTGTTTTTCCAAACAAATACGATCCATGCTGCGAGTAATTCGTTTTTGTATGTTGCGGTAAAAAGATGTGCAGTGCCATTTGTCTTCATCGTACGCCACATTTCTTGATGATATGTGTGACTATGTGCATAAAATCCCTGTCGTTTGGTGGTTTCGTCTGTAAGCGTGAGGTATGAGGCAAAGGCATCGTCTGAATTGTCTTCTTTGATTGACACGTTATGCTTTGTGGCTACTTTTATGTTGTAACGAGTTTTAGAGTGAAATGATTGGAGTAGTTCATCTTCTGTGGGTCTAAGATCGATAAGAAATGTGTGTGGGGTAAAGAGTGGGTGGTGTGCTGATTGGAGACCGAGATCTCCATAGGATTGTATTTTCGCGTGCGAATAGAGGTCGTTTGGTTCTAGTTGAATTGAGAGGGCGTTTTGGATGGTACCAATCTCTTTGAGTATCTTAATCATAGATGCGTCTGGTGCTGTTCCTTTGGGGAAATATCCTATGGTCCAATTCGTTTTTGGTATGCGGTGAAATGTCAGCTGTATGCAAGAAACTATTTTGGTATTTTTTTTACCAACGAGTCGCACGACTGTAATGCCCATGGCTTTACGAAATTCTCCCCAACTGTATGACTGTAGTGGATGAGAAACATAGGTGTCCCACACGTTAGGATTGATGCTATCGGCTATCTCATATACAAGATTGGGAGAGGTCATACCACCTATTATCGCTGGTTTTCGTCTATGGTACAATGGTTTTTATGAGAATGAAACGCAGTGTGGAATTGTTTCATTTCGGCAATATTCACGGCATCGCAAAGGTATTTATTATAGTAGAAATGATTCTTGCTAGTTTAGTGGTCATCGGGACATTGTCTTTGGTGCTTTGGTCTCTCATTTCTTAGAGAAGGAGTGAGTCTTGGTCAAAGCCTCTATCTGTTGAAAGCGAAACGTGTACATCGAGGGTGTGTTCAGGAATATCCGCTAAGAATCGTGAGATCATATTTTGTGTACGAGTGCCAAAAAATAGTCTTCGATTGGCATAGGTGATATGAAGTTTGTCCTTGGCTCGTGTGATCCCCACATAACAGAGTCGCCGTTCTTCTTCTAGTTCTTCTTTCTCCATAAGAGACCTACTATGGGGGAAAATTCCTTCTTCCATGCCGATGATAAATACTGTGGAATATTCAAGTCCTTTTGCGGCATGAAGGGTCATTAGTGTGACGACGTTTTTTTGATCTGTCGTTCTTTTGTTGGATGTCGATTTTTGTTCAACGAGTGCTACATTTGTTAAGAATTCCGTGAGATCAGGAAATTCTGTGGCAACAGAGCGCAGTTCCTTAATGTTTTCTAGACGCGCTGCTTCTTCTTCGTTGTTGGCATCGTAGAGTTCTAGGTATTTGGTCACTTCTAAAATTGTATCCAAAAGTTCTAGAGTTGTTAAAGAGACAAGCGTATTGTCATTGGTAACAGACGTGGCATATGTTTGAAATTTAATAAATCGTGTTTTCCCGAGCTTCTCTGCTCTTTTAAACGACACGGTGTCATTATGATTTGCCATCAGACGCATATAGGAAAGGACATCTTTTATTTCTTTACGATCATAGAATCTCGTGCCGCCGATGAGAGCATAGGGAATACCGTTTCGTATAAAATTTTCTTCAAGTACCCGTGATTGTGCATTTGTCCTATAGAGGATTGCAAAATGTGAAAAAGGCTCGCGTGACTGAAGGATTATTTGTGCGATGTATGATGCTTCATCGTGTTCATTTCGCGCCTCATAGAGGCTGATTTTTTCGCCGATTCCTTTATCTGTCCAAAGTTTGAGGATTGGGTGTGTCGTGTTTTTGCCTATCACGCCAAACGCCGCATCAAGGATGGTTTGGGTAGAACGATAGTTTTGTTCGAGATGAAATGTTTTTGTGTCGGAAAAGTCTGTTTTGAAATTGACGATGTTTCGAAAGTCAGCACCTCGCCATCTATAAATGCTTTGTGATGCATCGCCGACGACCGTGAGGTTTTGCCATCTTCCTGATAGAAGTTTAGTGAGCAAATATTGTGCTTTGTTGGTGTCTTGATATTCATCAACCAAGACGTACTCGTATCTATTTTGATACTCGCCAAGCACGTCTGGCACTTTTTGAAACAATGTAACGGTTTTTAGCAGTAGATCATCAAAGTCGAGTGCTCCGTTTGTGACAAGGAGTTGTTGATAGGAAAGGTAGAGTCGTGCGACTGTTTCTTGAAAGTTCCCTCTGGCGTATTGTGGGTATTCTAGGGCGTTTATCATTTCATTCTTGGCTTGTGATATCGTAGCCAAGACTGATCGAGGATTGAATTGTTTTTGTGATATATCTAGTTTTTCCATCACAAGTTTTAACGCATCCATCTGATCATTGTCATCATAGATGCTAAAGTTAGTCGGGATGTTTATATGCGATCCGTGGTTACGTAATATGGTGACACAGAGTGAATGAAACGTGCCAGCATACGGCATGTCAGAGATTTGATGAGTTTTTAAAAGCGATTGGATACGCAGCTTCATCTGTTCTGCTGCTTTATTGGTAAACGTAAGCATCAGGATGTTGGTGCCGTGTACTTTTTTTTCTGCCATAAGATAGGCGACGCGATAGGTAAGCACCCTCGTTTTTCCACTGCCAGCACCTGCAAGAATAAGTACTGGTCCATCGGTTTGTCTGACGGCTTTTTGTTGATCGGCATTGAGGTCATTGAGAAGCGTGGTAGTCATAGTTTATAATCTTATCATATGAAAAATGTATATGTTCTTGGGAATTGGAAGTCTAATAAGAATCCCCAAGAAGCGATTGCTTGGAGAGATATTTATCTTCAACATGCCAATGAATTGCCAAAAACCGTGAAGATAATTTTATGTCCTGCATATCATCATTTGCCGCTTTTTGATCTTTCAACTTTCCCATCATTATTGGGAGTACAAGATATCTCTAGTTTTGATACTGGCGCGTATACTGGAGAAATAACAGCATCAATGGTTAAGGGAATTGTGCAGTATGCAATGATTGGTCATTCCGAACGACGAAAATATCTTTTGGAAACAGATGAACAAGTGGGTCAAAAAGTTAAAAAAGCAATAGAGAGCCGCATAATTCCCGTGGTGTGCATTTCCGATATAGAACAAGCAAAAAAATTATGCAGTTTTATTCCTGATTATGCGGGCAAAGGACTTATTTTATATGAGACATTGACAGCTATCGGTTCTGGACAGGCAGGAACGCCTGAAAGCGCAAACGCTGCCGCCAAAGAAATTGTTGATATTTTAGGAGCAGTTGAGGTGTTGTATGGCGGGAGTGTCGTACCAGAAAACGTAGCCAGATTTACATCACAACAATATATAAGCGGTGTGGGCGTGGGAGGTGCAAGTTTAAATGCCGAAAAATTTATTAAAATTATTACCAATGCGTCGTAAACCAATTACAATCGTTGTCGTGTTTGGCGTTTTATTTATATTGTTGGTTTTTTTGACCAAGGGGATTGTGTGGGCGAGTATCTTTATGCGTGCGACAGGGTTGACCCCTCAGACGACGCTTTCCCTTGTATTTGGGCGTGGGGTTGATTTAGCCCCTATTGATGGGCGTGTAAATATATTACTTTTAGGCATTGCGGGTGGTACACATGATGGTGCGGATCTTACAGACACCCAGCTTATCTTGTCGTTTTACCCTGAAAATAAGGCGTTGTCTATGATTTCAGTGCCTCGTGATATCTGGTCAGATACCCTCAAAGATAGAGTAAATAGTGCGTATCATTATGGTGAAGTCAAACGAAAAGGTGGTGGCATTGTACTATCAAAAGCAATTATTTCAGACATGGTTGGGCTACCTATCCAACATACGCTCGTCTTTAATTTTTTGGGATTTGAAAAAATCATTGATTTAGTTGGTGGGATTACTATAAATGTTCCTGTGGCATTTATCGATTCCGAGTTTCCGATTGTAGGAAAAGAAAACGATATGTGTAGTGGTGACGAAACGTTTGCTTGTCGATATGAGCCGCTTACATTTCAGGCAGGTGTCCAACATATGGATGGCAGTCGAGCATTACAGTACGTACGAAGCAGACACGCGGTAGGAGGGGAAGGTACGGATTTTGCTCGCGGTAAACGTCAACAAGAGGTATTGCTTGCCATGAAACAACGATTAACATCAAAAGATGTGTTGATGAAGCCGTCGTTGATTCTGTCTCTTTATAAAGCGTTTGATGACGCGTCTGATACAGATATGAATATTGGTCAGCTTATGACGGTTGGTAAATTATTTGTAGGCATCAGGGAAGGGAAGTCAAAACAACTATCTATAGAAGATCAACTGTATGTACCACCACAAAGCTGGTATGGCAGGTATGTGCTTCTCCCAAAAGAATCGTTTGATGCTATCCACGAGTTTGTAAAAAGTAAATTACATTAAAACGCCAATCCAAGAAGGAGAAGGAAGAGTCCTCCAGCAACGACCGATGCACCCAATATCGATGGTGTACCAGAGACAGGAATCTTTGGTGTCGGGATCGGTGTTGGAGTACTCGTCGGTCCGATTGGTCGTGGTGTCGGGGTAACCTCGACGTTGAGGTGTAGAGACTTGCGACACGCATCAGGCACGTCAGAGAATTTCTGATTGTTGTCTCGTACGCGACAGGAGAAGTTGTATGAACCATCGGTAGGCACGGTGTAGGTGGTAGAGAGAGATCCTAGGCTTCCCACGTTTTGCTCTATCAACTTGGTCGTTCCATCTGGAAGAGTAAATTCAACTGCCGTAATGTCGCCATCAATATCTTTGCCTGTACATTTGAGTGTTACCGTAAATGGTGCAGTGCCACTGGTTGGATTCAAGGCAAGATCCGTACACACCGGTGCCGTGTTACTGGTATCTGTTGGTGTGTTGGTTGGTGTT
>JBBTUH010000008.1:0-45680 GCA_038063875.1 Patescibacteria group bacterium | reverse complement strand
GTGTTGGTTGGTGTTCCTGACGGGGTGCCTGTATTGGTTGGTGTAGGAGTGTTTGCTGTAATGCTAAAAGATACTTTGCACGCGTTGCTGACTGCCTTTGGAGTCACCTGTGGTACGTTTGGCGCCACAGAGGTCTCATTGTCTAATTTGGTTGATGTCAAATACGCCACTACACCAAGACCAACCGTGATGATGGTGACTGCTATCAAATACCAATATTTCTTCAAGAATTTCATATATTAATGCCACGCTCCTGCAGCGAATGTTTCTCCTTCAAACAAGAAGGTTGTCACACCTGTTGGTATGGTATATGACACGAAATATTCCAAAGACGCATTTTTTGTTGTTGTTGTGGTCCAGTTTGGATCTGTATCCGTGTCTCCTGCAATTTGTGCGCCATTTACTCTAAATCTAGCTTGTGTTGGATTGCCTGTGCCTACGACTGCAATGGTGACGGTGTCCTCAGGAAGCAGGGTAGATGGGGCAACTTGCACAGCATTTTTGTACACTTTGATATTGGTACAGATGGGAGTATTTGGTGTTGTTGGTGTAGGTGTGTCGTTTGGATTGTCTCCTGGTGTGGCAGTAGGATTACCGCTAACTACTGTAGTATCTTTACCGCAACTATCATTTGCATAATCATCAAAGCATTGAATAGTGCCACCTGAGTATGTACCTCCAACTGGTGTTGAATTGTTAGACCCTCCACAGAAACAATTCTTTTTTCCTTGGCAACCGACGAACCCGCCGTGATTTGCTTCACCATTACTCGATCGGACAAGCCCGTTACAAGAATTGTCTTGTGCGACAGGTCGACCACAGCGACCATCATCACCACTTATAGATCCGGGGTTTGGTTTGTCCCCGTTACATGAAATATAATTTGCTGCTTTGTTTGAAGTAACAGTGTTAAAGTATGACTCGTTTTGCCATCGGCAAATATACGCGCGACCTCCGCATAAATTTGGAGTAGGGGTGGGTGTGTTTATTGCGTTGTCTTGTGGATTATTGGTTGTATTGGTTGTATTGGTTGGGGCGGCAGTGATTCCGGTAGCTATGCATCCATAACTAGTACCTCTTTTTTTACAAGAATATCCACGACTGCACCCTTCATCGCGGCAATCTAGTTCTCGTGCAAATCCTCTCTTGTCTGCTAAATTTCCCTGCTTGGTTATAAAATATGTACCTGTTGCCCCGATTCCTAGAAATAATATTAAGCCAATAATTATTCCGATTGGATATTTGTTTTTTGGTTTACCATTCTTAGGAGTTTGGTATGGAATAAGTGGAGGTTCTTTGATAGCTGGCGGAGTCGAAAGTATTTGATTGACAAATTCTGTAGCAGGGGAAGATACACCTTCTTTCTCATTGGGTACTATCGGTTCTGGTGGCGGCTCTACGGGTATTGTCGTATTACTTGTAGGATTTACATTGTCATCTGTCATATACGTAAAGAAGATATTTTTCTCCTCCTTTTAGCTTACTAAGATACCTTATCAAGAGTCAATATGCTCTTTGGTTTAAGAAGCATAAATCCACCACTGGTGATTAAAAGGGTAGCCAGCGAGAGAAGTAAGATGAGTGGCAAAGGAAATCCCGTATCTGGAATTGGTTCGCCCGCAAGCGTTGATGAACTTGTAGATTCGATTGTGGGTGTCGGTGCAATTGTGGCAGACGGTGTGGCTTCTCCTAAGACCTGTGTGCCACTTTTGAGGATCTCAAACATGTGGGTCATAGCTACAGGTTTGTTTTGCGCGTCAGTAGTCGTGAGTGTGACACTTTGTTTGCCGATCGATAGGGCAGTGGTAGGGGTATATCGCCATATCCCATCAACGCCGACGGTTGTTTGCCCCACTTGGGGATTTGTAATTCCTATAATCAATGTAATGTTTTTATTTGGAACACCGGTGCCTTGAAATATAGGAAAATTTGTGGGTAAAGCCTGATTATCTTTTGGCTTTGTGATGGCGATGACGCCTATGGGAGTTGTAGACGTCGTTGTGCCAAGAACCGAGGGTGGTACGGTGGTGAGCTCTTTTTTTGTTGCATTTACCTGAAGCTTTCTAAAGTCATAGGTTTTTCCTATCATAATTTCCGGCATAGGATTGTCATTTAATGTGTCAGACAACACTTGGCTCTCTTCCACGTTTGTGCGGATGATCAGCGTCTCATCGATGCGTTCTGTTGGAGGAATATAGGCATCTAGAAACGCAAGTCTTGCAAGATTTAGTGGTATGACCCATGAACCAGATGACTTTACTATGGTCGAAAGCAGTTGTCCGTTTTCGAGTGTAAGATAGAGGAGTGCTCCTTCGGCTGGTTGACCAGTTGTGGTTGTAACGGTGCCAAATGCTGGTTCTATGCCTGTGCCATTGCCCTCTAGTTGTGGTCCAGTTTTGATTTCGTAACGATTGCCACTTGTATCTTGATACTGTGTGCCATTGGAAATGATTTTTATGCGGTATGATGTATTCGGTTTAGCATTTCGAAATGTCGCCGTATGTGTAGTATAGATGCCAAGCGATATTTGTGACGTGGTGGAAACGCGAGACGTATCTCGTTCATCGTATGTGACACCATGTTTACCATCGTCAGACTCGACGGTAATCGCACCTGTTGCTGGCGCTTTAGTCGTCCAGCTTAGCGTAAATCCAGAATCTGATATGTTTGATATCAGCACGTTTGCTGGTGCGGCTGACGTGCTGGCAATCGTGAGTAGTGGTCCGACACGATCAAAGGCATAGCCAAATATTGCTACAGCAGCTATCAATAAAACAAGTCCTAATAGTGTTGGTATCTTTTTTTGTGGCATACGTTAATCAAATGTTTGTTTCGTTTCTAAATCGGATATGATGTCGATGTCAATTTTTGATGATAACGGTGCGGATAGTAGTTGAACTGTCGAGCTTACGGTTGACGTTTTCGTCGTTTTTACCAGTTCAAAAAAAACCCATGAGAAAATGGTGAGGGTGGTAAATACTGCGATAAGTAATAAATTGTTATCGTCATCCATGGTATTATTGTGTCGTATAGTATGATTTTAATCCAATAGATAATTGTAGGGAGCCGTCACTTTCCCCTCGACGAGCAAATTGCTTTATGCTGATTGTATTGATCGCTGTTACTCTTCTGAGATTTAATAAACCCGTGAGAAACGCTCTGATATTTTCATATTGACCAGCAAGAACGATTGAGACAGGGAATTCTTCAATAGGTTTTGCAGCAGCAGTCTTTGCGCCAGCAGTAGCTTCTTGTGACAAAAGCGGGAGCGACGGTATTTGTATCGCTGAAATTGATGCATTTGCAATGAGGGCCAAATTTCGGATTTGGCGGGCAAGGATCACGCCATCGGGATTGTGAGGAAGCGCTTGTTTCACGAGTGAAAGCTTAGGTTCAACTTCTTCGTACGGGCCTTGCGCTTCTATGAGTGCAGTAATTTTATCCTCCATTTTTTTATTGAGCTCAGTTTTATCGATGATTTCGCGTCGAAGATGAATGATGGTCTGTGCTGTGGGTCGTACAGCATACCATGCAAATAACGATACCGCCAAAAATGAAAATACCGTGGCAGACGTCGCCCTCATTTTCGGTTTTTTTAGACTTTCATCAAGCTGCTGTTTGTAGTAGCGCTTAAATTTATTCTGTAGCGTTTGTGCGTCAAATGATGATGCCATATTATTTTTTGGGTTCTGATTGTATCGATCCCGTATCAGCGGTCAGATGAAATTCTATACCAATTTCTGGACTTCTGTTTATGTCGCCAAGCGTGACGTTTTGTAATAGTTTCGTTGACTGAGCATTTGCCAAAAATTGTGAAAATCCCTGTGTCGTGCCAGCAACCGCCGCAAGTGATACCCTAGCGGGTGAAAGTTCAAACGAGGTGAGGTATACATCCGATGGCAAGAGTGTTTCCATGCTTATGACGATGTCTATCGGAGGCTTTTGATCTGCTGATAATTTTTTGATTGTTGTGAGATTGGATTGCAGGGACTTTATGTCCTTTTCCAAATCAACATTTGCTTCTAAAATAGCTTGTTTTTGTGTCACTTCTTCTGTGAGATCTGTGAGCTTGCGATCCAAACTAAAGCGAGAAATAAATGCCAAAAGAACGACAATCTCTGTTGTGATCATGATGTATCTGCCGTACGTTGTCGCCCATGCGACTATCCGACCCCATGGCGTGTGTTCGAGGTCTTGAGATCCTAATAAATTGATAGAAATTTGTTTTGTAGGCATTTACTAATAAGTATAGAATGCCAAGTGCCTATTGTCGAATGAAGAATTATTTCTTGAAAAGTTTCGAAAGCCTTGATTTCGTTCTTGCAGCGGCGTTTTTGTGGATGCTGTGCGCTTTGGTAGCTTTATCCAATATTTGAAATGCAGCAGAAATTGTTTTGGCGGTTGGGCTTTTTCGTGCTTTTTTGACTATCATGTCCACGTCATGACGAATTTTTGTGTTTTGTTTGGTTCTGACGCGATCGTGGCGCAGTTTTTTGGACGCTTGTTTTGTGATAGGCATGTGGGAAAGTATAGACTATTACACCTAGCAGGTCAAGGATTATGTAGTATACAATACGGGTAAACATGGAAAAGTTGTGGTCAGTTTTTACCAAAAAGCAAAATTCCATCGGCTCTGCAGCACTCGTTTTAGTCTCGATGGTGTTTTTGTCGCGTGTGCTTGGATTAGTACGGGATCGATTGCTTTCCTCCTACTTTGGTCCTGAAGAACTCGGTGTGTACTTTGCGGCATTTCGCATACCAAACGCGTTGTTTGAATTATTGGTTATGGGTGCACTCACCTCAGCGTTTATCCCTGTGTATTCGCGATATATCGCCAAGGATGATGAAAAAAATGCTCAAATATTGGCATCATCACTTATCAACCTGAGTTTGGTTGTGTTTTTCTTTTTGGCTATCCCAGTATTTTTTGGTGCTGAGTGGGTTTCACGATTTATGGCACCGGGGTTTTCTCTTGATCAAATACGTCAAATGAGCGCATACACACGATTCATGATTTTGTTTCAAGTAGGACCGTTACTTGTCGGTAATGTATTTACGGGTATATTGCAATCGCATAATTTGTTTCTGATTCCGGCTGCAGCACCAGTGTTATATAACATAGGTATTATTATAGGTATAATTCTTTTTTCGCATACGTATGGACTATGGGGAGCGATTATTGGTGTGGCAATAGGAGCTCTATTATTTGCACTGATACAAATTCCATTGCTTATAAAGGTGGGGTACAAACACGGTTTTTCGGTAAACGTCAAACATGCCGGTGTGCGTGAAGTCGGCAGACTTATGGGTCCGCGTACGTTTGGTCTTGCGATATCCCAGATTGATACGACCATTGACCTGATGATGGCGAGTTTATTGGGGGCGCGAATGGTGACGATATTTAATTTCGCTCAGCACTTGCAGCAATTACCAGTCGGATTATTTGGTACGACTATTGCACAAGCTGCATTACCTTCGTTATCCAAAGTGTCTGCCACAGAAGATAAAGATGCATTTATGCGCATGATTGTCAACGCAATACATCAAATATTATTCCTTGTGTTGCCTGTGTCCGTATTGTTTATTGTATTACGCATTCCTGTAGTACGATTGGTCTTTGGCGCGTCACAATTTGATTGGGCTGCAACAGTTGCCACAGGTATGACCCTCTCTGCGTTTAGCATTTCGTTGTTTGCGCAGGCAATAGTGCAGGTTTTGGCACGGGCATTTTATGCGTTGTATGATAGTAAAACGCCCGTAATGATTGGTATCGCGAGTGTTCTGGTAAATTCATTGCTCAGTATTTTATTCGTCATGTATTATAAATGGCCCGTGTGGTCTTTGGGTGTGTCAGCGTCTGTGGCAAGCATCGTAAACGCGCTGCTTTTATTATATTACTTAAATAGGCATGTGAAAGGCTTTATAAGTAAGATGCTTTTGGTGCCGTCACTTAAAATGGTGCTTGCGGCATTGGTCACCGGTGTCGCACTATATATTCCTATTAAATTATTGGATCAGCTTGTCTTTGACACGACGCGGACGTTTGGATTATTGTTGCTGACCGGTTTGACTGCGTTTGTTGGGTTTTCGACGTATGTATTTCTCTCGTGGGTGATGGGAGTAGAGCAGGTGCAGTCGTTACTTCGGCTCGTACGACGAGTTGGTAATGTTCGAGGAATGTTTTTAGAGCCTGTACAGGAAGTGGTAAGTAGTGGGACCAATGATCCTGTATCTTAATTTGACTTTACTATCTCTAGAATCACAACACTTTGCGCTGGCATACGTATCGTTGTGGTGAATGATGATTCGTTGATGGTGACATCAGAAATAATCTCTCTTCCGACGAGGAAGCGAGTCTTGAGTTTATAGGCGCCAATGTCAAGGTTGGCAAAGGTCACAGGAACATCTTCTGTATGATTACCGTTTTGATCAAAGTTAACCAGCATGAGGCGAATCACACCGTCTTTACTACTGGAAAATCCAGTGACCCATGTGCCCTCTCCGGAAACACTAAGCCGTGTGCCAGCCATACTGTCTATAAAGTTGTATAAGAAGTATCGTGGTTTCTTTTTGAGACCATTATCATCATGGGTTAGAAGCCCCCAACCACTGCCATCTGATTGTAGTGGTCCATCTTTTAATTGAAAGCTAAACAGGTACGTAGGTCCGCCAGAAATAAGTTGTCGAATGGTGGCTGCTGCATGAGCGGCTCCATACATGCCGCTATACCCTTTGCTTTTGGCACCCGTAAATCCAAATTCAGTGATGAGTTTAGGTAGGAGCGTATATCGAGGATAGGGTAAAAGCCAATCGATAAGATTTTTTTGATCTGTCGCAAAGCGTACGGGATCAGCTAAATATGAATGCCAAGAGAAAAAGTTTACGCGATTACCAGAAGTGACAAGACCCATAATCCATGTTTTATAAAGACCCGTTGTGGATGGACCACCGAGTGAGAATGCGTTGGTGTTTTGTGCGTTGTTGGCGCCTATAGACGCATAGCGATATAGAGTAAGATAACTTTTATCGCCACCCATCTTCCAGCTGCCAAATTGTGCCAGATCCGGTTCATTCCATACTTCATAGATCACACCTGACATATTTCGATCAGCCTTGCCACTATAATGTTCGATGGTTCGTTGTACGACCAGTGCCCAGTCATCCCAGTTATTTGGGGCGTTGATGATACCGCCATCTTTGGCAATGACGGATGGCATATACGAGAGTGCAAGAACGGGTTTGGCACCTGTTGCGGTAAGAGAGTTTATATATGCGTCTAATCGACTCCAATCAAACGTGAGGCTGTCGCCATTTTTCCCAACGACATTGTAATAATCATAGAGATGATCAATCCGTATATATTTGGGCTTGAGAGCTTTGACGTCTCCAATAATCGATGCGATCATATCGTTTGATTCCTCGCCTCCTTGTGCAAACGCGTGGTAGAAATCGGTTTTTATCGGTTCAAGTTGTGCTTTGGTATCTACAATGATATTGGCTGATGTGCCACTTGCCCGAGAGACGAGGGTGATTGTTTCTTTGATAGCCAAAAGAAAGAGTGGTAAGAATATAATCAGTGCGACAAGTGAGATTACTGAGGTCGTACGATTGGTGACATGTCGAATGAATACGCTCATAGTTTATGGGTCGAAATCATTGGCAGGATGGCTCCTGCAATAATAAATGTTACACCAATAAAAAGAAGAAGTAGTGTCTGTTCGATTACGCCGGATACGGGCATGGCACTTCCCGATGCACCGTTTTCCAAACCATCTGAAACGACGAATGCCAGTGTCGCCGTTTTGGTTTGATTGGTCGTGGGATCAAGTGCCGCTATGACAATGGTGTGTGGACCAGCTGCAAGAGGGGCTGGCACTGCATAGGACCAGTTACCATTGGCGTCAGTCACCACGGTGACGGTTTGCGGTTCAGAGTAAATCGTAATGGTGACGGTCGAGTTTGGCGGTCCCTTCCCTTTGATGGTTGGTTGTTTTGTGACCAGCGCTTCATTACTGGTCGGTGAGGTAATTTGTAGCGCGGAAGACGTCACAGATGCTGATGCGCTAGCACTTGAAGATGCAGCCAGCGTCGGTGTCAGCGATACAGAAGGTGTGATCGTTGTGTTGGGTGTGGGTGGTGTCCCTGTCGTACCTGTTGCAGTGGTTATGGATATGGTTGCTGGTATAGAACTGACTAACACGTTTGTCGTGCTTTCACCTAACGCGCCAACAAATGTTTCTGGTGAAAATTTGATTGATATTGGCGAGGTTGTTGCTGCAAGTGCTTTAAATTTGATCACTGCAGCAGTGCCGGCGCCTTTGACTGGGGTCGTTGTATTGGCGGCTCCAACAGCGATGGATGCAGTCCCTGCACCTACAGAGCCAGAGGAGAGGATGTTTGGAAACGCAGCACCGTTTGTGATCGATATTGCTTCGAGTTTCGTCGCGTCAAATATAAGATTTATCTCTGTGGCGATGGCTTGATTATCGCCCGTGTTAATTTTGGCCTCTAGAGTAAATTCATCACCGATTTTTTTGGTGACGGTGGTCGGTGAGAGCGTGAGAGTTGTCGCTGGTGCGGCCTTTTTGCGTAATTCCTGACTTCGCATCGAAAGAAACACGGTCGCTGGTATCGCAAGAAGTGTAATAATTCCAATCAATATCAAAACAATTTTTTTCATGTCTTCATCTATTATGCGTAAGTTTATTGAGAGAAGCAATACACCTATTGACAGCAATTAGCACTCGATGTATATTAGTGCTAAATGGATAGTGTTTCTGATCTTACTCCTCGACAAATACAGATACTGAAAGCAGTGATTGACGAGTATATATCGTCTGCTGAAGCAGTAGGTTCAGAGACGCTTGAGAAGAAATATAATCTCGGGGTATCTCCAGCAACGATTCGTAACGAAATGGTCAGATTAACCGAGATTGGGATGCTTAAT
Source organism: Patescibacteria group bacterium (assembly GCA_038063875.1). Classification (GTDB taxonomy): domain Bacteria; phylum Patescibacteriota; class Microgenomatia; order UBA10105; family UBA927; genus UBA927. The sequence goes on along the minus strand of JBBTUH010000008.1, from coordinate 36,733 downwards.
CAACCACATACGTCAGCGGGCAGAAGTCCCACTCCTGTGGCACTTCGTTATTATGTGGATCATCTGATGAAGCCCAAAGATATGTCTGTAGCGGAAGAAGTGGCGGTCAAAGAAAAGATTTGGGATCACAGACAAGAGATAGATAAGTTACTTCGGGAAGCGACAAAAACATTGGCGGAAAAAACACACATGTTGGCTATTACTGCGACCAACGAAGGTGATTTATATTATGCGGGAGCGGCAAATATTTTGGCGATGCCAGAGTTTTACGATTATCAGTTGACTCATGATTTATTGGTTACACTTGATCAATTTGAATTTTGGTGGAAAATATTAGAACAACATCAAGATACGTTTTCTATTCTTGTTGGGACGGATTTGACGCTCGGACCGCTGTCGCAATGTGGGTTTGTGTGTCGACGATTTAGTACCACGCATGTCTCTGGCGCTATTGGTGTGATTGGGCCTACAAGACTCAATTATCCCTTTGTCATTCCGATTGTTCGATATATGGGAGGCCTTATTGATGAATTTGCAGCAAGTTGGTAATCGTATGAACACAAAAAAACAACCAGTGTCAGATGTAGAAGAACCAAAGACAGTCAAAGAACCTATGGTGGTACACGAGGGAGAAGATTGGAAAGATAAATACATTCGTGCGGTGGCAGATTATCAAAATCTGGAGAAACGATCACGTGATCAGGTACAAGAAGCTCGACTGTATGCCTCAGAGATTGTCATGGGACGACTTTTACCTGTTGTGGATACGTTTGCAAAAGTACAAGCACATATAAAAGATGTAGGATTTGATTTGGCTTACAAACAATTATTAGCTGTTTTAGAAGAACAGGGTGTAGAAAAAATGACTGTCGTCGGCAAACCATTTAATCCCCACGAAATGGAATGCATAGAAGTTGTAGAAGGACAAAGCGATATAGTTATAGAGGAGACGCTTGCGGGGTATATGTTTCGCAATAAAGTATTACGCGTGGCACAGGTGAAAGTAGGTAAAAAAGTATAAATTTTTATTAAAGGAGGAGAGTATGGCAAAAATTATTGGTATAGATTTAGGTACAACAAATTCCTGTGTGTCCGTTATGGAGGGTGGTGCACCGACGGTCATCCATTCGGCAGAAGGTCGCAATACGATTCCATCGGTAGTTGACCCCATCAAAAACGTCGCAGGTGATGTAGCCAAACGCCAAATGGTGTTAAATCCTAAAACAACGATTTTTTCCGCCAAGCGATTGATGGGACGAAAGTTTACCGACCCATCTGTGCAAGCCGACGCGAAATGGTTACCATACACGATTAAATCTGGTAAAAATGGTATGGCGGTGGTTGAGGTGGAAGGCAAAGAATTCACGCCACAAGAAATTTCTGCAAAAATTCTTGCAAAGATCAAAAAAGATGCTGAGAATTTCTTGGGAACAGAAGTAAAACAAGCAGTCATCACGGTGCCTGCATACTTTGACGATAGCCAAAGACAAGCCACAAAGCAAGCAGGAGAGATTGCAGGGCTTGAAGTCATGCGCATCTTAAACGAGCCGACGGCTGCAGCACTTGCCTATGGATTGGATAAGAAAAATGTCCACACGATAGCAGTCTACGACTTGGGCGGTGGTACGTTTGATATCTCGATTCTTGAGCTCGGTGAAGGCGTCTACGAAGTGAAGTCAACCAATGGTGACACGCATTTGGGAGGCGATGATTTCGATAAAAGACTCTTGGATTTCCTAGCAGAAGAGTTTAAGAAAGAACACGCTGTCGATCTTCGGAAAGATCCACAGGCCTTACAAAGATTACGAGATGGAGCCGAGAAAGCAAAAATCGAGCTTTCCACATCCATGGAAGCAGAAGTAAATTTGCCCTTTGTGACACAGGGCAAAGATGGACCGCTTCACTTGGTAACAAAAATTACCAGAGCCAAGTATGAATCACTGGTTGATGATCTTATCCAAAAGACTATTGAACCTGTGAAGAAATGTTTGGCCGATGCCAAGATGAAAGTGTCTGATATCAATGAAATCGTTATGGTTGGCGGTATGACGCGTATGCCAAAAGTATATGAATCTGTCAAGGCATTTTTTGGTAAAGATCCAAACAGAACCGTCAATCCTGATGAAGTGGTCGCAGTAGGAGCGGCAGTACAAGCAGGTGTATTGTCTGGAGATGTCAAAGATGTCGTGTTACTCGACGTCACACCATTAACGCTTGGGGTTGAGACATTGGGTGGTGTATCCACACCGCTTATCCCACGAAACACGACGGTGCCGACGACCAAATCTGAGATTTTCTCTACAGCGGCTGATAGCCAGACGTCTGTCGAAATCAATGTTTTGCAAGGTGAGCGTCCGATGGCGACTGACAATAAATCGCTTGGTCGATTCATCCTTTCTGGTATTCCACCCGCTCCTCGCGGCGTGCCACAGGTAGAAGTTGCCTTTGATATAGATGCAAGTGGCATCTTAAGTGTCACCGCCAAGGATAAAGCATCAGGGACGACCCAAAGCATTAAGATCACAGGATCAACGGGTCTTTCCAAAGAAGAGATCGAAAAGATGCGTAAGGAAGCAGAAGAACATGCCGCTGAAGATCAAGAGAAAAAAGATAAGATTGAATCCAGAAACAAAGCGGATAACATGATCTATACTGCAGAAAAAATGGTCAAGGATGCGGGAGATAAGGCAAAGCCAGAAGACAAGACCGCGATAGAAGAAAAGGTAAAGGCCTTAAAGGATATCTTAGAGTCTGGATCCAAAGAAGATTTGGAATCTAAAACATCTGATCTTTCTGATGTCGTCCAAAAACTTGGAGCGAGTATGTATAGCCAACCACCTGCCGACGGTGAAGCACCTAAGACCGATGAGCCTTCTGTCAAAGATGACAAGAAAGTAGAAGAAGGGGAAGTGGTGAGTTAAGTGGCAACGAAACGTGATTTTTACGAAATATTAGGGGTCTCGAAAACAGCTTCGATCGATGAAATTAAAAAAGCATACCGTAAGCTTGCTTTGGAGTGGCATCCAGATCGAAATAAGAGTGCTGGTGCGACAGAGAGGTTTAAAGAGATAAATGAGGCCTACGCGGTGGTATCTGATACCACCAAGCGTAGCCAATATGACCAATTTGGACACGCTGCCCCAAGAAGTACAGCTGGTGGGTGGGGTGGACAAGGGCCTTTCCAATACTCATATTCTTCAAGTGGTGGTAATCCCTTTGGTGGACAGGGGGGGGCTGACTTTATCGATCCATTTGATATTTTTGAGCAATTCTTCGGTGGTGGGTTTGGAGGCGCACGTGGCGGACAGCGACGCCGTGCACATCCATCCTATGAGATCACGATAGACTTCATGGATGCAGTAAAGGGGGTCACGCGTGAAGTGCATGTGCCCAAAGGCGAGGCGGGAGAGGGATCTGTCAAAAAGTCTATAAAAATTCCAGCAGGGGTAGATAACGGTTCGCGTATTCGTTTTGACGATTTCGATTTGGTGATTGCTGTGCGTAAGGACAAGCGATTTGAACGTGAGGGCGATGACGTGGTGGTCACAGCAGATATTCCATATACGCTTGCAGCACTGGGTGGAATTGTAGATGTTATAACCATTGATGGGTCGGTAAGTATCCGCATACAAGCGGGTACGCAGGCAGGCACTCTTGTGAGACTTCGAGGCAAAGGTGTGCCACACGTACAAGGAAATGGAAGAGGGGATGCCTATGTAAGAATTCAGCTGGCCGTACCAACAAGACTGAGTAAACAACAAAAAGCGCTGTTTGAAGAATTACATCGCACGGGAATATAAATAACGTTGACGTGAGGCTACATAGACTATATAATAGGTACTATTATAGAGTGAGAGAGAGGTGGGGAGACCCACCCTTTTTTATAAAGAGGAGATACTCTTATGCCAGCAGTTGTACGAAGTGAATTTGCATTAGCATTAAATCAAGTCGCCACTGAGCGTGGGATTGATCCCGTGGTGGTCATAGAGACAATTAAAGCTGCTATTTTGGCGGCCTATCGCAAGGATTACGGTTTAGACGAAACGCTAGAGATTACTGTTACCCTTGATGCTGATACAGGAGAAGCAAAAGTAATTAAAGAAGGTAAAGACGTCACACCCCCAGGATTTGGTCGCATTGCGGCACAAACTGCCAAGCAAGTTATTTTGCAGCGTATCAGGGAAGCGGAGAAACAAGCGGTACTGTCTGATTTTGAAGCGAAGGTTGGCACAATACTCCCTGGAATGATACTTCGATTTGATGGATCAAATATTATTGTTGACATCGGTCGTACGCAATCGGTGATGCCACCACCAGAGCAAAATCAAGGAGAGCGGTATCACCTCAATCAACGATTGACGTTCTACATTGAAGGAATTCGAGAGACCATGCGTGGCAACGAAATTATCGTTTCTCGTGCACACAAAGGACTCGTTCAAGGATTGTTTGCTCGTGAAGTACCAGAAGTAGCACAAGGATCGGTTGAACTTCGCGTTATAGCAAGGGAAGCTGGGAATCGTACAAAAGTAGCGGTATTTTCTTCCACCCCAGGTGTTGATCCAGTTGGCTCATGTGTCGGACAAAAGGGCGTTCGTGTACAAGCGGTGATTGGGGAATTAGGTGGCAATGAAAAAGTAGACATCATCCAATGGAGTGATGATCCGAAACAATTTATCATTGCGGCACTGGCGCCTGCTCATGATATAGATATCGTCTTAAACGAAAAAGCGCTTGAAGCAGTAGTGACAGTACCAGAAGATCAATTATCTTTAGCAATTGGTCGTGATGGTGGCAATGTGAGATTAGCGGCCAAGCTTACAGGATGGAAGATTGATATCAAAGGCAAGCCCGTTGCGACGTTACCAGAAATTCCAAGAAAAGAAGAAGCAAAAGAAGAAGTGCCTACATCGTAAACGATATGGCAATAGATTCTTTTATTATATATGGTAAAAAAAATAGACAAGGTAGAGGTTTTTGTACGTCCGCCAGTGATAGCCGTCTTAGGGCACGTTGATCACGGAAAAACGACGCTTCTTGATACTATCCGCAAAACCAATGTCGTCAGTCGAGAGCACGGTGGCATCACCCAGCACATCGGTGCCTACCAAATCTCTGTACACACCAAAAGTGGCGCTGATCGTTTGATGACCTTTATCGATACCCCCGGTCACGAAGCATTTGCCAAAATTCGCTCGAGAGGAGCGAGTGTTGCTGATATAGCAATACTCGTTGTAGCAGCCGATGACAGTGTCAAACCACAGACCATTGAGTCCATAAAACAAATTCAGGCAGCGAACACTCCTATGGTCGTTGCGATTAATAAAATTGATGCTGCAGGAGCTATGGTTGATAAGGTGAAATCAGATTTAGCCAAGGTTGGTGTACAACTTGAGGGTTTTGGTGGTGATGTACCATTTCAAGCCGTATCAGCCACCAAAGGTACGAATGTCCAAGCTCTTTTAGAGCTCCTTCTTCTTGTGGCAGACATGAAAGGACTTACGGCAGATCCTAAAGCACCGCTTAGCGCAGTGGTCGTTGAGACAAGACTCGATAAGTTTGTCGGTATGGTCGCGACAGTCTTAGTGAAAGAAGGAACACTGACAAGAGGCGCGACACTCTATGAGTTTGATGAAGTGGTTGCTAAAGTGCGAGCGCTCAAAAATGATGCAGGGAAGCCCGTGCAAGAGGCGAGTCCGGGGACACCATGTGAGGTGATGGGGTTTACCAAACTTCCCATGGTTGGTTCGATTATTACCGACGTGCAGGGGCTTATTCCACGAAAAATAATTGAGCGTACAGCACAACCGTCAAACGCGGTAGATTTCTTAGCCACCATGCTTGAGTCAGATAAAAAGAAACTAAAATTAAGCATAAAAGCTGATGTATCAGGGTCACTTGAGGCGATAGTAGAAGCATTGCCATCAGAGAAAGTAGAAATTGTTCGTACTGGATTAGGTGACATCACAGAAGCAGATATTTTAGAAGCAAAGGCGACGGGTTCGATTATGATTGGCTTCAATGTAAAAGCCAACAGTGTTATCGAAAAGTTGGCTCGCATAGAGAAAGTTATTTATCGTACGTATTCAGTGATTTATGAACTCCTTGACGAGATGAAAGATGTGGTTGATGGTATGGCAGAAGTACTCTCACTTGAGCGTGAACTTGGGAAGGGTAAGATCGTTGCAGAATTTCCTTTTGATAAGGATCGCATCGCAGGTACAAAAATTGTCTCAGGAAGACTTGCTCGGGGTGATAGTGTGCGGATCATGCGTGGTGATGAAGAAATCGTCCGCGTGCGTATAAAATCACTTCATAGGGGCAAAGACGATATTACGAAAATGGAAGTGGGTGGGGAGTGTGGTGTGTTATTTGACAAAAAAGTTGATTTTACGCTCCAAGATGATATAATCCCCTATACTACAGGATAGTTTCTGTATTCTTTATGGACTACGAACAAGCATTAGCCAAAGCCAAAGATATCGTCACGAATGCCAAAGATATCGTGATTGTCACCCACACACATCCTACTATGGATAGCATGGGTGGCAGTTTAGCGCTTGCTTTGGGATTAGTATCATTGGGTAAATCAGCGACGGTATTATGCGCAGATGCTATGACTGTGGAGCTTTCAAGCTTTATTGGTATTGATAAAGTATCTAAAGAGTTTGGGAAGAAAAACTTCGTGATTTCTCTTGATTACGAGGATGGCTCTATTGAGAAAGTAAGTTATAACATAGAAAATAAGAAATTTAATCTTGTTATTGAACACAGAGCGGGTCATGAACCATTTACCGCAGAGAAAGCAAAGTATTCGTATCAAGGAGCCACTGCTGACTGTATCATAACTGTAGATACCGTACATTTCGGTGAGTTTGGCAAGCTGTACACGGATAACAAGGAGAATTTTGCTGGCAAGTCGATCATTAATATCGATAGACATAACGAAAATACTAATTATGGTGCGATTAATTTGGTTGATCCCGTCGCGTCCTCTTCGTCCGAGTTGGTGGCTGAGTTTTTGGCAACATTAGGTGTCAAATTAACGACAGATATCGCGACGAATTTATTGAACGCTATTTATAGTGCAACCGACTCATTTAAGCACGCAAATGTCACGTCTATGGCATTTGAAGTCGCATCCGTGTGTCTTAAAGCGGGAGCCAAGCGATTTGGTGTGGATAATCCTGTGGTATCACAACCACAAACATCGGTACAACCTCAGCCTGTTATTTCTACACCAATCCAACAACAACAGCCAGCTCCAACATTTGTAGCTCCACAAGTAGTCCAACCACAGGTGCAACCACAAGAAGTTCCTGCACCAGTTGTACCTAAAACACCACCACCATCTGATTGGCTAAAGCCAAAGATTTTCAAAAGCTCGTCTTCGATAGAGTAACGAGATGTTCGTGCTATTATGCATGTATGAATTGGTTTACCCTCACCATTATCAGTGCGATCACCTACGCAATTGCGGAAATTATTAGTAAATACGTTTCAGATAAAAAGTCAGAACCAGTATTTATCGGTATCATCGCGGCATTCTTCACAACACTCGTATCGTTTCAGTTTGCTTCCCTAGAGCCCATGAGATTACCCACAAATGTATGGGCGCTTACAGGACTCGTCTTGTCAGCGATGTGCATTGCGATTGGCATCGTCACGTATTATGAAGGGCTCAAACATTCTGATGTTTCAGAGTTCGGATTATTTAGTAGAAGTAGAACACTCTTTGTGGTTCTGGGTGGCATGGTATTATTTCGAGAGCGTTTCAATGCATTACAGATAATTGGTGGACTCCTTATCGTATATAGCATTTTTATTCTTTCGTGGGAGGGAGGGAGAATATATTTTGGGAAAGGATCTAAGTTTGCTATCGCAACTGCTGTGTTATTCGGCATTGGAGCATTGATAGATAAAGCGGTAATCTCATATTATTCAGCTATTATGTATACGTTTTTAACGTACCTCCTGACGGTCGCATTTATGTTTCCCTTGGCAGTATCACGATATATAGAAGGGGTAAAATTACCAAAAGTATCTACAACTGGAATTTTATTTATCGTTGGTACCTTTTATGGTATTTCAGCATATTGTATATATGCCGCGTATTCTCTCAATGGACCGATTTCACTCATTACATTGGCAAGTCAGTTTGAAATACCAATCACCGTATTGTGGGGTATATATATTATGAAAGAGCAGAAAAGAGTCGTTCCAAAACTCATGAGCATGGCGCTTCTTATAATGGGGATTGTGTTGTTGAAATAATGTTGATTTTGATTGACATAGTCTTATGTTATCATGTTTTAAAACATGATAACGTGAAGTGAAAAAATATTGAATTTAATCCCCAATTTCTTATAGCATTGTTACTATGTTTCGAAACATGGTAGCACAAAATTTGATATTCAAAGATAATTTCAGTTTCTGCTATAATTAGCAGGTGGAAAAACTTTTGGATATTTGTCAGCCTTTTTTGTGATAGCATCGATTTTTCCGTATATACGAGACATTTTACGATTAAAGACAAAGCCGCAGCGCGTCACATGGTTTATTTATTCAGTACTCGGAAGCATTTCATTTTTTTCACAATTAGCGAAAGGTGCTTCGAATTCACTTTGGCTTCCGGGAGTCATCACAGTAAATGTGGTAATAATATTTCTTCTCTCTTTAAAATATGGCGTTGGAGGATTTAGCAAAAAAGATTATATCGTGCTTTGTATAGCTGCGTTAGGACTTCTCGCATGGAATGTAACAAATGAGGCTGCAATTGCATTATATATAGTTATTCTTATTGATGCATCAGCTACATATTTAACAATAGAGAAATCGTATAAGTATCCAGAGACTGAAACAGTAATATTGTGGATTTTTTCGTCGATTGCTGGTTTATTCTCACTGCTTGCGGTAGGCTCATTCAATATTGTCCTTATTAGTTATCCGTTATTTATTATGGTAGCAGATGGATCAGTGGCCGCAACAGTACTATTAAGAAATAAATATATGAAGAGGCGCGTACGTGTAGTAGATAAATAATAATTATTACAAAGCCTTCACCCTTGTAAAGACGTCCACAATCCAGTATAATACGTGAATCGAGAAACCAGAAGTAGTGGTTCAAATTGAATTGAAGTATGGCAAAAACAACGAAAACAAAAGTGGCGAAAAAAGTAGTCACAAAAGTAGAAAAAGTAGTAGCAAAAGCAGCTCCAGTAAAGGCTACCAAGCCCATGAAAGTTGCCAAAGCTTCTAAGGTCAAAAAAACGGAAGAAACCGTTGCCCCATCTCCAGAAAAACAGGAGGTGATTTTACAATTTGCGGTAGCTCCCGGAGATACAGGTAGCCCGGAGGTGCAGGTGGCACTTTTGACGAAACGCATCGCAAATCTCGTAGATCATTTAAAAACGAATAATCATGATAATCATTCTCGACGTGGATTACTTGGCATTGTGAGTAAACGACGAAGATTGTTAAATTATCTTGAGAAAAAAGACGCAAAACGATATAAAGGTATTAAAGCCAAATTAGGCTTAAGTTAACACACTGCTACACTTAGGGAACATAGTCACGCGGGGTGGAGGATAGAGTGGACAGAAATAATATGAAAATAATAACGAAGTCCCGCGATATTGCTGGGAAAAAAATGACACTTGAAGTGGGCAGATTTGCCGAACAGGCAAGTGCTGCAGTCATGGCGACCTATGGTGAGACACAGGTGTTAGCCACAGTAACGACATCGAGTAAAGAAACAACACTGGATTATTTCCCATTAAGTGTTGAGTACGTTGAAAGGTTGTATGCCGGTGGACGCATCAAAGGATCACGATGGGTCAAGCGAGAAGGAAGACCGACTGATGATGCAGTACTCGCTGGGCGCGTGATAGACAGATCTATCCGACCATTATTTCCGAAAGCATTTAAACGAGATGTACAGGTCATTATCACGGTATTATCCGTTGATGGAGAAAATGACGCAGATGTATTAGCGCTTGTCGCAGTTTCAGCTGCAATCGCAATTTCTCCGATCCCATGGAATGGACCTATCGCTGGAGTGCGCGTAGGATACGTGCCACAAGAGGGTGGAGAAGGACTTATCGTCAATCCAACGACCACGCAACAGTCTTTGAGTGAATTTGATTTCATCGTGTCTTCAAATAAAGACAAAGTAGTCATGCTTGAGGGTGGATTTTGTGAGACACCAGAAGCGATTGTGTCAGAAGCGGTACGAGAAGCCAAAAAAGCAAATGCAGAAATTATTGAGCTTATTGAAGAATTGGTAAAAGAAGTGGGTAAGCCGAAATTTGTATTGCCTGAAGTATCCGAAGCTGATGATTTAAAGCACAAGATTGAAACGGATTACAAAAAAGAAATGGATGGTGCATTTGCCAAGAAGGCGGAGAAAGAATTTGGTGGCGAAGAAGTGGGACTTTTGGCTAAAACAATTGCAGAAGCCTATGAAGCTGTATATTCCGTCAAAGATATAGAAGCAGCGCTTGATGCATTGTTCAAAAAACAGGTGCGAGAAAATGTTACGAAGCACGGTAAGCGATTTGATGGTCGAAAATTGGATGAAGTACGCCCAATTGAGATAGAACTTGGAATTCTTACCAGAACCCATGGTAGTGCCATGTTTAAAAGAGGACAAACACAAGCATTAACCATAGCAACCCTTGGCGCGCCAAGTTTGGCACAACTTATAGAGAGTCCAACGGGCGAGGAAACCAGACGCTACATCCACCACTACAGTATGCCTCCATATTCTGTGGGTGAAACGGGACGCGTAGGAACTCCATCGAGACGCGAAATTGGACACGGGGCTCTGGCTGAACGAGCACTCATGGCAGTCATCCCATCTGAAGATGTATTCCCATACACCATACGATTGGTGTCAGAAATCATGAGTAGTAATGGATCGACGTCTATGGCATCTACCTGTGGATCAACATTGGCGCTTATGGATGCAGGAGTTCCTATTAAGGCCCCTGTCGCTGGAATATCCATAGGTCTGATGGTAGAGAAAGATAAATTTACATTACTCACCGATATTTTGGGCATAGAAGATTTTTCTGGTGACATGGATTTTAAAGTGGCGGGAACGAAAACTGGTATTACCGCAATTCAGCTTGATATGAAGATTGACGGTATTACCGATGCAATTATTGATGAAACATTAGAGCGAGCAAAAGTAGCTCGTTATATGATTCTCGATAAAATCGCAAAAGTAATTGATGCGCCAAGACCAAAGCTCTCTCAATATGCACCAAAAGTGCAAATTGTAAAGATTCCAGTGGAACGCATTGGTGACGTAATTGGCCCTGGCGGTAAGGTGATCAAAAGCATTATTGCAGCCACAGGTGCAATAGTCGATGTCAACGATGATGGATCGGTATTTATCTCTGGCGTGTTGCAAGAAGGTGTGGATAGAGCCGTCACATGGGTAAAGGGGTTGACAGAGGATGTCATAGCAGGCACAGAATATGAGGGAACAGTCACACGCATCCTCAATTTCGGCGCGTTTGTCGAGATACTTCCTGGGAAAGAAGGCATGGTTCATGTATCTCAGATGAGTGCGGGATTTGTCAGCGACCCTAACGAACTCGTCAAAGTAGGCGACAAAGTAAAAGTACGCGTGCTTGAGATGGATGATCAGCGACGCATCAATCTCTCCATGCTTTTTGGAGAAGATGCCAAAGCCAAGCCTGATCAACGCCCATCTGATCGAGGTCCACGAAGAAATGGCCCGAGAAGATTCTAAAAGGATTTCCCGTCATGAATTTGTTATGATGATTCTATGTCAAAGCTTCTGGATGAAGTGACGTCACTTCGTAAAAAGGTTAAAGATGCGCATATTCCCCCTGATTTAGAGGCGAGAGTTATCGCAAACTTTGAGGAGATAGAGCGTTTAGAGCACGATATCTCCGCAAGGGTTCATATAGAACAAATGCTCCGATACACAGAGTGGATTCTTAATTTACCATGGGAAAAGCGATCGGTCGATCAACTTGATTTGGATAAAGCGAGGGCCATTCTTCATGAGCACCACTACGGTTTGGAACCAGTAAAGCAGCGGATCATGGAGTATTTGGCAGTTATAAAATTAAATCAAGACCGATGGACGAAAGAAGCACAGAGTAATGAAGCACATTTGTCTCATGGTTTTTTAGCGCGTAGGGCTCCTATTTTGTGTTTGGTAGGGTTAGTTGGAACAGGAAAAACGACGTTAGCCAAATCCATCGCTCAAGCGATGGGCAGACAATTTGTTCGTATTCCCTTTGGTGGTATGGCAGATGGGTTGGAACTACGTGGGCAATCACGCGTGAGGCCCGATGCAGAAATAGGACTGATTCTTAAAGGCATGCGACACGCAGGTACGAAAAATCCTGTGATACTTTTGGACGAAATAGATCGTGTGGCAGAAGGAGCGAGGGGAGATATTATGGGTGTGTTAGTAGAACTTTTGGATCCTGAGCAAAACAGTGCGTTTATCGATCATTACATCGATTATCCATTTGATTTATCAGAGGTATTGTTTGTAGCAACTGCTAATAACACAACGAATATTGCAACCGCTGTACTTGATCGTTTGGAACCGATACAAATGCCATCCTATTCTGATGAAGAGAAGATTAAGATTGCAAAGGACTATGTATTGCCAGCGCTTATGCGTGAGTCAGGGTTAACTGCCGAAAATTTGACGGTTGATGATGCTATTTGGGCTAAATTAGTGCGACCATTGGGGTATGACGCAGGAATTCGCAGTATTGAAAGAACGCTTAATTCGGTTTGTCGTAAAGTCGCTCTCAAAATTGTAGAGCGCAAAGGAAATTCGTATCGAGTGGATGAGTCCACCATTAAGGAGTATGTAGAGGCGTACTGAAAATTATGGCATACAAAATTCATTTTAAAAACATTTTTGAGGCTCGTGGTACGCCGTTATCTGGCAAAGAAAGTGTCCGTGTCATTCCGCTTGGCGGGACGGGCAATGTCACCAAAAACATGTATGTGTATGAGTATCGGTATGACGGGAAATTAAAAGATATATTGATTATTGATTGTGGCATAGGATTTCCAACCGCTTCAATGTTTGGGGTAGACCTTATTATTCCGGACATACGGTATTTGGAGGATAAGAAGCAATACATTCGAGGTCTGGTGTTTACACATGGACACGATGATCACATCGGTGGCATACGGTATTTGTATCCTAAACTCGGGAAAATCCCTATGTGGGGACCACAATTGGCTGCGGCGTTTGCCAATTTAAAATTGGAAGAATCAGAGATAAAAGAACGCGTGCAACCAGTCACGTTTGATAAAATTTTATCGATCGGTCCGTTTCGTTTATCCTTTATTCGCGTGACCCATTCAGTGCCTGATACATCCCACATCGTCATAGAGACACCGATTGGCACGTTTTATCATGGATCAGATTTCAAATTTGACATGACGCCCTTGGACAACAAGCCGTCAGAGATTGGTAAAATAAATGCAGCGGGAAAAAAAGGAATTCTCTGTTTGTTAAGTGATAGTTTGGGAAGTGAACGGCCAGGATTTACCCCGTCTGAACAAGTAATCGGTGAGACGATTGAAAAAGAACTGATGCTTTCAAAGGGGAAAGTCTTATTTACCACGCAATCAAGTAATATTTCTCGCATACAACTGGCCATAGAAATAGCACTTGCCCATGGAAGAAAAATAGCACTTTTAGGGAGAAGTATCGATAAAAATGTAGAAGCGTCGGTGAAGTTAGGGTATATGAAATTTCCCCGAGACATGGTGGTGCTTGATCGGGATCTTAAGAAAATTCCTGCCAACAAACAATTTCTTATAGTGGCAGGGGCACAAGGACAACAAGAATCCGCGTTGATGCGTATCGCTAAAGATACACATAAATTTGTTACCATTGGAGAGCAGGATACGGTGATAATATCCGCAGATCCCATTCCTGGACGTGAAAATGATGTCAATGGCATGATCGATGAGATTTATCGGCATGGAAGTCGTGTCTCGTATAGCGATATCATGGAAGACCTGCACGTGTCAGGACATGGCAGTAGTGGGGACATGATGCTTCTTCTTTCCGCTTTGGGTCCGCAGTACGTCATGCCGATCGGCGGTACGTATAAACACGTGATGCAGTATAGGCGATTGGCGGTAGACATAGGGTACAACGCCAAAGATGTCTTGATTCCAGAAAGTGGGCAGGTCCTTGAATTTCGTACAGGCGAAAGACCGAGCGTCGTAGACACGATACAATTGCAAGAGGTGATGATTGATGGATTGGGTATTGGAGATGTGGGAGATGTGGTGTTAAAAGATCGTCAAGTGATAGCGCACGAAGGGATCGTCGTCGTCGTGATACCTGTGGATCGGGCAAGTGGCGTGTTGGCCGGTAAGCCGCAGCTTGTGACGAGAGGATTTGTGTATGTGCGACAATCAGGAGAACTTATAGCCAAAGCCACACATATTATAGCAGAGGCCGTGCGAAAGAGTCATAAAAAACATATCGTATGGCAAGAGCTGCGAAAGCATGTAGAGGAGTCGTTGGGGAAGTTTCTTTTGAAAGAAACAGGGAGAAGTCCACTTATTGTTTCAGTGATCCAAGAGATTTAACACATAATTTGCATTTTGGAATATAATACTATAGGATAATATTAGCGTATGAAATTCAAAGCAAAGTCTAGACGCAAGTATCATCGCCAAAATGGCTTTAAAATTAAACTTAAAAAGCAGACCGTGTATACGGTTGCAGCGATTTGGCTTTGGCTCTTTGCAGGAATTATTAGTGTTTCTTTTTTCCTCGATGGCACGATGCTTTCACCACTTCGCGTTGCCCTCATGGCTCATTTTGGATGGATTATGTTTCCGCTTCCTATATTTCTTTTGTCTCTTTCTACATTATTTTTTAAGATCAAATCAGATATAGCGAAACAAAATATCCCCATGGGAGGTGCGATTATACTAATCGGTCTTACAGGACTCACCCAAGCTGGAGACGTCGGTCTTGCGTTTTGGAATACCGTCGTCACAGCAATTTCTCCAGAGGGGAGTATATTGTTGTTTTTGGGCGTTGTGTTGATTGGGATCATTGTATTTTTTAACGCGTCTCTTGATACCGTGATGAATTTTGTCCTTGATGGCGTGCAGGGAATAGTTGATTGGATTAGCAATGTTGCCAAGGGATCACCGAATAAACGTAAAGAATTATTATTCCCACAAGATAAATTACCCCTAAAAATTCGTGAAGATACTGTCGATCCAAAACCGATACTCAAGCCTCCCATGAGTCTCCCCATCACGACAAAGCCTTCAACTATCAAGATTAACGATCCGTATACAGGACATGATATGAAATTGTGGGAGTATCCGCCACTCTCTCTTCTCTCAGATGGTCCAGGGGAGAAGGCAGATCGGGGAAATGTTCATAACAATGTAGATATCATCGAGAAGACGCTTGGGAGTTTTGGGATACAAGCACAAGTCGTAGAAGTCAATCCGGGACCAGCAGTGACCCAATATGCATTAAAGATTGCATTAGGGACAAAAGTTTCCAAAATATCATCCCTGACGAACGATTTGGCACTTGCTTTGGCAGCACCTACTGGACAAGTCCGTATAGAAGCGCCGATTCCAGGGAAAGACATGGTAGGCATAGAGCTTCCCAATAGAGGATTAGAGTTTGTGACGCTTAAAAAGATGTTGCAATCAGACAGTATGCAAAAATCTAAGAGTAAATTGTCTGTATCGCTAGGTCTTGATGTATCTGGTAACCCACTTGTTGCAGATATCGCAAAGATGCCGCACGTTTTGGTGGCTGGCACGACGGGATCTGGTAAGTCTGTGCTTTTGAATTCTTGGATATGTAGCCTTCTTTTTCGTGCAACCCCACAGGAGGTGCGCTTGATCCTTGTTGACCCAAAGCGTGTGGAGTTGGTGGGGTACAACGGTATTCCACATTTATTGACACCGGTCATTACCGAGAAAGATAAAATCTTGTCAGCGCTTCGTTGGGCGACCCAAGAGATGGAAAAGCGCTATAAGCAATTTGCAGAGGTTGGTGTGCGAAATATAGATGGCTTTAACGAGCTATCAGGGTTTCAGGCATTGCCGTTTATCGTTATCCTTATCGATGAATTAGCCGAGCTGATGGCATATGCGCCCGTTGAGGTGGAAGATACGATTTGTCGATTAGCGCAGATGGCGAGAGCCACTGGCATTCATTTGGTACTGGCGACACAACGACCAAGTGTAGATGTAATTACCGGACTGATCAAGGCAAATATACCAAGCCGTTTGGCGTTTAATGTATCATCGATGATTGATTCGCGGGTGGTTTTGGATACACCAGGTGCGGAAAAGTTATTAGGGAGAGGTGACATGTTGTACGTGCCTCCTGATCAGTCAAAGCCTATGCGTATTCAGGGAACATTCGTGTCAGAAAAAGAGGTAAATAAAATAGTACAGTTTTTTAAAGATAAACAAGTCGCTGTCCAATACACTGAAGAAGTGACGAGCCAACCACTTACCGCGATGAAAAAAGGTGGCGGGGGTAATAATTCCGGCGACGGCAGAGACGCTTTTTTTGATGATGCCTTACGCCTTGTGTGTCAGCACGACAAAGCATCAGCCTCACTTCTTCAGAGGCGATTATCAGTGGGGTACGCGCGAGCGGCTCGAATTATCGATCAACTTGAAGAAGCTGGAATCATAGGTCCTGGTGAAGGTGCAAAACCTCGCGATGTTGTGATCAAAAATCCCGATGATTTCTACGCTTTGGAGGCTCGACAGCAACAAGAAGCAGAAGCAGCGTAACGTTTTATCATGAAAACTGTTGGCGCATTGTTAAAAGAAGCACGTGAGAAAAAAGGGTTTACTCCCGCAAAAGTTGAGAGTGCTACCAAAATTCGCGAGCGTTTTATTCTTGCGATAGAGAATGACGAATTTTCTCTCTTACCTTCCCCTTCATATGCAAAAGGATTTGTGAGAAATTATGCGGAGTTTTTGGGGCTTCCCATAGACCAAACTATGGCATTTTTTAGACGTCAAACATTGGAAACACCGAGATCAAGTCTGTTGCCACACGGGGTGATAGATCCATTAAATAGGCCATTTTTTCAGATGACACCCTCTCGATTTTTGACTACCATCATCGTGGCATTTCTTTTATTATTTTTTGCTTATCTGGGATTCCAGTATAAACGGATAAACACAAACCCTATGTTACGTATAGATGCACCACTTGATCAATCAATCGTGACACAAAAACGAATCACTGTAGAAGGAAAAACTGATCCAGATGCGACAGTGACGATAAATGGTGTATCCACCGTTGTGCGAGATGATGGGCGGTTTTTTGAGCAGATTGCAATAGATACTGGGGTAAATAAAATTCAAATTGTGGCGTCTAGTCGCTTCGGAAAAACGACGACCGCAGTACGTGAAGTGGGGCTGCAGCAGTAACTGATCCATTGCAAATTTTGTTGAGTGTTGTATACTAATTGAGTTCTCATAATTTTAGTTTCTGCCCATGGATCCAGTACAGTTAACCATCATCGGTATCAGCATAGTCCTCACGATTCTTCTGGTTATCTTAGGCGTTCAAGTATATCTGATTCTCAAAGAAATCAAGACGTCTCTGGTGAAAGCCAATAGTATGCTTGATGATGCGAAAAAAGTCACGTCGACAGTTGGTGACTCGGTATCTGGCATGGCAGGAGTTGTGAGTGGAATTAAGGCTGCGCTTTCTGTGTTTAAAACCTTTCGAAAGGATGACGAGGTATGAGCGATCATCAAAATCAAGACAATAAATTTATGTTTGGATTTTTTTTAGGAGGGTTAATTGGCGCGCTTATTATTTTCTTTTTGGGAACCAAAGAAGGCAAAAAAGTAAGTGGACAGCTTACCAAGCGTGGTAAAAGTGTCTTAGATGATCTCGAAGATCGATTGGATGAGCTGCAGGAAAAAGGAAAAGAACTCGTGAAACATGGCAGAGAACTAAAAGATGAAATGATTGACACGCTAGAGGAGAAAAAAGAAGAAGTGACACAAGCAACAGTTGAGCATGTGGATCAAGCCCTCGCACACATTGAAGAATTACAAAAACAAAGTGTCGAGACGACCGCCACATTACGAAAAAGAATCTTCAAGAATCTTCCCAAAAAAGCGTAAGTTGACTATCTTCATAATTGTGATACCATGAAGTTGTTATATGGCAAGAGCAACACCAGAGCAAGCTGCAGCAGCATTCTATTCAGCACGACTTCATAGTCCTTTAGGATCATTTCTTAATAAAGTAAACGATATTATGGCTTATAGCTTTTTGTCTCAAGAGAAACGAAATCTCATTGAACAAAAGATTTTAGCGCGGCGAGGATTACGAATTGGTACGAGAAGCGCATACCCTAAAGAACTTACCGTAAGACCTCAAAGATAACTATCTAGTCTAGACCCTTATATTTATTATTAAATATATTAATGAGTTATGTTATCATGTTTTAAAACATGATAACATAATACTATATGACACAAGTTTCGAGAATTCCATTGAAAAAAGAAATTGAAACTCGTGTGTATGAGGTGCTCATGGAAAGCATAGCGGCGGCAAGATCGCATGATACGGTGAATCGACTTCTTGATGATCTTCTTTCTCCCACTGAACGATTGATGATAGCGAAACGATTATCCATTGCGCTTCTTTTGTACAAGCGCTATGACCAACGAACGATTTCAAAATGGTTGAAAGTGAGTTCTACTACGGTAAGCAAGGTAAGCCTCTCTATGCAAGTTGGGCGAGGTGGGTATCGATCGATTATTGAATCTATTTTGAGAAACGAAGAATTGAAAGGATTTATACAAAAAATTGAACTTGCGCTCTCTGATATTATTCTCCCAAAACATGTGGCTCGGAGCAGTTGGCATCAAAGGCATCGGGAAGCAAAGATGGCAAGTCAAAAAGCGTTTTAGATTATTATTTTCTTTGCTATCATGTTTTAAAACATGATAGCAATAGATAATAGTATTATCGCGTATGCTATAGTCTTATTTGTTAAATTTGTTGGCAAGATAGACGCTGGAGATGACGATGAGCCCGCCGATAACTTCAGGAAATGTGATTAGTTCTTGGTAAAAAAGATAGCCAAAAAGAAGAGCAAAGACGGTGTCCAAAAGAAGGATTTGGGACCCTGTTACTGCATCGAGATGATCGAATGCAAATATTTCGATAGGATTAACGAGCGCGTTCATACCACCTCCGATGAAAAGACCCAATAAAACATGCGGATTGGTAAATGCCGAGAGTGTAAACGATTCACCTCGAGTGAGCGCAAATAGTACCGCAGTGATTGTCGCGATTGCCATGACGATGATAGTAATTTCGCTGGTATTAAGATGATTTGAGAGTAGTTTGCGTCCGACGTAAAACCATGCCATCGTAGCTGTGGCAAGAAGGGTGAACCATTCTCCTGTGCCAAATGCTCCAAGTTGTGGGATGAATGATTTAGTAGCAACTATGACAATACCAATCAGCGACAATGCAAGAAGTCCGATAAGTTTGGCGTTTAGTGGCTTTTTGAGAAATATATATGCATAGAGATACGAAAAAAATGGAACGGATGAAAATATTATCGCAACATTTACTAATTTTGCATTGAGAGCGCCCAGTGTCACAAAATATACCGCAATAGAAAATCCGATCGTTCCCATGGAAGAGAGAATGAGCAAATCACGACTGGGCATGGAAATAATTTTTGACCATCGAAGTTTGTTGCGTAATAACACCAAAAGGATGAATGTTCCCAGTGCAACACGCATATACACTTGCGTCATGGGCATGAAGCCTTCGGCAAGAAGGCGTGAGCCAACAGAGAGGAGCGAATATGCCGCAGCAACAATAATCAAACATCCTATGGCAAGTGTTCGCGTCGAGAAAGAGCCAATAAGAGGAACGTTAGTTTGCGACTTTTTTGAGTTCATTGTAGAGATTATCCTCGATTTCAATTTCGCCTGATTGTAATCGCTCTTTCGTAAGTTTGTTTCCACGTTGACTTGGAAGCAAGATTTCTTTTACGTTTGGAAGTTTTTTGGTTTCTTTGACTTTATTGGCAAGGAGCGTGACATTTTTCTTAAATGCGTTTCTGTCTCCCAGTAATTCTGGATCGATTGCCATGACAAGATTACCCCAGTCACCGCGCGGTCCGATTCCCGCAAACGCTGCCCCCACGAGTGGGCCGGTAAACGCAGTTACCATAAAGCCTAATCCTGATCCTTTGTATCCACCAAAACTTTTGATTGCACCATCCATAGCGGCAGATGGATCTGTCGTCGGATTGCCATTTTTATCGTACGCGAGTCCTTCTGGGATAGACTTACCTGCTGTTTTTGCTTCGATCAGTCCATAGTAGGCCATAGCGGCAGTTGCCATGTCTAGTACGACTGGTTCAGGATCTGCCGGCATACCGATTGCGAGAGGATTTGTGCCGTAGAGTGCTTCATATGATCCGTGGGGAGCTACCGTTGGTGGAGAACCTGCAAATGCAAAGCCGATGAGACCTTGTTTGGCGATGGCTGCGGCATAGTACCCAAGTGCTCCTGTAGAAGAGTACGTGTTGTATGTGCCAACGATACCAAATCCATGTTCATGGGCTTTGGCGATAGCCATTTCTGTCGCTAGTTTCATCGCAATCATACCCATGTTTTTATTGCCATCGATCATCGCTGATAGCTTGGTGTCTTTCGTTACAACATTTTTACCTGCGTCAGGACTTTTTGGAATACCCTTGCCGATAAGTTTGATGATGCCTTGATTGTTTCCGCGAAGTTGTGCGTACAGCAGGATTTCCAAGATAATGTTTGCTTCATCATCGGTGTAGCCGTATTTTTCCAGTGCTTTGAGTCCCAAATCTTTCAATTCCGAAATTTTTATATTCATACCGCCTCCTTCAATGTATATTCTGATGTTACTTTATTTTTAATGGTTTTGCGAGTGTCCAAAGATTTTCAAATATAGATTTTTGCATGGCGACCAATTCAGGATTTTCGATTTCCACGCCGACAATTTCTTTTTGCTGCCAGTACATGACTGCGAATATATTATTATAAATCGTTGTGTCTCCTGTGATCCGTAATTGAGATGTTTCAAGTACACGGATGCGTTCAAAGTTAGCAAGCTTTCCTCCGATAGAAAGATTTCCGTCGGTTAGATACTGTAACGTATGTTTGGTTGAGTTTATCAGTACTCTATCAATGAGTTTTTTTCGTGAGAATTCTTCAAGAAACCGTTTGAGAAATGCTGATCCTACGATTTCTTTGCGTCCCATTATTGAATAACCGATATTTTCTTTTTCGGCTGACAATGCATTCCACATCATTTGTCGAATTCCTGTCGTGCCGTGATAGTAGCGTACTTGTGTAGCAGTTGATGTAGCCAATGATGCTTCGTGAATATGAGTTTTAAGATACGCCAGTGAATTGGAGAGGACGGTGAGATTGGATTGTTGGGTATCTACAATACTTTGGAGTGTTTCGATGGGGTATGCACGAAATTGTTGGCTTTTGTATTTGATAATACGCTCTATGAGACCTTGTTCGATCAGATTTGTGAGATTGTCGTATACCGATGTTCGAGGAACTCTCAAAAGACGTGATAATTCAAGTGCAGTGAGTGCGGGTTTACCAGAAAGGGCTAAATAAAGATTGGCTTCTTGTTTGGAGAGTCCAAAAGATATGAGATGTTCTTCCAGTGATGTGCTTGATTCCATATTGTCGCTTTTGTCGGACTTATCCGACGTCAAGTATATCAAATTGGAATTTGTCTGTATACTTATAGTGTGAAAACAAATTGGCGGAAAAATATTAAGATTTTTACGATTGATTCCATTTTACAATGGTTTTATCCAGCCATAGGAGTATGGGTGTTGATTTGGCGGACGTATTTATCGTTTACTGAAATTACGCTCATAATGGCGGTTGGACTCTTGGTGGCGTTATTTTTGGAATTACCAAGCGGGGCACTAGCTGATCTTATCGGGCGAAAAAAGACTGTGATTATAGGAAGAGTTTGTGGAGTTATTGGATTTATTCTTTATAGTTTTTCTAATAATTTTTGGTTATTTCTTATAGCTAATATTTTTTATCATGCCAATTGGGCATTTGAATCTGGGGCGTTATCTGCGTTATTGTATGATTCTCTCAAAGAAAATGGAAAAGAAAAAGTATGGTATCAAAAGACCGAAGCGAATACCTTTTTTTGGTGTACTATCGGTATGGCTTTTGCGAGTATAGTTGGTGGGTATCTCTATAATTACAATATTCATCTTCCATATACGTTGTCTATTTTTGTAGCAATTGGGGCGCTTATTGGTGCATTCTTTTTAGAAGAACCAAGGATAGATACGCAAAAGTTTACATTTCAAGCGTATTTACGACAAAATATTGATGGAATGCTTCATATCGTAAGTAATAAAATTATCAGGGCTATTTCGCTTTTTAGTATTCTTATAGAATTTATAGCTTATGTGGGCCTATGGTATTTATATGAACCAAGATTGGCCGAGGGAGGATTTGCTGCAGTAAGTATGGGTCTTTTGGTGGCAGGTACGTATCTTATACGTGCAGTGGGTACGAAATTAATACCTGTCGTTACAGAAAAATTATCAGAAAAGCATATACCACTATTTTTGGCTGTGCTACAGACAATTGGATCGGGATTATCGTATTTTGAGGGAAAATTTGGCGCGATTTCCTCTGTGTATATGCGTAAATTTGCAGATGGATTTCGTAAGCCAATATTGTCACGTTTGCAGAATGATCAGATGGACTCACGGTATCGTGCGACGGCGCTTTCCGCTATAGCGTTATGCTCGAATGGTTTGATAAGTTTCGCTGGAATATTTGTAGGGAGAATGCAAGATGGTGTGGGAACGGCAAAGACGATGGGATTATTTTTTTGGATCGGACTTTGTACTGTAATGCCTGCAGCGTTGTATCTATACACCACTATAAAAAATGAACAGGAAAAAAATTCAGATCAACGGAAGTAACTCGGGAATTTTTGTAATGCCATACTCTGTAGTAAAGTGGCCAGCGCCTTTAATTTGGATATATGTTCCATTTAATCGTTTGGTCATTTCTTCTGATTGAAATCTACTCACAAAAAAATCTGCATCGGATGATATGCAGATTGATTGTTTAACATGTTGTTTGATTATTGTGTGATTGATGGGAGTTTTCCAGAATGATTGGTGCTCTTTTGTTAAATCATTAAAATCCCATCCGGCCACAAGAATCATTTTTGAACATGCGTGTTTTTCCGCAAGTCGTAATGCAAGCAAGCAACCAAGACTGTGACCAAATATTAAGAAGTCTTTATCGAGTGGGATACTTTTTTCGATAAAATCCATTTGTGTTTGAAGATCAGGAGCTTGAGAATTCATCGTCGGGATTTCAGGAAGATAGACGGTGTATCCTTTATTTTTAATTCAGTTTTGAGCCATAGATACCAATGATCATTCGGGTTACTTAACCATGCGTGAAGAATGAGCGCTTTCTTTTGCATGAATTGATTATAGAATAAATATTGGTTATCTCAAGAGGTAAACTCCGACGAACGCAATGATTGCGGCAATTATTTTTCGACCGATATGGTCGTGTTCCTTGAGTATTACAATTCCTCCAAGTACGACAAATATACCAGTAAGAGCGTCGACTACCACTACGCGTGAGGCATCGGTCATGGTTAATGCTTGGATGAATAGCATATAGCCTGTGACGTTTAATAGTGCCGTTAATGCGACTTTCCATCCCCCGATAAAAAATTCTTTTTTAAGTTGTCTTAGTGGAACATTTGGAAATGCGACTATAAATACAGGAAAACACCATACTATAAAACTATAGAGTGCGGGTTGCATATACGCTGATGCAGGTTTATCAATTACCAATACGATACCAAGTAACAAAGCACTAAGTATAGCCAACCAAAAAGAACGAGATATTTTAAGTTTGATATTTTTGTATATTAAGAAAAAAGATGCACTAATAATAAAGAATGCACCAATAAATTTATGTATTGTTATAGATTCATGTAAAAATAGTATTGATCCTACAAATGCAATAACAGTAGTGAGTCGAAATATGATAGCAAATGAGGACGCATCGATTCCTTTACGTGCCGAGAAATGAGTTCTTTCATAGAATCCGTAAAGGATAACGGCGCATATGATAAGAATGATGGTTATAGGAGTGAGGTTTTTTAGATCATAAAACGATCCTCCTTGAATAACAAATGCGAGAATAGCAAAAAATGCTCCCCATAAATTAAATACGACAGAAAACACGCGAGGAACACCGCTTTTTATCGCGAGTACTCGCATGAGTAAATCCTGTGCTGCAAAGAAAAGAGTGCTTAAGAGTGCATAAAAGTACCAAGGCATGGCGATAAGTATAACGTTGGAGTTGGTATTTGACAACAATATATATAGCGTATATACTTTGTATATATAGTAAGGAATACTGATATGAACACAGCAGTCATCAATATCAAAACTGATCCGAAGGTAAAAAAAGATGTTCAAAAAGCAGCCGCCCAACTTGGGTTTAGCGTAAGCGCGCTTCTTAATGGGTATCTGCGACATTTCCTCAAGACGAAAAGCGTGCATTTTTCTCTCAATGAAGAGCCATCAGAGTATCTGTTGAAAACACTACGGGAGTCCGAAGAAGATAGACTTGCCGGAAGGGTGGTTTCATTTGATAATCCTAGCGACGAGCTTGGATTTCTTGATAGAATGATAGTAAATGAACGAAAACGGAAATCTGCCGGAAGTTAAATACTCAAAACTCTTTCTCAAACAGATAAAGCATGCTCCACTTCGGATAAAAGAAGCATTTCGCAAACGTAGAGCGTTATTTCTTAAAGATCCATATCATGTCCAGCTTCATAATCATTTTCTGACTGGGTCGTTACAACGGTATCGGAGTATAAATATTACTGGTGATTGGCGGGTACTGTTTCGAATGCTTGATCAAAACGATCGTGTAGTTATCTTTTTTGATGCCATTGGAACACATAGTCAATTGTACAGATAATAATTATGTTAATTCTTTTGTAAGCCATGTGAGGTAGTTATTGCTTACATGAGATACTGGTATGGAAATGATTTCAGGATTTTCATAAGAGTGTAATGTCTGTATTTCCTTTTCCAATGCTGACCATTTACTCTCAAGTGTTTTGATGACAAGGAGGCATTCTTCTGCCATATTGATGTGTTGTTTTTGTGGCGGCCAGAGGTAAAAGGATGATACTTGAGGAATAATCTGTATACATGCGGCAAGCTTTTTTTTGAGAAGTTCTCGACCGATTCGTTCTGCCTGTGCGGCATCCTCACAGGAGACCATAACAAGAATCATCGTATTTTTATCCATATCTATTAACTCCCCGCAAATCCTAGCAAAACGATGCCGATTAATGCAAGCGCTATGCCAAAGAGTTGTCTCCGAGTCGGTTTTTCATGAAAAATGATGAATGCTAAGATTACAGATAGCGTTGGAGAAGCGCTTGCGATTGGCGCAACGACAGATGCTAACCCAAGCTGCAAACCAATATTAAACGTAAAGTCAGCGCCTCGAAGGAGAAGAAGGTTAAAAAGAAGTGGAATAAATGCTGATTTAATATCTGATAATGCCGGTTTAATATGAATTTTTCTTAAATAAAGATAAATGAAAGGAATCCAGAGAAATGAAAGATATATTGGCCAAAACCAACTAAGTGTTGACGAAAATACTTTGACTGCGGTAAAAAATATGCCAAAACTAATTGCTGCATATAGTGCAAACCAAACGCCTTTCATATCGAGCGTTTTGATGGATGATTTGGGTTGATAGGTACATAAAAATACGCCGATAAAAATAAGGATAATTATTCCTGCATGAAAAAGTGGTAATGACTCACGAAGAAAAACTGTGGAAAAAAGCACGATGAACGCTCCAAATGAGCCCATTACTGTAAGTGCTATAGAGGCATCTGTGCGTCTGAGCGCTTCATTGACGGCAAAATTTCCGGATTGGTAGAAAAATCCTATGAAAGTTGCGAGGATAATTATGGATAAGGGTGTACTAATAAGTGAGTTCCAATAGATAATAGTCAGTGGTGAAAATAAAATGGCTGCGGCCAGCATGATCCAAAATGTAGTCTTATATCCGCCGATTTTACGAGCTGCAATTGCGCCAAAAATATCACCAGAGCCCCATCCGACGTATGAAATAAGTGCAAAAAATATTGCGTTCATAATTTCATACTACTCATCGCCGCTTATGAGTTTTTTAAGAAGTAATCCAACGAGAATAGTCACAGTACTTATAAGCACAATTTTTCCGATCATGAAAAGCGAATCGTTGCTGACAGCTGATTTGATAGGAACAGGTGTTATCGTGGGAAGTGGCGTAATTATTTCAGTGGGTGTTGGGGTTTCTCCTTGGCTAAACGTCGGTGTTGGTTCTACGTAGGTTGGTATAGCCGTTGGCCGTGGTGTCGCGACAATAGTTTCGGCTGTCGTGACTTTGACGATGTTACTACAGTCTGAAGGAATGCTTGACCATTCATTGTTGTTATCTTTGAGTCTGCAAGTTACGACATATGATCCAGCCTTGTCATAGCGAACTTTTGTCGTGATGGTACCGTATTGACCCACATTCTTTTCTACCGTTCGTTTTTGATCGCCGCCCAAGCCAAATTCAGCTGCCGTAATGTCGTTGTTCCCATCTACTCCAGCGCAGGAAAGTGTTAACTCAAGCGGTGTTTTTCCGATAAGTGGGCTTACTGAGAGACCAAGACACGTCGGTGCAATATTTGAAGCAGCTTTTTTTCGAAGTTCAAAGGTAGATCGTCCGGACTTAGCAACGGCTATCACGCCTAAGGTTACACTGACGAGAAGAATAAGGAATAGTGAGAGATTAAACGGCGAATTCTTTTTAATTTTTTTTGATATTTTGTGTTTGGCTTTCATGAGATTAGAATCTAAATTTATCATAGTACGGATATAGACAGATTACTAGTGATATAATCATGCCTATGACTACCAATGATATTCGGCAAAAATTTCTAGACTTTTATAAAGCGCGAGGACACAAAGAAATTCCATCAGCACCTCTTGTGCCAGAAAATGATCCAACGACGCTGTTTACAAGTTCAGGTATGCAGCCACTCATCCCATATCTTTTGGGACAGTCTCATCCGTCAGGAAAACGCTTGGTAGATAGCCAGAAATCATTTCGTGCACAGGATATAGATGAGGTTGGGGATAATAGACATACCACATTTTTTGAAATGCTTGGGAATTGGTCTTTGGGTGACTATTTCAAGGAAGATCAATTGCCATGGATTTTTGAGTTTTTAACAATTGAATTAGGACTTTCAAAAGAACGATTATTTGTTTCAGTTTTTGAAGGTACCAATGACGTGCCGCGTGATGAAGAGTCGGCTCATATTTGGAAAAGCCTCGGTGTGTCAGAGGATCATATTTTTTATTATGGCGTAAAAAAGAATTGGTGGTCACGTTCTGGTGAACCGGATAAGATGCCCGCAGGAGAACTTGGAGGACCGGATAGTGAAGTATTTTTTGATTTTGGTACACCTCACGATCCTGCATTTGGAGAGAAGTGTCATCCGAATTGTGACTGCGGACGATTCATGGAGATTGCTAATTCTGTGTTCATGCAATACAAGAAACTTGAAAATGGAACGCTTGAAGAATTAAAACAAAAGAATGTAGACTTTGGTGGCGGGTTAGAGCGAATAGCTGCAGCGGTGAATGATAATCCCGATGTGTTTATTATAGATTTATTTACACCTCTTATCACCGTATTGGAAAATGTTAGCGGTCAGTCATACACAAAGACGCCAGAGATTACACGAACCATGCGAGTGATAGCTGATCATATGCGAGCGGCTGTCATGATGATGGCCGATGGTGTAGTTGCATCAAATAAAGCGCAAGGATATATCTTGAGAAGATTAATTCGTCGTTCGTTGTTGTATGGGAGAACACTTGGGCTTACAAAAGACTTGTCGTATATACGTGAATTAGTACACCCTGTTGTTTCCCTATATACAGAAGCGTATCCAGATGTTGGTGAACACGCAAAAATAATAGAAGAAGGATTAGTTGAAGAGTCAGCGCGATTTGCAAAAACATTGGATAAAGGACTTCTAGAGTTGTCAAAAATTCCAGTCCTTGATGGAAAAATTGCATTCACGGTTTATGAAACATATGGATTTCCATGGGAGCTTACAGAAGAATTAGCTCGAACAAAAGGACAACATGTAGATCGTGAGCAGTTTGAAGAAGAATTTAAAAAACACAAAGATCTTTCTCGTACCGCTGCTGCTGGGATGTTTAAAGGAGGGTTAGCAGATCAGAGTGAGCAAACGACCAAACTTCATACCGCGCATCATTTGTTTTTGGCAGCAGTTCAAAAGCTTGTCGACCCGACTATAAAACAACGAGGAAGTAATATTACAGCAGAAAGACTTCGCATAGACTTTAACTATTCGCGTAAATTAACAGATGAAGAATTGCGAAAGATCGAAGTGCTTGTCAATGAAAAGATACAAGAAAATTTATCTGTTGATCGCATTGAAATACCTCGTGATGAGGCGGAAAAAATTGGTGCTCAAATGGAATTTGGCCATAAGTATCCCGATGTAGTAAGTGTGTATTTTATTGGATCGAAAGAAGATTATTTTTCTCTAGAATTTTGTGGAGGGCCACATGTCAGCTTTACAGGCGCATTGGGGAACTTTACAATTATAAAAGAAGAGTCAGCGGGTGCTGGGATACGACGGGTGTATGGCACACTCACATAAATGAAATTACCAGAATCTATTACAGAGCTATTAGGCAAAACAAACAATACTACCGAGTATTATTTTTCACTAGTACTATGCTCAGATGGAGCAGCAGTGTGTACATGGTCGACGGCGGACAATAATGCATTGACTATCGCAAGTGTCGCGCATGCGAAGTTAAAAGATGATACATGGGATGCGCGAATCGCGCTTATAGATGAATTGCTTTCTGCAGCAGAAGATAAAGCACACGCCAAACACAACATCACAAAGACGGTGTTTGGTATGCCTGTGCAGTATTTGACCCGTGAGGGAGATATCCCAAGTGACATCCGTGTGCATTTGAAAAAACTCTCCACGAGTTTAGAATTGACGGCTGTAGGATTCGTGCCACTTACGCAAGCTATCGCATTTTCTTTAAAAAAAGATGAAGGTGTGCCAGCGAGTGTGATACTCGTACATTGTTTCAAGGAGACTATTACCGTATCGCTGTATCGTGTGGGGACCTGTGTCCGAGAAAAGGCACTTGAGGTCAAGGAATCCGTTGCGTACACTCTTGAAGAGTTTTTGACTAATGCGGGGGATACTGATGTACTACCATCTCGGATTCTTCTCTACGGTGCGGATCATGAAGTACTTGAAGGTGTGCGAGGATCTTTTTTGAAGCACCAATGGCCGGCAAAGGCAAACTTTTTGCATTTTCCAAAGATTGAGGTAATCAGCAATGAGGATTTGGTAAAAGCAGTGTCTCTAGCGGGTTTAGCTGAACTTACGGCATCTATAGGAGAAGAACCTTCTGTCATTGATAGTCATGAGGCGTCTACAGTCGTAGCTCAGCCTACGCAAAATATGATAGAAGACGGTGAGGAATTTGATGAAAATGAGGAGGCACAAGCAGAACAACCAATGCATGTGTCAGCTGAGGATGACCAAGAGATAGAGAATATAGAGGTGGTGGCGGCGGAAAGTTTAGGATTTGGGAATGAGGATATTGAACCTGTAAAAAAGAAATTCGGAATGTTTCCAAAATTTGCATTTACATTTCCTTCTTTTTCATTGCCACGAGTGTCAGGGTCCCAAAAAAGCCTTGTCGCAATCTTTAGCGTAGTTGGCGCGATGTTGTTGATTGGATTGTTATATTATTTCGTCCCCCGTGCAGCGGTGACTGTATTCGTGTTACCAAATTCACTGTCTGAGACGGCGACAATTATCGTAGATCCTAGTAGCACGATCGTTGATAGTGCTACTAAAACCATTCCCGCAGTGACGCAAGAGATTTCACTCTCATCCCAAAAAACTGTGCCGGTGACAGGGAAAAAGAAAGTAGGCGATTCAGCCAAGGGGACAATCACGTTTACGAATAAAATCACCAGTGAGCGAACTTTTAAAAAGGGCACAGTTTTTATAGCCAAAGGAATTTCGTACAGTCTAGATGAAGAAGTAAAGATAGCTTCAGCAACCACACTATTAAATGATAGTTTAAGCACTACGACATTTAGTAAAAAAGATGGAACGGTGACTGCGATAGATATTGGTCCAGAAGGGAACGTGGCGGCTGGCACAGAATTTTTGGTGAAAGACGTTAGTAAAGATAGTGTATCTGCTAAAAACGATGCGGCTCTTACAGGAGGCGTCAGTCGTGAGGTGACGGTTGTGTCACGGGATGATTATGACGGTGCAGTAAAGACATTGACTGATGAAATACTTGTGAAGGCAAGAGCGCAACTTCTTGCAGAGGTGGGTGGAAACAGATTGATCGAACAAACGATAAAAACAAAAGTTTCCGAAAAAGTTTTTGACAAAGAGCTTAATCAAGAAGCCAAAGAACTATCAGGAAATGTCACCGCGTCAGTAAGCGGCATTGTAATACGTGATGAGGACGTGAAATCACTTCTCCTATCGCTTATCACACCAAAGCTTCCTGCAGGATACTCATTTACCGACGGTAAGACTGACGTAGCTATAGGTGCAGTGCAGGTAAAAAAGGATGGTAAAATTACCGTTGTTGTGACGGTCACTACCACCGCACTTCCCATCATAAGTACAGAGAATTTGCGTACAGGGCTGTCTGGTAAATCGGTAACAGATGCACTTGCCCATCTTAAAAGTCTTGTTGGCGTTGCAGGAGCTGAGTTTCGATTTATCCTCTCACCGACAAGTAAGAGATTACCTATCAATAAAGCAAATATAACTATTTCTGTTGCCATACAGTAGGTCGTATGCGATGGTAATAAGCTTGTCCTCGATGTATAGTAGAGTAACGTATGGCGCTCTACCGTTTTATTAAATCAGCACCTAAAAAAGCGAGAAAAAAGTCAACAGCGGTTTCGTATCTGCTGATTAGTATTGGACTTGTACTCATCGTATGGACCGTGTGGCCAATTCTTTCATTTATGCTTGTCGACCAGTTGATATTTGCAAAAACTGTGAGTCCACTGGCTGATTCTGTCGGGGTGAAGCCTCTCAATGCTCTGGCGTATGCTGCAGGAACGAATGATTTTACGAATGCGAATGCGTGGTTTCCTACCAAGCCTCAGAAAAAAATTGTCGCGCTGGTCAATAGTTATACATTATCTATCCCGAAGTTAGGGCTTGAGAATGCGACGGTAATTATATCAGGTGACGATCTTTCAAAATCACTCATCCACTACGGAGGCACGTCTCTTCCAGGGGATTATGGTAATGCAGTTATCTTTGGTCATTCAACACTCCCACAATTTTTTAAAGGGACAAAAGAATATAAATCGATATTCGCAACACTTCCAACCATAAAGATTGGTGATGACATTATAATTACATTTGACGGTATTTCTTATACCTATCGTGTGTTTGATAAAGTAGTTGTCGAGCCCACA
The DNA here is from genome assembly GCA_038063875.1 of Patescibacteria group bacterium. GTDB lineage: Bacteria > Patescibacteriota > Microgenomatia > UBA10105 > UBA927 > UBA927. Next base: position 5,041 of record JBBTUH010000008.1, on the reverse strand, counting down.
GACCTCTCGCCACTTGAGCAACATTTTGATGATAGTTATATAACCCTTGTGACGTGTGTGCCCCCTGGGACGTATTTATATCGGCTCAATGTGAAAGCACGATTGGTACGCATATGAAAAAACATGATCAACAATTTGCCATAGATGCCATCAAAAAAAAATTAGTAGGCAAGCGCCTCAAATATGATGAGGTCTTCTCCATCATGGATGAGATTGCGAAAGAAAAGCTCAGTCCAGTCCTGACCACATATTTTGCAGCAGCAGGATTTGTCGAAGGGTTCTCAGACGAGGAATTATATTTTTTGACGAAAGCAATGATAGAGACGGGTCCGCAGTTGAAGTTTAAAGGCATAGTGGCTGATAAGCACTCGGCAGGAGGAGTAGCAGGGACACGCACGACGATGATTATCGTCCCTATTATTGCTGCTGCGGGATTTCAAATACCTAAGACGTCATCTCGTGCTATCACCTCTCCAGCAGGAACTGCGGATACGATGGAAGTGGTTTCCCCTGTCACGTTTACCATACCGCAAATTAAGCACATCGTAGATAAGGTCGGGGGGTGTATTGTTTGGGGAGGGCATATGGGTTTGGCACCTGCCGATGACATCCTTATTCAAGTGGAGCGACCATTGGCATTTGAGTCGTATGACAAAATTATCGTTTCTGTGATGGCAAAAAAAATTGCATCTGGTGCTAATCACATCATCATTGATTTGCCTGTTGGTCCGACGATGAAGATCCAACACTTTAAGGATGCAGAAATGATCGCGAAAAAATTTGGGTTGTTGGCCAAAAAGTTTGATGTCAAAATGATTTTTGATATCAATGAAGCGCGACAAAACGCTGGTAGGGGTATAGGGCCGGTACTAGAAGCACGTGATGTATTTCAGGTGTTAGAGCAGCTGCCGGAGCGACCATTGGCTCTTGAGGCGAAAGCTCTTCGATTAGCGGGGAAGTTACTTACTCTCTGTTATAGCGATATGAAGGGGAAAAGTAATGTGGATGGAGAAATTGTGGCCAAAGAAATCCTTACTTCTGGAAAAGCTCTTGCCAAAATGCGTGAGATTATCAAAGCACAAGGAGGCCATCCTGATGTGACCAGTAGTAAACTGATTCCAGCAAAAGCGCTCCATGAAATAAAAGCGCCAAGAAAAGGCATGATTAGCTCGATGAATAATCATGAGATATCCGTGATATGCAAAGTTCTAGGATGTCCTGTGGACAAGCGTGCGGGTATGTTTCTTAATCGTAAACTTGAGGAAAAAGTCGACAAAGGTGATATACTAGCGACAATATATAGTTCTGATGCGTATCAGCTTAAAGAAGCAATCGAGACGTTGAAAGTGATGCCGGTATATACGGTATCGTAGAGAAAGAAGCATTGTATGTTTAAAGACGTTCTTGCACCAGTGCAGGCGTGGCTCCTTTCACAAGGAAAGTGCGTCGGGTGTGGGAAGGCATTACCAGTCAGTACGGGCACAGGATTAGTACAAGTTGATTGTAGTTGTGGAAGAATTTATTTTTTTGATCCGGCGGCCAAAAAATATCGTCGGGCATTAGCACATGAAGTCAAATAATACCAAAGGGGTACGAACAGGAATTTTTTTCCTTGTCGTAGCGGTAGTTTTTATAGTAAGTCTGATGTGGTGGTACGACGGTACGCGAGCAGTCGATTCCACTGATACAAAACCCGTGGCATTCACTATCAAATCTGGGGATGGAGTCCGCACCATAGCGGCAAATTTGTCAGAGAAAAATCTCATACGGAGTTCCACAGCGTTTTTCGTTGTGGTGAAGATGTTGAGGCTTGAGACCAACCTGCAAGCGGGTGAGTTTCGTATTTTTAGATCTATGGATGCTCGCACCATAGCCCAGACACTTACACACGGCATAGCGGATAGTTGGATCACAACGCTAGAGGGTTGGAGGATTGAGGAGGTAGCTGCAAAGGTTTCAAAGGATCTTGATATTCCAGAATCAGAATTTCTTAAAGTAGCCAAAGAGGGCTATATGTTTCCTGATACGTATATGGTCTCAAGAGACGCGACCGTCGGTGCGATTGTAAAAGTATTTACCGATACGTTTAATGAAAAAGTTTCCGACACCATGAGACTTGAGGCCAAAAAGAATAACCTTACGTTTCCTCAAGCACTCATACTCGCCTCTATTGTCGAGCGAGAAGGACACACAAATGAGGATAGACCAATCATCGCAGGAATACTTCTCAACAGACTAAAAGCTGATTGGCCATTGCAAGCCGATGCCACACTTCAATATGCACTCGGGTATCAGACCAAAGAGAAAACATGGTGGAAAAAAGAATTGTTTGATGATGACAAAGCAGTGCGTTCACCATACAACACCTACATAAACAAAGGTCTCCCTCCAGCGCCTATTTGTAATCCAGGATTATCAGCGATCAACGCGGTACTTTTTCCAAAAGCTACTGATTATATGTACTATATTCATGACAAAGAAGGTACAGCACACTACGCAAAGACATTGGAAGAACATAACGCGAATGTCTCCAAATATTTGCGCTAAATGAAATCATTTATCCTGACATTGCTTCTTTCGTTTGGCATTTTATTTTTGCCGTCACCCATTAATGCAGCATCATCGTCTACGGTGAATGTATCGGTAACTGTTAATGGGAAGACAATCGTTAACACCAGTGGAAATAAAAACGATATAACAGTCGAGCAAATTCGTTCATATACTGTTGATAGCATTGTCAAAAAGGATGGATTTATTTCTGTCACAGAGCATATTTTGTATAACTTTCCAGATGACCGTCACGGTATATATCGATATATACCGTACATAAAAACAAATGTAGAGGGCAAAAGGCTAAAGCTGACGTTTGAAAACATCCGAGTCGTTGATGAGAAAAATAATGCGTATACCTTTGCTACAAGTTATGACGATGACGACGTCGTGTTAAAAATTGGCGATCCCGATAAGTCAATAACCGGTGAGCACATGTATGTGATTTCCTACGATGTCAAAGGTGGCCTGACATATTTTCCGGCACATGATGAATTGTATTGGAATGCAATCGGACCAGAATGGAAAATTCCCACACTGACCGCATCAGCATCCGTCACAGTACCACCTGAGATTAATACAAAGGACATACAGTTCGATTGCTTTGTGGGAAGTGAAGGGAGCAAAACAAAATTTTGTACTACAACGATAAAAGGATCAGTCGTTATGTTTAAGGCCACAAGACCACTTGGACCATACGAAGCAATGACCGTTGTGGTTGGGTTTCCGAAAGGAATTGTCGCAAAAGTAAATCCTACAGAAATAGTGCCATTTTTTGATACAACTGCGGGTAAGATTGTGTTGGTAGTGCTTTTGATTGCCGCCATATTTTGGTACATCGTGTTGCCGTGTATCGTCGTATGGAAATGGTGGACTACTGGTCGTGATCCAAAGCCGATGATAGGCCAAGCGGTCGCATGGTACTCGCCTCCCAAAACAAAAAGGGGAAGAGCATTAACGCCTGCGGAAACTGGGACACTTATCGATGAAGTAGCCAATATAGAAGACATATATGCGTCGCTTGTTGATTTGGCACGGCGTGGATATTTTAAAATTATCGAGACGAAAAAAGGCGAGTTTGATTTAGAGAAGGCGAGTCAATGGCCAGAAGAAATATTACAAACATTTGAGACGAAATTATTAGAGGTGGTTTTTAAATCTGCTGATCGCGTGAAGCTTAAGGATATCAAGCTTTATGATAGCCTATCCGAACTAAACGACATGATATATAAAAATGTAGTAGCTGAGGGTTTTTTCCCAATTAATCCGCAAACAATTCGAAATAAATATGTGGCGCTTACAGTGCTTGCGTTGATTTCATTTAATCCTGTGCTTTTTATAGCATCCTGGATGTTTGGTATGCATATGCCAAAGAAAACTCTCTATGGTGCTGAGGCGGCAGCCAAAGCGAGAGCACTCAAGAATTTTCTAAAAAGCCAAGACAAACACCTTGCCTTTCAAGCAAAAGAAAAATTTATGTTTGAAAAATTATTGCCGTTTGCAATAGCATTTGGTGTTGAGGTGATATGGGCGAAGCGATTCAAAGACATGAATTTGCCACAGCCTGATTGGTATGTGTCACACTCATCATCCAGTCACTTTTCAAGCGTGGTGTTTGCCAATAGTTTGCATACTGGATATTCCATGTCGTTTGCATCATCTGTAAGCTACAAGTCTTCTTCAGGATATCATTCGGGATTTAGTGGTAGTGGCGGGTTTTCGGGAGGCGGAGGGGGTGGTGGCGGTGGAGGAAGCTGGTGAGACAACAGTGTCTAGATTTTTATCCGGTAAGTTTGGTATAGTTAACTCTTCATGAGCAAAAAATATTTTGTGATTGGTATAGTTGTATTGGTTATTCTGTTAGGGGGATTGAGTATGGTAGGCACAATGAGAAAGACAGAAACAAAAGTAGCAGAGCCGAAGGTAGAAAAAACGACGTCAGCATCTGCACGTCTTCGTATCGATACGTCAAAACAATACGAAGCAATTCTTTCGACTTCTATGGGTGACATTACTATTGCACTTGCAGCCACAGCGACTCCTATTACTGTCAACAACTTTATCACCCTCGCAGAGAAAAAATTTTATGATCAGACCGTGTTTCATAGAGTCATCAAGGGATTTATGATCCAAGGGGGAGACCCAGAAGGTACGGGGCGAGGTGGTCCGGGGTATACATTTGACGATGAAGCTTTTGAAGGGAAATATACACGAGGCGTTGTCGCTATGGCAAACTCAGGACCTAATACAAACGGATCACAATTTTTTATTATGCATGCAGATACAGCGCTGCCTCATGCATATGTGATTTTTGGCAAAGTTATCAAAGGTATGGATGTCGTTGACGCCATTGCGTCAGCACCTGTTGACCCGTATGGTGAAGGATCCACTCCAGAAGATCCAGTCGTCGTACAGTCGGTAAAAATTGTAGAGAAGTAATTGAATCAAATCTTTATACCCTGCCTTTCAAGGCAGGGTGGAAGAAGCCCGA
>JBBTUH010000007.1:0-15066 GCA_038063875.1 Patescibacteria group bacterium | reverse complement strand
CATAGGACATTTTCGCGTGGGAATGCCGTAGGACAGAATCGCTTGGGAACTACACATAGAGACCAGAAGTAGTAAGTAGGCTCCAAATCTGTTAGAATAGGAGCTAATGCACAAGCTTTTTTATGTAAGTGGATTTTTGTATCATCCTTCTACAGAACAAATTTTTTTACGACAAGGTATTTCAGAAAAGTCACCAGTACCGACGTGGCACATGGTAGGTGGCGTTGCGGTAAAAGATGAAGATCCTGTAGACACCTTTGCGCGCGTCATCCATGATCTTATAGAAGTAAAACTTGATGCCAAGCGCGTATTTCCAGTCTATGATTACTTTCATAATACCCATAACACCATGCATTATGTATTCTATGCAGAGGTAAAAAAATTGATTGTATTTCCCGCTGATGATACACGCGCATTGTCGTGGGTTACCTTTAAACAAACGACCAAACTTCCATTTGACGCACAGACTAAGCAAGATGTGATTATTGCCGAACGAGTGATTAAAGCGCAAGCGCGAACAGACGCTCCTCCGGAACCGGAAGTGTTCCATCGTCGATAACTGCTCGTTTAAAACGTGGTCTGACCGTGCAATAAGGGCAAGGTTATATCAGTAATCCCTAAATCAGTAGTAATTTTTTGTGCAAGCGTCGCGCGAGGAATGTCATCGCCATGGGTTAAGAATATTTTTTTGATGCCTTTTATGTGCTTGAGCCACTGCATTAGCTGATTTTGATCAGCGTGTGAACTCATATTTTCGATGTTATTTATAACTCCGCGTACTGGTACCTCTACGCGGCCAATGCGTACCTTTTTCTTTCCATGTAATAGCGCTCGACCAAGCGTCCCTTCTCCTTGCCATCCTACGATTAGCAGTCGAGTTGATGCGATGGGAAGAAATCGTTCTGCGTGTCCCAAAATACGACCTCCCGTCATCATGCCGCTTCCTGCAATAATAACTTCAGACCCAGGATGATCGATAATCGCACTACTCTCACCCATGCGCTCAACAACCGTGAGTCCTTCAAATCGAAAGGGGTGTCCGACGCGTAGATCTTCTTGAATATGACTGTTAAATACCGACAGATGTCGTGCATAAATATCAGTAGCACTTCTTGCCATTGGACTATCAAGATAGATACGTGTCGATGCTTTTATTTTTCCTTCTTTTTTAAGATGCATGATAATATGTAGCAGCTCCTGCGTGCGTTCGAGTGCAAATGCGGGGATAAGGAGTGTGCCCCCAGTTTTTTCTATGATATTGACTTCTTTTTGTATTGCAGCCGATGGATCACTGTCTGGGTGCGTTCTGTCTCCATATGTTGATTCCATCACGACTGCATCAGCCGAATCTATCATCTCTGTCTCCATAAGTAGCGGCTCAGGAGAATTTCCAAGGTCACCACTAAAGATGATTTTTTGTATTGATGAATTCGGATTGCCATCAACGATTTCAAGGCTTGCAGATCCCAAGATGTGTCCAGCATCCCTCATAGTTATAGTGAAATTGCCGATGGTAAATGGTTCTTGGTACTTTACGATGCTAAATTGTTTTATAGTGTTTTCAGCTAACGGTTTGTCAAACAAGAATTTTTTGTTGTTTTCTTTTGCAATTTTTGCCGTATCCAAAAGAGAGAGTTCTGTAAGATCCCGTGTCTGCGGAGTCATGTAGATTTTTTCTTTGAACCCTTTCGGTAGAAGAATCGGGAGTCTTCCACAGTGGTCCAGATGTGCGTGAGTAAGGACCACGCCAGAGAGCGTGCTCGCATCTGTGTTGAAAGGTTCGTAATTGAGCGTGTCAATTTCCAATCCTTGAAACATACCAAGATCAACAAGTATTGATTGTCCGGATCCGGAGGTGAGAAGGTATGATGAGCCAGTGACCATACCAGCAGCACCCAAGAATTTTATTTTCATATATATTTAAAGCGCCCCTTCCCACAGAGGTGTATCATCCATCGGATCGCCATTGTAGTTGGTGGTAATTTCTTCTCCTTTGTGGATGGTGGTGTGTGCAGTTATTTGGATGACATCATGAGTGAAATCTTGATCAAATCTTGCATTGCTTTTGTGCGAATGATTATAGATTGATACAAGTCCGAGCGCTATAGCACCCTTTTTGTGATCCTTTCCCCATTCATAGTAATATCGCGCCAATTCAGTTTGATCGATGAGAGTCACTGACTGTTCACAAAAAACTATCATAGGGCATTCTTCAATGAGTTCGCCCTTTTTATAGTTTCTCCCAGCAAAAACACCACGCCCTGCATTGGGAATAGTTGAGTGAGAAATATAGAGATTCGTTGGCATATCGTAATTATATATGAATGTTATACTTACAGTATGACATGGCTTTGGTATTCGTTGTTATCAGCGCTCTTTGCAGCTTTTACTTCAATTCTCGCAAAAATTGGTATCGCTAGTGTCGACTCTAATTTGGCTACCGCTATACGCACAATAGTGATAGTCATATTTGCGTGGGGCATTGTGTTTTTTCAAGGAACGTATAAACAAATACCTGCAATTTCTAAATTTTCTCTTGGGTTTCTTATACTCTCAGGTGTTGCTACTGGATTGTCGTGGCTTTTTTACTTTCGCGCATTACAACTTGGGAAGGCATCGCAAGTGGGACCGATTGACAAACTGAGTCTTATCATTACCATACTTTTGGCAGCGGTTGTGCTGAAAGAAAAGATTACGCTAAACATCGTAGTAGGTGGAGTGCTTATGGGTATAGGAGCAGTGCTTGTGGCGGGAGTTAAATAATCTTGGTTTATATCCGTTTCGTTTTTAGTCGTAATGAATTCAATACAACTGAGACGCTTGATAATCCCATCGCCGCTCCTGCGATAGCTGGGTTTAATAAAATGCCAAAGGCTGGATATAACGCTCCTGCGGCAACGGGTATGCCAATGATGTTATAGATAAAAGCCCAAAAAAGATTCTGTTTGATAATTCGCATCGTCACGCGTGCCAGTACGACTGCCTTTGGGAGCTTTGCGACATGACCACCAAGAAGCGTTATCCCTGCTGATTCTATCGCGACGTCAGCACCTGTCCCCATCGCGATACCGACATCGGCAGTAGCCAGAGCCGGTGCATCATTGATCCCATCTCCAACCATGGCGACTTTAAATCCTTCTTTTTGAAGCTTTTGTATTTCATGTGCTTTATCTTTCGGTAATACTTCTGCAATCACACGATCTATGCCTATTTGTTTGGCGATGTATTGTGCCGTCGCCTTGTGATCACCAGTGAGCATCGCGACTTTGATACCGAGCTTATGGAGTGTATTGACCGCTTCCGTGGCATCTTCTTTTATGGTGTCTGCTATACCAATATAACCAAGCACATCCTTTCGGGTCATGAAGACGACTGGTGTTTTGCCTTGAATACTTAGAGTTTGAATAATGTCTTCATCAATGTGTAACTTTAAATCGCTGGCAAGCTTGAGATTTCCAGCATAGTACTGTATGCCATCAATCGTTGCCCTTAGCCCCTTGCCCTCGATAGCGTTAAAGTCTTTGACTTTATAGAGAGTAAGCTTTTTTTCTTTGGCTTTATTTACCACAGAACGTGCGAGAGGATGTTCAGACTGATTCTCGAGTGACGCAAGAATTTGTAATATCTTTTTTTCTGTCAAGGTGCCTGTCGGTATGATATCTGTTACCTCTGGGGTGCCTTTGGTAAGCGTCCCTGTTTTGTCCATGATAATAAAGTTTATACTGCTAAATTTTTCTAAGCTCTCCGCGTTTTTTATAAGAATACCGTTTTGGGCGGCTTTCCCGACACCGACAATGATGGCGGTGGGCGTCGCAAGACCCATAGCACAGGGGCATGCTATCACCAAGATGCCGACGAAGCTTAGAAGTCCTAACGTAAAGCTTTGGGAAAACGGCATAAATTGTGGACCAATAATAAGCCAAAGTGCGAAGGTGATTACGGATAAGACAAGAACTACAGGAACAAAAACGGCAGATACTTGGTTGGCTAACTTTTCAATTGGTGCTTTGGATCCTTGCGCTTCCTCCACCATCTGAATTATTTGTGAAAGCATGGTGTCACTGCCAATTTTGGACACCATGACTTTTAGATATCCTTGTTTATTCAACGTAGCGCCAATGACCATATCGTGTACCTGTTTATCTACAGGGATTGATTCCCCTGTAATCATCGATTCATCGATAGAGCTTTTTCCTTCTACGATGACACCATCTAAGGGAATTTTTTGCCCTGGTTTTATGATAATAGTATCGCCTACGAGTACTTGGTCTATAGGTACTTCAATTTCTTTTCCATCACGAAGTACGAGGGCGTTTTTGGCTTGTAACCCCATAAGCTTTTCTATCGCTTCGCCAGTTTTTAGTTTGGATCGTGCTTCTAAAAACTTACCGAGCGTTATAAAGGCAATGACGACAATGGTAACGTCATAATAATTTTGTTGTGTATTTATATATGGTGCGAGGACTTCTTCAAATGCGGTTACGATAAAGCTGTAGAGAAACGCGACAGACGTGCCGATGCCTACCAATGTGTCCATGTTGGCGACTTTATATTTTATAAATCGTATGATTCCCTGAAGGTAGGGTACGCCAACGACAAACAGTGCATAGGTGGCAAAAATTGGCAAGAGATGATGGAAAAATTCCATGGGTATTTCTGGCATCTCGGACCAGAGACCTAGTGTTTTTGCACCGATTTCCCATCCCATGACGAAAATGCTTACTGCAGTCATGGGGAGCACTATCTGGACATGGTGTTGCAGTTTGGCAAGTTCTTTTAATTTATATTCTTTTGTCATATCGTGACCCGCGTGCATGGAGTGATCCATGGGGGACATCGTATCTGAAAGTTCATATCCAAGCTTTGAGACCTCATGGTTCATATCGGATACGGTAACTTTTTTGGGGTCAAAATCGATTGTTGCTTTTTCTGTTCCGAAATTTACAGTACAAGATTGTATACCATCAAATTTCGAGAGTTTTTTGGTAATGACGGATGCACAGGAAGCACAATGCATACCTTTGATTGGGAATAATTTTTTAATCATAGGTTATTTTTGTGTGACGGCTTCGTACCCAAGTTTGGTGATGACAGCAATCATTTGGTCAGGTTTTACTTTTTGTTCGTCAAAGGTTATCACTGACGTTTGTCGAGCATAGTCTGTGCGCGCATCTTGTACTCCATCAATATCCTCTAGTTCGAAATCAATGTTTATAGCACAGCTGGTGCAGTGCATGCCTGAAATTTTAAGCGTAATGGTTGTATATTTCATGGTATTAGATAACGTTGATGATTCCTTGGTACATTCCCATACTACACATAAATGATAATTCACCTGTCGTACTCGGTGCCACAAATGTGACACGACTAGATTCTCCGACACGCACTATTTGTTGGATGCCTAGCTTGGGGATCGTAAAGCTTTGGATACAGCCACTTCCATTTTTATTGATAAGGTCTAGGGTGACTGTAGATCCACTTTTCACTGTGATTCTTTTGGGGGATGCTGTGTATCCTCTGGGGGTAAAATAAATTGTTGCAGTATCTACTGTTTGACTTGTCGCGCCTGCGATATCGCCTCCAGCACAGAAGCTTATGGTGCAATTGATAGTTTTAAGGAGTTTGCCAACTGTAAGCGTGCTCCCGCTTAATGTTATGGCGCCGTTGAGGTTATAGAGTGCGATAAGAAGTATGGCAATTGCAGCAGCACGGTGAAAGGCAATGCTTACGGTGCCGCTTAACTTTTTTGCAGCCATACCAAGGAGGAAAAAAAGAGGAGACGTGCCGAGTATAAAGGTAAACATCACCAAACCTCCCAAAAGAGGTGATCCCTGTGTGATGGCATACGCCATCATCGCTTGCGTTGCTCCACATGGGATCAGGACTGTCATCGCACCTACGATAGCTGGACCAAAGACCTGCCTGCCGGCAGGCAGGGCGCTATTGTTTCTCGATTGACTTTTCACCATCCGTGTTAAGAATTTTGGTGGTTGTATGATAAAGTAACGAAAAATTGGATGCACATTTAATAAGTTTAGTGCTGTGCCGATCATGAATAGTGCAGCGACCGATTGCAACGCTACGCGAGTAGTAAGCGATAATTGCACGATAGAGCCAAGAGATCCTAATAATATGCCGAGAACTGTGTATGCAATAAGTCGTGTGGTTAAAAATGACAAAATGGGGAGTGCGTGTCCTTTGAGCGCTTCGTCTTTGAGTGTATCAGATTCTTGTTGAGCGATAGAGGACGCCAGAAGTCCGCCTTGGACAGCAAGACAGGTGAGTCCACCCGTAAAAAGACCTGTGATAAAAATTGATAAGAGATTCATGTATTGATTAGTTTGATCGTTTAAAGACTTCCATAACTTCTACGATAGCCTCGTCTTGTTTACCAGCCTTTATAGAGTCTGTCACACATCCCTTGAGATGATACTCGAGGGTCAGGGTGTCGACCTCCTTGAGTGCGCGTTGGATAGCTTGTGACTGATGTATAACGTCGATACAATATGCATCATTATCTACCATTTGGACGACCTTTTTCAAGTGACCTTGACTAATCTTTAGTCGATGAAGAATGCGCTCTTTGATGTTTTTGGGTCTGAATGCCATAAAAATAATGATCCGCCATCCAGCGGAAGATCATATCCCCCTATATGGGATATAGTACAGAGGAAACATTCTTGAGTCAAGGAGGAAAATTGATTGAGGGACATAAATTTGCACAGGAGTCGTATAATATATGTATGGTAGGGTTTGTGGGAAACATTGAGGCGCTGACACTTTCCAATACGTATTTTCGCCACGTGATATATACAAGTCAGCATGCGCAACTTGTGGTCATGCATTTACAACCCAAAGAAGATATCGGGTTTGAAGTGCACGAGATAGTCGATCAATTCTTACGTATAGAAAAAGGTGATGCTGTGGTCATCCTCAATGGCGAGGAGCATATGGTAAAAGAAGGCGACGCCCTCGTCGTGCCAGCAGGAGTTAAGCATAATGTGATCAATACGTCAGCAACTAATCCGTTGAAATTATATACGCTGTATTCGCCGCCGCACCATAAAGACGGGACGATACATAAATTGAAGTCAGACGCAGAATCTGATGAGGCAGATCATATATAATATTTCCGATGTTTTTATTACCCGATGAGTACTGGTTCGTCAAAAAGACAAAGAATAAAGGAAATGGCGTGTTTGCAAGAAAAAAGATTGTAGCAGGTACGATCATCGGCGACTACCTTGGTACAATAGTAAAAACGTCTACGTATGATCTATCAAAAGATACCAAAGGTCTCTACCTTACCTATTTTACAGATCAAGCGTCTATTTATCCTGATTTAAAAACAGAGGGGATGCATTTGGTAAATCATTCATGTCAGCCTAACTGTTGGATATACATATATCGAGGTCATACATTATTTTTCGCACTCCGCGATATTGACGTTGGTGAAGAGCTTACCATTTCGTATCTTTTAAGTCCGAAAGACGATACGTGTAAGCCGTGTACGCATGTATGCCATTGTTCGAGCGTGTATTGCAAAGGTACTATGCATCTTACGAAAGAGAAATACGAGAAGTGGCAACGTTTTCTAAAGATAGAGAAGAAGAAAACAAGAATAGCGCCATTTACCTTTGGCAAAAATCTTAAACGACTCAGAGAGTACCCGAAGATACATGTTACTCATCCAATCTATAAAGCGTTGTGTTCGTGAATGTACTAAAATTTCTTACCAATCCATATTTCTCGTGCTAAAAATCCTAAGAATGCTATGCCGGTTGAAATTGCATACGCCGTACTTGCTCCCCCAATTCTATTTCCTTCTTGTGTAGGAATTTCTTGTATGTTGTAGCCTTTTTTGAGAGCTCGTATGCTCATTTGAAACTCAATGGCAAAGCCATCAGCATCAAGATGGAGCGCATTGAACGCATCTTTACGAATCGCTCTATATCCATTAATTGTGTCTGAAATATTTCCTCCCCACAACATCTTGACTATGAATGTAAAACTTTGATTTGCCCATGCACGAAACTTGAATAGCTGATCATCCTCTTCGTTTCTACTATCCTGTATAAACCGCGAAGCGATAGAGAGGTCGGCACCGTTTTTAAGTTGCTCTATAAGTTTTGGAATATCCGTAGGGTCTTCATTGCCGTCTGGACTAAAAAAAATGAGAAAGGTTCCTTTTGCGCGTTTCACAGCCAACTGAAACGCATGTCCGCGTCCAGATTTTTGTTGTTGTATGACGTTTATTCCATGGGAACGAAAAAATTCTACCGTACCATCGGTAGATTGGTAGTCAATTGCCAACACCTCATCAACAGTATGGAAAGGTATGTGTGAAATTAATGCTTTTAGTCCTGATATTTCGTTACGAGTGAGAATAACAAGACTCGTCCGAGGAGCTTTATTTTTCATGATAGTATTATCATACGTAGTTTACAATTTTTTATAAAACAATACGAATGAAAAGCATGTATCTGACCAAATCCACAAGCATTACCATTGTGCTTATTTTTGCAGTGGTAGTTCGTGTTTTGTTTGCCATGTATCAGCCCAAGCCTCTTATAACTGCTGATAGTATTGGGTATTATCAGCTTGGTGTCCAGATGGTAGAAAATCCAAGGCTTGAGACGATCATCAGTGAATTTCGTACGCCGCTTTATCCAATATTTCTCGCATCATTATCAAAATTATTAGGGTTCAACGACGGAAGTACCATAGCAGACATACAACAATTAGTGGGAGTAGCAGGGGTAATTATTTTTTTCTCCTTCCTTATTCGGATGGGATTTTCAAGAAAAACAACGCTGATATTCTCCCTTCTGACTGCTGGAAACATTCTTGTGTTTTATTGGGAACGAGCATTGGTGACGGAGGGATTGGCAACGACGACGTTTATAATGTCTTTGCTGATTTTTGCTCATACGCTTCAAACTCCACGTACAAAAAATTTTATACTTCTTTGGATAAGTTATGGAATAAACTTTCTTCTCCGTCCTGCATTTGTTTTTCTTCCAGTGGTAACACTACCGTTTCTTTTTATTGTGTTTAAAAGGAGATCAGAAAAATTAAAAGTCTTCATTACACTCCTGATGAGCTGTTTGGTGCCTGCATTGTATATCGTGGGTAATACCGTATATCACGAGTATAAGGGTATACAACATGTAGGCGATATTGACGTGTTGGGGCGAATATTGGAATTTGACACGCCCATTGAAGCAGGGAAAGCATACAGTTATTTTTATGAATCTGTTACAGATTATAGGAATCGTAAGGGAAATCCTATGCCGTTTGAATTCATTAAGGTAACTATCCCTTGACAACAAGTGAATAACATGCTATACTACTTTCATGATCAAATTCACTATACAAGATTTTAACACAAAATATCCAAACGAAGAAGCGTGTATTGAAGAGATTTTTAATCAGCGTTTTTCATCCCTCACGGAATGCCCTACGTGTAAGAATCCTTTCAAATACTACAAAGTAACTGATAGAAAATGCTATGCCTGTCAATTCTGCGGGAATCAAATACATCCTCTAGCAAATACAATTTTTCATAAAAGCGAAACATCAATCAAGTCATGGTTTTATGCTATTTTTCTTTTTTCTACCTCTAAAAATGGAGTATCGGCTATGGAATTACAACGTCAACTCGGTTTTACTTATAAAACCGCGTGGAGAATAGCAAAACAAATACGTCAACTCTTTAAAGAAGCTAATAGCGCCTTTTCTAAAACCACAGAGCTAGACGAAACATACATCGGAGGTAAGGGCGGAAACAATAAAAGAGGTAGAGGGTCAGAAAATAAAACTCCCGTATTTGGAATGGTGGAAAGAAAAGGCTCAATCAAAGCTACAGTAGTAGGAGATACCAAAATGAAAACAGTTATGCCGATAATCAGAGGGAATGTTGCACTTGGTACGGAAATAATGACAGATGAATACTTGCCTTATAGATCACTCACAAAAGAAGGATATAAACATCAAACAGTCAATCATGGATCAAAAGAATATGTCCGAGGCGATGTTCACACAAACACGCTTGAAGGATTTTGGTCACAACTCAAAAGGTCAATCAATGGCACGTATCATGCGGTTTCTCCAAAATACTTGCAGACCTATGTTAATGAGTTCTCCTATCGGTATAATCGAAGATTCTACCCTATTCCACTTTTCCACCTAATGCTTTCACGGGTTTAGAGGCTAGCCTAATTGCAGAATCAAAAGTTTTTTTATTTGCTACAGCAGGAAAGTCCATCGCTGTTTGAAAAGATGGCGCTGAAACAGTAGGGAATCGTGCATCTATTTTTTGAATAGCGCCTACTAAATCCCTATCAGGGAATTGTTCCATTAGGATTGTAACTGCGGATAAGAGTTTCAGGAGTTCTCTATACCCTATGTTGTCCGTCAATCGTTGAAAATGTTTCGTTTTTCTATTTCCCTTATCATCTTTTGGATTTATTTTTTGTAACTCTTGTAGCACTCCAGGAGCTAATTTTTCATAGATTAGTCGGTTTGTCAGTTTACCAATATATTGCGGATGATTTTTCTTTTTATTTTTGAAGGCGTCCCAATCCCATCCTTGCAGTCTATAAAGCTGTCTATAGTAATTTTCATCAAATGTATGTATCCATGGTTGAATTTCGTTTGCAATATATAATTCAAGAATCTTTTGATATTCGTTTTTTTCCTTTTGATAACCAGTTGCTTCATCAACCAAAGCCACTATACCTACCTTTGACAGACTTCTAACAAGGACATCGCTTGCGACAGCAAGAGGGTACTGTTTTTTTGTTAAAGCCTTTGCATCTCTTGCATTTAGGTATACGTCGCATAGTAACGGCAAAAGAAGAGCATTGTACCCCTTGGTTTCTTTACCACTTTTATTGAAATATGTAATTTGGTTGATCACCTCTTTTAGAGGCTGAGTAACGAAAGGTTGAAGGTTTTGTGCATCTAAAAAGCTCGGCATGCTGATCACTCTATTTCCTACATTGATTTTACTTCGTGTTGTTCTGCCAAACGCACTAAAAACACCTGTAAGCGTGATAACTCTCGTTCCATCCTCTAAGACAGCAACGGGAAGTATTCTTTCTCCTATTTTCAATTCCCCTTGGTTGGTAGCTTTCAGTATGCGATTTCTTATTTCGCTTTTTTTGTTGACCATAGAACTATCCTAGCACTGCTCAATACTTGTTGTCAAGATATAAAAAATAGCAGACTAGAAAATACGGGTTTACTTGTTATGAGGGGATACTTACCTTCATTAATACGTATGACGATTCGATGTATGTAAATACAACGAGAATGAATGAGCTCCAAGGATTTACGCGTAGTGTCGTGCTTGGCAATCTCCCGTCATATGTGACAGATGCATTTGCTACGATTCCATCCGCGATGACAGATGTTAGTCCGTTTATAAAGATATCAGATGACTCGATAGTTTTTTTGCATATATTTTTTTCAGGTTTACTTATATTTTATCGCACGTTGCTTCCTTTCACCCTTGTCGCTCTTTTTCTCTATCCGATTGCTATGTATTTATTTATCAAGGAAAAGTCGACGAAAAGAATTCTTTTGGCGACGCTGGGATCAGTAATACTATGTCAAATATTTCTTACTGTACTTGTCGTTTATAAGGAGGATTATGGTCGTTTATTTGCGTCCATTCAACCGCTTCTTTTTGTATTTATTATCGGTACATTACAAGAATTATTTATACATAAGCGACGTGCGTAGGAAATTATGCACGATTTTATCTACTCCACGTTGTGAGCCACCCTCTCATGAGGTTTATTTCTTTTGTTTGTGCGGTGATTATGTCGTCTGCTAGTTGTGTCATTTCAGGTCGATTCGTGCCGCCTTTGAGCATAGTAGCCATCATCACCGCCATTTGATGATGGGGGATCATTGCTTCTACAAATACTTTATCAAAGTTTTCTGCCTGTTCAAGACGCGTCGCGTCTGATGCATCGCCCATCATGCCCATATGCATACCATTGGTATTTCCCATCCCGTGTTGGTTCATGACTTGATTGCCTGTAGGTACAGCTTTTCCAAACCAATCCGTATACCAATCTTTCATTTGAGTGATTTCTTTCCCTTGGGAATCAATAATAGTGTTTGCTAATTGTTTCACCTCACTGCGTTGTGCTTTTGTTTGGGCTAGTTTTGCCATAGTAATAGCATCTTCATGATGCGGAATCATTTGTTCAATGAAGTGTTTATCGATATTGCTTGTGATGGTTGCATTGAAGCCCTGACGTATCCCCATCATTCGCATGATGCCGGTATTATTGATGTTTATGGTATTTGATATGAACAGGATCGTAAGTACGCCTCCTGACAATAACCCAATGATCCCGTAGAGAAATGGTTGATTTTTCATAGTACTATGGTACCAGTTTTTATTCTCACACTACAATCACACGTTTGTCTTTACCGCCATTTTTTTATTGTGGAGGGTTTCGTCATAGCTTCATTGAATGGAGCCTGCCCAGTCGTTCTAGATATTTATTATACGGGACAGTCATTACTTCAACTTTTCGTAGACCAAATTCTTTTTCCATCTCTTCGTGCTGATCTGGGGGATAATACAAAATGACAGAATGCAAGAAATCGTCGATGATATATAGCCCCACGATTCCCTGTTTGTATGTGTATTCTGTGTAGGCCATTTTCACAATATTTGCCGTGGTATATCCTTTTTCTTTTTTGCACTCTTTTTCTTTAGAATTTTTTGAATTGTCGTAAAGGAGTCCACGAGGTACTTTTTTTCCTGAAGCTTCATGCTGAGATTATATCAAAAAGTTCGAATGTACAGACAAAGTGTAATCTTTTTATTTTTCAATCTGAATAATTTTGGTTCGTGCTTTGGTGACGTGCTTTTTATTGAAAGTAGTTGTTAACTGAAAAATTAAATTGATCAACAAAAATTCGTTTGAAGTGATAGACATTATTTGTTTCATAAAAAAGTATCATTGCCTTAATATATTCAATAATTTCTACGTCACGATATGACAATGGATATACGTCGTGTGCGATCAGAATAGCATTAGCCAAAGTCCTACCTGTTCTTTTGTTGCCATCTACAAACGGTTGTAAATAAGCAATCATCAGGGCCATAAGTAGTGCTTTTGTTAATGGAAAATCGATTTGATTTGTCATGTCAGCAATTTTTTGCAACGCAATCTTAATTTCCTCTGGATTACTCAACGGAATATAATTGAAACTGCTCTTTAAACTCCGCCCTTCAGGGCGGAGTGGAAGACGCCCACGCGATTGCGCCGTTGGGATACAATACAGAGCATATGGAGGTAAAAGTCCAAGCGCATGTCGCGTATCAAATTCGATATCATGTCGTCTGGATATCGAAGAGACGAAAGAAAATATTCACAACGGGAATTAAACAGTACGTTGATAAAACAATACGAACAGTGGTGATTGATCGATATCCAGACGTGTATGTCCATGAACTCAATATTCAAGAAGATCATGTGCATGCGCTGTTGGAGATTCCGCCGAAGTACAGTGTGAGCACGGTGATCGGATATATAAAGGGAACCACATCACGCCTTGCGCGCATGCACATTGAGTCATTGCGACATGCACGGGAACTGTGGGGCGATGGGTTTTACGTTTCGACCATAGGATTGAATGAACAAATGGTGAGAAAATATATACAGTATCAAGACAAGCAAGAGCGTGGTCAAGCAACGCTTGACTCCGCTTAGAAACCACGGGCTTTAGCCCGTGTGAGTTTCATTTATATACACCAAATGGTCTATTACCTAACGCGTCGGACGATTGGGTATTTAGCGCAGAATTAATTAAAAGTGGTGCAAGTTATGATAGGTGTAGTGCAAAAGTTCTATTAAATCCAAGAAAATTTAGAAAGGCTTTGCGTGAAATTCTCAAGGGAACGTTGTATTTAGACAGTTGGGAACATTTATCTGCACAGCAAGATCAAGATGTGGATCTTACTTCGGATCAGTTAGAGCAATTAAAGCAATCTCAATTGCAAGGCATTTTAGTTCATCAGATGATGATTAATCTTGTTGCAGATAAGGATCTACTATCTCAACAATCCGTTAAAGATTTTTTTGGGAATATATTATGTGAGGATATAGCAAAAAGTATAAAAATTGCAGAGCAATATTGTAATAACAATATATATGATATGTATGATTGTTTGTATATACCTTCATATTTTGTGTATATACATATCGGTAAGCATATTATTGATCGATTACAGGTGATTATTCCAGATGAAAAATTTGTTTTTGCATACCCGAAAGAAATTTCTGAGATTGATCAGCCCCGTTATGATTGGCAGCGTTACATGATGATCGCAGCATTTTTGCATGCTCCCGATCAAAGAATAGGTGAATACTTTGGATCATGGATGTAACTAAGTGTTGTTACAAAATCCGAGTGCTCACTAGGGGTAACAGCAATCGGGGCGTCAATATGCTCCAAATAATTATGTGGGCATTGAACTTAGGGTTAAGACAAAATTGAGGCTGATATAGTAGAATCTATATATTGTTTCGAGTATACTAATATATATGGCTGTCACAATTCCATTACATATTCAGCGGTATTTTTGGGGTGATGACCTCAGCGTGCTTTCATGGGAAAATCATCGACATTATATCGTGCAAACACTCCTTGATAAAGGTGATATAGATGCATTGTCTTGGTTATTTTATCAGACGACAAAAGATGAAGTACGACGTTCCCTTTCCTCATTCCGTCTTAGTCAAAAATCGAATAATTTTTGGAAAACGTATTTATCATGAATGCAGCATTTTTTATAGAAACTTTACCGTCCGATACGAAGGTATTATTAGAGAAATTTCAACATTCTATTCCGAGTTTTCTTGGGCAATTCTATTTATCCGGAGGAACCGCGCTTTCATTACAGACTGGACACCGTGAATCTGAAGACTTAGATTTTTTTACACAAAAACCATTTCACCCAGAAAAATTACAAGAATCATTGTGACCCGTCCCCTTTAAACTAAGACAAGTTTCTAGATAAAATAGAAACATTTA
>JBBTUH010000006.1:0-5879 GCA_038063875.1 Patescibacteria group bacterium | reverse complement strand
TTTAATTATTTACTAAAAAGACGGGGAAAACCAACACGAAACGTCACTTAACTCCGTTGTGGTCCATGGTGCGAATTATTGTTTCTGTAGCACCGGACTTTATGGTGTATTATTTGGGTGTTATCCCACAGAATGGTACGCAGCATATTGTCACAAATTTATTACCTCCCGCATCACGTCTTGTGTATTGGCCGATAGTCTTGCTACCGTATCAATGGTCTCAAGCTCTGTGGGTTTTTGTTTCCATTTTTTGTCTTTGGATATCCATTCGATATACACTCCATATGCTTGGAAATCATGCTCGTCGAGATGCCATATTATATATGGCTGTTGCATTTCTTTCGTTCCCCACGCGTTTTACCTTGGGGATGGGGCAAGTAAACCTTATTGCATTAGCGCTTATTGTCGTTGCAGCCTTTAAAGAAAAAAAACATCAATCATTATTCGGCGGAATATTATATGGCGTGGCTATACTTCTTAAACCAGAACTTATTCTTTTATATCCGGTTTTTTTGTTGACTCGTCGTTGGCAATTTTGTATTGCTAGTATAACAACGATTATTGCCGCTGCTTTATGTTCTCTCATTTTTTTTGAGAGATCCGCGTATCCCATCTTTATTGAGCGCATGAGCTCTTTGGTCGCAACATTAGAGGGTTGGGACATATATTATAACCAAAGTTTGTCTGCAATGCTTACACGATTTGGCCTATACTCCGGATTAAAATTTGTATATATTGGCCTAAGTATCACGATTCTGGCAGTTTCTCTTTGGTTTACCAGATATAAAAAAATAGGATTCCCCATATTATTATGGGTAATGTTGCCAGTATTTTTGATTATAGAGCCGATTGCATGGCAGCATCATTTAGTATTTCTCATCCCTACGTATCTTTTCGTGTGGGAAAAGTATAAAAAATTTGGGGGGGTATGGTTTTATGGAATTTTTTGGATATCTTATCTTTTGGTAAGTTGGAATATAAAAAATCCAGTATACTGGCAACAGAGTCCTGTAGGGGCTTTGGTGTTATCGCATGGATTTATCGGCGTGATCGTCACTTGGGTGTTAGCGCTTATCTCTTTATGAAACTACTTTTTGTACTTACGATACTAGGGATTGCGTTGGGTCAACTGGGAGCGATACCGCTTGGTAATAACATGACGCTTTACGTACACGATGTATTTCTTGCAGCTTTGTTGGTTTTTGCAGTGTTTACCAAACAGATAAAAGTACAAGGCGCACTTTTAGTACCCATCCGATTTTTTTTTAGTATTGCGATAGTTTCTTTGGCTGTCAATGCTTCTTCATTTGCCATGACTGAGCTTGGGGTATCAAGCTTGTATCTGTGGCGATGGATCCTCTATAGCGGGTTATACTTTGTCGCACTCGAGCCTGTCATTTCGTGGAAACAATGGCTTCGGTGGACGTATTGGTCAGGTGTGTTGGTGGCAGGGCTTGGTCTTTTTCAGTACGTTTATTATCCGTATTTACGTAATCTCTCGTATCTTGGGTGGGATCCTCATTTGTACCGTGTATTTTCGACGTTTTTGGATCCTAACTATCTTTCACTCTATCTTGTCCTGACGCTGTTTCTGGGTATGTATCTGTATGATAGAACTGTCAGGTTCGTGTATATGTTTGGGCAGCTGGTCACGTTTGTCGCACTTCTTTTGACGTATTCACGGTCAGGATTTATAGCACTTCTTGTCGGTGTCTTTGTCTATGCACTCCTACAGCGCAAACTCAAAGTTGTGGTGATAGGAACCGTTGTATTTGCGGCACTGCTGTTAGTACTTCCCAAAACTGATGGTGAAGGGGTGAAATTGTTTCGTACGGTCTCCACGTTTGCTAGAATTGGAAATTGGCAGAGAGGATTTATTCTCATACAAGAATCGCCTATCTTTGGATTTGGATTTAATACAGTACGCTATGTTCAACAACGACGTGGATGGGTGGATGCAGAAAGTATAATTCCCTCAAAAGCAGGTGCAGGACTGGATGATAGTTTTCAATTTCTTTGGGCGACGACGGGCATAGTGGGACTGCTTTCGTATCTTTGGATTTTGGTGAGTATGGGCAAAATTTTTGTTCGATTACTGGGCAATGGTAAAACGCGCGTACTTGGGGTGATTGGCATAAGTGCTTTGCTTTCAACGATAGTACACAGCCAGTTTATCAATAGTCTTTTTTATCCGCAGATTTTGGCTTGGTGGTGGATTGTATCGGCGGCTTTAGAACGATCATTTATGGTTGGTATGTCACACGGCGCTCAACCCTTGTCTGATTCCCCGCCTCATCCGTCGCGACGATCTCTAAAATATTCTCGCCGTCTGAAACGCTCATCTGATAGGTAAACGATCCGTCTGCCCGCACGAGCACGATGCGCCCACTTACACTGATACGTGTGCTTTCATCTGATATACCTTCGACCGTCACTTTATGTGTGCCATCATTGATGGTTGTCCCATCGGTCGGCTTGGTAACATCTAGCTTTGGAGCTGTGCGATCAATGGTTGTGGAGATGATATTGGAGAGTGCGCTCGTTTGATCTTTGTCTCCTTTTCTTTTGGCACTGACGGTTACACTCGTCTCATCGACGCTGATATTCTCGATGGTGAACTCACCTTTGTCGTCTGTCGTTAATTTTTTATATTCTTTGTCATTTATATACACGACGACTTCCTTTTTGGGGTCTGATTTGCCGCGGATGCTAATAGTCGCGCTATTGGTCGCCTCGGGTAAGCTATCTAATATCGGTGGCAAGAGTACATCAGAGACCAATGCTTGTTGTGGGCTGCCACCACGAATTTTATCTACCATCACACTAAATCCGATGAGTATCTTGAGACCAAAAAAAAGTAGGAATACAAGCAGTGTAAACGATCCTACCACTGCCATGATCAGTCGTTTGGCTGCACGTCTGTCTTCTACCCTTCGTAATCGCGATGACATCATATGTTTTACCCTTTGAGCCTATTTACCTTTCTGCTCGAACTCATTTCCTTGCAAATACATAATCGCATGATATCGTAAAATACCTGTGGCGGCAAGAAAAAAGGGGTAAAGGGGAAAAATGAATTGCCGCCACCTACTTCTAAATTAAATGCTCGTCCCGCCGAAGACGGCGGGACTTCGCCTTTATCTTAGTGCCACACACCCACTGCTCTCGCCCCGCTGCGCGGGGCTCGTCGGGCGCTAAGTGGAAAGGGGAAACATATTTTAGTTTTGCTTGCCCCACCACCCATGCGCGCAAAACAAAGAAAGACACTCCCAGAAAACAAATTACTCTTGATTCCGGTTCATCCCTCCCTCCCAATAATATTGTGGGCGGCGCCCCCTCCTCGTTCGCAGGCGCTCCTAGGGTCGCGCTTGCCAATGTCTTTGCTTTCTAGTTTCGCTTCCAGTCTCTTCCGCGCTACGCGATGATAATTTCCTTTTACGATCTCAGCTCGCTGCGGGTGGGCACTCCTTACCCCCTCCGGTCATACCCCGCTAATAAGATACATTGATAATGAATATGGTAGCGGGGTCTGCCGGTTTCCCCCACGCGGCGAGGACTTGCGCGGGGGAGCCCCCACCTTCTTTATCGAACCCTTGTCCAGCGTTCATTCGGCTTGCGCGCCCGCTTGTAGGAAGCGCTCGAAGACTTCGCGCAAAGAAGTATCTGAGCGCCCTGCACACCTACCTCGGTTGGTGGATAGCGCGCGCGTCAGAACGCGCACTTTTTAGCAGGATCTCTCCGGGGGAGGTGGGGGCAGGAGCCGCCAAGATATTAGAATGAGAATCGGCCTTTTTGTATAGTATTCGGCCGATTGTGCTACAGCCAGAGTATAATCTCTGCCATATTCCGGCCGATTCCGTATCTACAGCATCAGCCTCCGCTGTTCCCAGTGTTCCTGTGTCTAATCCTCCGGCCGATCCGATTGCTCCCGATCCCAATCGGCCAGTTTCCACCATTCCGGCCGATTCAACACAAACGCCCACACCCGTTCAACCGTCACAGGCTGATCCAGTCGATCAAGTCTTTGAAGCATCGGCTTCAGCTCAGATTACACCGCCGGCCGATCCCGAAGCGAGCGCTTCAGGATCGATAGATTCATCGCCGCCAGTTCCCCAACCTCCCCAAGTTCCCCAACAATCCGACGTTCAAGCACCAGTAGCTTCACCAGCTCCCACCGAGACTCAATCTCCACCTGTTTCTGTACAGCCCGAGGTTCCAAAAGAAAGTAGTATCCATGATCCTTCATCATCAAATGAACCGTCCCAAGTGCAACCAGAGGCACCAAAGGATGTTCCAGTAACTCAAGTCGAAAACACTCCGCCTCAATCGGCCGGAATCATACCAGAGCCTCCACAAGATACCCAAAATGCTCCATCGGCCGATGTAAAAGTACCAGAATCTCCCAAAACATCCTTTGGTGATCTCATGGGAACACCCGCCGACTTGTCGGAGGAACCGGCTATCCATATTGATCCTATAGAAGCACCACCGATTGCACCCGCAACGCCACCTGTTGCACCACCCACGCAACCAACAGAGGAAAACCAACAAGCAGCACTAGCGATACGCAGGCAACACGCAACCGAAGCACGAAAACAAAAACGGGAAGAAAATCTCGCAAAGGTTATAGAGTTAGCACAGAAGAAAGGCAAGATTGATAATCTCGATGTTCGGGACTTTCTCCATATTTCTCAAACGACCGCAACAGACTACTTGCATACTCTGGTCAACAGTGGAAAACTAAAGAAAGAAGGAAAAGCAAAAGCAACATCATATTCTTTGTGAGGAGGTGATTGAAATGATTCCATACGCAGTATGGCAAACGTTAGCAGGAGGGGCAGGTGGGCTTGTTCGCGCACTCGTTGGTATAGCCAAAGGAAAAGAATTTAATCCCGATACCTTCAAGTTCCAATGGAAATACTTTGCATTTTCTATCATTGTTTCCGTTATCACGGGACAAATGGCCGGACTTATTATGAATACGGACTGGCGCATGTCCATGTTAGCGGGATATGCAGGGAGTGATTTGTTGGATAGTTTATACAAATTACGATTTGGACAAATGATTAAGTCATGAAGATAAAACGAAAGTTTAATACCAACAAACTGGTTTTAGTGCCAGCAGCTTTTCTTGTTTCGCTTTTATCCTTTCTTGGTGGGACACAGTATGAAAAACAGGTAAAGGATGTCCTCGAACAACCCAATGTCTCAACAACGACTGTTCGGAACCTCCCAACAACAGAAAAGGTCAAACGCGTGATCGACGGAGATACCATAGAGTTAGCTAACGGTCAGATCGTCCGATTTGTCGGCGTGAACGCACCAAATAACGGCGAACCGTTTGAAGAAGAAGCCACAGAAGCGAACGCAAAGCTCGTTCGGGGGAAAATAGTCACGCTTGAGTATGACACCTATACCTCGGATCGCTTCGGGAGAGTGCTAGCATAACCGTTAGTTGATGGAAAGAATGTCGTGGTTGAGCTTGCCCGTCAGGGCATGGTGAAGGTGACAATCTACCAGGATCGGCGAAAGCTCAAATATCAGGATGAGCTACTCAAAGCTGAGGTTGAAGCCAAGGCAAAGAAGCGTGGGATATGGTCTGAAAAATAATCGCTTGTCTTTCTACTTTGATTTTTTCTGCTCCTTTATTTATCAAACGGCGTACCTTTACTTGCTGTGACTATCTAAGGGTTTTATGAACGGTTGTGATTGTCGAGTAGAAGCAAGAAGCGCTAACGCACGGTCCAGTTCAAAACCAGGGAATAAATTTATCCGATAGCCTCTGCCGTTTTTCTCAAAACCGTCGGAAAGACTTCCAGTCGCATTGTCAAGCCCCCCTTTTGTGAAGACAATAGTCTGGATAATGGAGCGCGGCAAAT
>JBBTUH010000005.1:0-6052 GCA_038063875.1 Patescibacteria group bacterium | reverse complement strand
GTTTGAAGTCCACATAAAACCCCGTCCCGTGAGGGCGTGGGTTTTTTATAAATTCCATTAAAGAGTTTGTTTCAGATTCTTTTTATCATATTTACAATCGTGGGGTAGAGAAGCGAATTATTTTTCAAGATGCACAAGATTATGCCGTATTTCTTTCTTATATAAAGGTGTATGTTTTACCAAAAGATGAGAAGGCACTTAAAGCTATTCTTTCTGACTCCGAAATTTTATGGAAGGAAAAAGATAAAGCACTCAAATTACTTCGGCTAAATAATTTTTCAGGCGATATCTCATTTATTTCGTACTGCCTTATGCCGAATCATTTTCATTTGCTCGTCAAACAGAAAAATGCGACGACTATAGATACATTTATGAATTCCCTCTGTACTCGGTATGCAATGTATTTCAATAAAAAATATAAACGGGTAGGCGTGTTATTTCAGGATCACTATAAAGCCGTTCGTGTGGCTTCTGATGAACAACTTCTACACCTTTCTCGCTATATTCATCGCAATCCTATTAAACTTCTGCAAGGGGGCCCCTTGCAGAGTTATTCTTATTCAAGTTACCAAGAATATCTGGGATTGAGATCGTCGTCATGGGTTGCTTCACATTTAATTCTTGATTACTTTCGTAAAAATAAAAATGCATCAGAATCATATAGGTCTTTTGTCGAGGGCGGTGGAGTAGATGAGAGTATGTTGGCCTTAGCGTTGATAGATGAAGCCTAGCTTCTACAAGGGCCCCCCTTGAAGAATATTCCTTGCTTTTCCCAGAGAGAGAGTAATCTGTGTTTACTGGAAAGGGGAAAAGTATATGGCGGAAGTAAAAGTAAAAGCAAGTGAATTATCTAATGAGCAACTTTTCAGAGAGGTTGGAAAAAAAGCGTCGGCTTTATTAAAGAGGTCAGATATTGTAAATGATCCTGCTGATCGAGATTTTAATAAGTCCAATGTAGGTTTCGATCGAACACTCCTCGAAGAAGGAGATCAAAGGCTCAATAAATTTCCCGGTAGCTTAACTGATGAAACGAAAATGACAGGAGCTCAAAGAGTCGAGGCAATCAGTGTTAAGTATCATGAAAAGGATAGAGTGAGGTTGCAACGAATTGCAAAGAGAAAAAAGTAATTTTCTCGTCAGAACAATCCAATCTGCCTTGATGCGTCCACGACTTCTTTAGGATAGGAAAAATCAACAGGAAAGCTTTGGACATTGTTGAAATTATCCATATATTTTAAGTGTTTGTTTACCACACCATAGTCGTAGAGCTCTTTGGTAAGCATGACATCTGCTTCGCAATAATATTTTAATTTGGATAACGACTCTTCATCATGTTTGTTCCAGTACTCTACAGCGTTTGTGCCTACATCTTCTTTGTCTTTCCCAAGTGTTTGCTGGGCTAATGTAGAAAGACTTAGGTAATGCCCGAGGGCTGATCGTACGGAGACCATGATGTCGAGGTGAGGCATTTTGGTAAATGTTTCTGGAGCGTGACGTAAAAGCGCCGGCACGTCAAACTTGAGGGTATTAAATCCGATGATGCGTTTGGCAGATGCCATAATGGGCCAGAGATCATCAAGATCCGAAACCCAGAAGCTTTTCATTTCACCTCGTAATTCATGTTGATATTCATCTACCTCACGTACATAGGCAGAAACAATAGAGATCAACAGATCAGCAGGATCGTTTGTGGTGATCTCAGAGAACAGCTTCTGCGTTTCGACGTCAAAGATAACTTCGGTAATCATTGTGCATGTAGTGTATCAAATAATACGAAAGATTATCGAATCGCCCTACTCTTTGTTTGGATTACATCGAGAGGATGTCGCACGCCATTTTTCCAGATTTCGTATCCCTTTGCATTGTATTGTGGCGTTTTGATTCTGTTTTCGGAAAGAAGAAGTTTAAATTGTTCTTCAGTAAAAAATCCAAAATTTTGTATTTCTTCTGGTTGCATTTGAAATGTTCCGTCAATAATGGTTCCTGTATATGCGTAGCCTAAATGCATAGATTTTTTCATATCATTAGTACCATCGTCATAGTAATGCCAGACGCCCAAAAGTTTATCAAGTCTCGCGTTTATACCTAGCTCTTCTTTCGCCTCCCGTATGGCTGCAGCTTCGGGTTCTTCATGATCGAGGTCGTCAATGTATCCTGCAATGGGCGACCATTTGCCGCCGTATTTATCTAGATCCTGTACCATCAGAAGCCTCCCTTCTTCATCAGAAAGAAATATGGAGACAGAGGATGTGCCCGTACTGTGTTCTTTCCAAGCGGAATATTCTTGTTCTGAGGTTGATTTTTGTTCTTTGGTTGCCATAGAGAGCGTATTATAACGCAAAATGTTCAAGTATGGGAAGTATCCCGTTTTCATCCACACTAGGCCCTATAAAGCCACCAGTCGTTTTTGCCGTAACTAGCCTTTTTAATTCTTCTGTTGCGTTTTCTACTGTCGCAACGGAGCCACACAGTTCCATAAAATTCCAGTCGCTTGTGCTGTCTCCGACGCCGAGGCATTCAGAAAGTTTGATATGTAACGCGGTAGAAACGTCAATGGCAGCTTGTTTTTTGGATACGCTTTTTTTGGTTATTAATCCAAATTGATGTGGCGCTGCCACCGGGTGACTTGCTACTGACAATGTCAGTCTGTCAGCAAATGCCGCAAATATTGTTCGTAAACGGAGTGTATCATTTTCATCAATTGCAATGGGCATGACTTTTATAATTTCTTCAGTTGCCGCTATTTGCAAAAGATCATCAATAATTATGGGTGGTGTTTGTAGTACGTGTGTATGGGCGTTTGTGAGTACTTCACGATACTGGTTTTTTTGGATGTAATAGCCATGTTGTGTATAGATTTCAGTGTACATGGTGGCGTTTAGGTATGCTGAAACCACCTTCATTACAAGAGATTTTTCGATAACATGTTTTTGAATGATCGTATTGGTTATAGGGTCGATGATGATGGCGCCGCCATCGGTAATATGCGGAGTATTTAGTGCACAGTCTGTGATAATTTTTTCGACCGCATAATGAGGTTTTCCGGTGCAAAGTGTTACGGGTATTCCCGATGCATGAATTTGTTTTATCCGCGAAGTTACATCAGGGTGCGGAAAAGGGGAGTTATATCCAATCTTATCTCCTATTATGACGCCATCAATATCTGTAATTATTCCACGTATCATTGATATAGGATACCATATTGGCTATACTACGGGGATGATTTTATCCGATAGAGATATTAAGAAGGCTTTAAAAAGTAAACGCATTCGGATGACGCCGACACTTAATCTCAATACTCAATTGGGATCATGTTCCATAGATCTTCGTTTGGGTAAGCAATTTCGGGTATTCAATCATAGTAAATTTGCTTTTATAGATCCCAATAATCCGAAATTAGTGACCGACATGATGCGGGAAGTAATTTTAAAAAATACTGAACCATTTATCTTACAACCCGGAGATTTCGTTCTCGCGACGACGGTCGAGAAAATAGAGTTGCCTGACGATCTTATAGGGAGACTCGAGGGGAGATCGAGTCTTGGGAGACTTGGCATCGTCGTACATTCTACAGCATCAATTTTTGATCCGGGATGGAGCGGCGTCGTAGTTATGGAGTTAGGAAACCTTGGGCGTATGCCCGTTGCTTTGTATCCTAATATGCGCATTTGCAGTATGACGTTTGAAGAATTATCGTCTCCCGTCGACGTGCCGTACGGAAAGAAAAAATCGGCCAAGTATATCGGTCAAAAATCAGCATTGGCAAGTAAGATTAGCCAAGAATAATATATGGGAGGAAAAGTAGAGTTTGCATTTCTCCTTCACGGCAAGAAGCACGAAACGAGAAAAGTAACATTAAATAGTCCTGTCCAGTTATTACGACAACCTGATCGAAGTTGGGTAGTTCTTATGTCTAGTGCCAAAGACATGGAATCAGCGGACATCATTCGGAAAATGGGAAGCGAGTTTGGTATTACACCATTGGATGATGAAAGCGAGGTGACAATAAAATTAGACGAAGAACATATGGATCGATTGCCAAAAGGCACTATGAAGAGCTTATTGGCAAATCGTACATCCGTACTCATCGCTCTGCCCAGACGATAAAAAGTATTTTTTATGGACTGGCCGATTCTTTACAAACAAGTTTTACATGTCAAAGACGCCAACAACCCAGTGGGGGTGGCTATCATGTGGACCGAGCGGCAAGTGGTCTCCGATATCCTTAAAGATGAAGCATATTGTGCAATTGGTAATCTGTATTCCTCTGCAGGAATATCTGCTATGATTCGGAATGTTTTTGCTAATCCGCACATCCGAAAAATTGTACTGTGGGGCGCTGATTTATCCAGAAGCGGGCAAGCGCTCCTAGCACTGATGGCAAATGGTGTGGATGAGAATTTTTTTATCATTGGCGATGAAAAAAAGGGGCAAATCGAGAAAGAAATAGGCCGCGAAAATATTGATGTGTTTCGAAAATCAGTTGAGGTTGTAAATCTTCGAGGTAAACCAATTTCAGAATTACAAAAAGTCGTCAGTAATTTAAGTAACGTCAAACCCAATCCGTTTACAACACCCAAATCTTTTCCTACTAGTCGTCCAAAGCCCTTTACCTATCCATCAGAACAAATAGGACTTCGCGTGCATGGCAAGACCGCGGCACAAACATGGCTTAAAATTCTTAAAAATATCATGCGATACGGCAGAAATAAAACGACGCGGTACACGCAGGAAAATGAACTCAAAGAATTTCTCAACATTATGGCGGTCGTCTATGATGAGGATCCAGAACATCCGTATATGCCGGAATTTTTTCCATTCTCGCAAAAAGATTTGGATCAGTATTATCCACAAGTATTATCCGCCAAACAAATTCCGGGTATTGCCTACACATATGGCCAAAGACTTCGCGATTTTGAAGGTGTCGATCAAATTCAAAATATTATTGATCTTATTAAAAATCGCCCGTTTAGCAAAAAAATGATAGCCGTGACGGCCAAAGTCAAAGAAGATTGGTCAGTAGTAAACAAGGGCGATACGCCGTGTTTGACGCAAATTGTCTGTTCGATTCAAGACAATAAATTATTTATGACGACGCATTTTCGCTCTCAAGATATGGTTCATGGGTGGCCAAGAAACGTGTTTAGCTTACGTAAATTACAAAAACTTATTTGTGATCAGTCTGGCGTTGCCATAGGCGCATTTGTCATGATTACCCATAGTGCACACATTTATAGTGATGATTATGCATTGGTGGAGAAAATTCTTAAAGAAAACTATGAAAAAGAGTTGGGCTATACCAGTAGGCAGATGTTTGAGGATGATCCAAGAGGAAATATCGTAATCACGGTAGAAGAATCAGATAAAAAAGTCGGCAGACCTTTAAAATATGCCAACTCTCCAAAAGAATATGAGATCGTCGTAAAACTGTATGCGCCTAATGGAGGACTCCTTCTTCATGAATGGCGAGGTACGACAGCAATGGAGGTGTATATCGATATGGTAAACATTGGTGAGTATCTTGTACTTCCTAGTCATTTGATCTATATTGGCACAGAATTGCAAAGAGCCGAGTATTATGTTAAACTCGGAAAAGCTCTTGAATATAATCAAGACCCTGCTGCTAATAAGGAGTTGTAATATGTCATGGGTCACTACGATATCTGGAAGACGATGGATTGAAGGCGGTCAATCTGTGCAGCCTCGTGGCGAAGAAAATGTGTATACGCATCTACATTTTGATGGAAATAGCTCTTTAAACGGTGCAACCGCTACATTACGGGGTAAAGGTTGGATTCGAGATGAAGATGAAGTTGTTGTTATCCGTTCTTGTGGATTTGGTCAAGATGATGAGAGGCCGCGTGGGCACCTCGTTGTTATTAAAGAAAAAAGGGCATCTCGACCCGTTCATTCCGTTACAGAAGAGCTTGTAGGTTGGAATGCTCTCATTAAACAAATTCGCTCGGGTAAATTCTAGTCTCTTGACATTATTCCTCATAATTGAATCAAATCTTTATACCCTGCCTTTCAAGGCAGGGTGGAAGAAGCCCGA
>JBBTUH010000004.1:0-27865 GCA_038063875.1 Patescibacteria group bacterium | reverse complement strand
TTAGATTGAAAACAAGGGATTATCTATAACTCCAACTCGTACATCACAGTAACTGTTTTGTTCACGGTGCCAGACCCTGGCTCTATCCCTCCTCCGCCACCTCCGCCACCCTCCATGCGATAAAAGGTCTGTGCGGGCGCGTAACCCTCAGTGACACTGACCACTTTCCCTAGTTTTCTTGCCGAACTTTGCGCAACGATTCCTGCTTTTTCCGCCGCATTTTTTAAAGCCTGATCAAACAAGTCATTGGATGCACCCGTCGTATCGTCAAAACTAAAGTTCGGACCATTGACATTTGTGGCACCACTTTTAGTCAACACACTGGCAAGCGCTGCAGCGCGATCTACGTCTGTTAGCTTTACTTCTATCGTGTTACTGACATTCCACTGACCAGCTCTCGTTTTTTGTCGCCCGTCTTCATAATATTGTTCTTGATTTTGATACATATTGAGACTCTGTGTCTTGATATCGTCAGCCTTCACACCAAACTCTTTGACCGCCTGAATGATTGCGTCTACCTTTTTATTCACATCATTGACCGCTGCCTGTTTATCATCGCCAAACGCATTGACTCCTGCGCTAAACATAGCTATCTGGGTCTTTTCCTGAGACTTCGCTTCACCGACGACGGTGACCGTATTGATAGGCTGCAATCCAATCTTGCCCCAAGAAACCATTTTCCAAGGCAAAAGAAAACTGACCCCAACAAAAAAAAGAATGCCAACAAGGATCATGCTTACTAAACTCGCGGTTAATGCTTTCGGTGTCATAGAATTCTCCTTACCTCCATTAAACACATTATCAAACCCGCATGTCAATGCTATACTTACAAAACCTATGCTCATAGACGGTAAAGCAATCGCTGACACCATTCTTGAAACACTCAAGGTTGATGTTTCGCACCTAAAAACATCAGGGATCACACCAACATTAGCAGTCATCCTTGTAGGTGACGATCCGGCATCTTTGGCATACATCAAGCAGAAACAAAAAGCGGCAGAAATAATTGGAGCGAGGATAATCTTGAGTCACCAATCATCATCTATCAGTAAAGACGATTTCAAAAAACTTATTTTACAATACAATGATGATCCTAATATCCATGGCATCATCATTCAACGACCAATACCTAATAATCTCGATACCACTATAGTGAAATTAAAAAAAGATATTGATGGTTTCTTGCCAAATTCGCCATTTAAAGTTCCTGTGGCACTAGCAGTTGATGAAATTCTCAAATCAATACATATTAGTTTAGTAAATAAAAATATAGTTATTATCGGCAGGGGAGAGACAGCAGGCAAACCAATAGCTGAGCACCTAACGAAGATGGGATACGCGCCGATCATCATACATTCACAAACGCCAAACACGAAAGAAATTATGCAGTCAGCAGATATCATCATAAGTTGCGTTGGAAAAAAACGTGTGATTACAAGTGAGAATATAAAACAAGGCGTCATTCTTATCAGTGTCGGTATATGGAGAGATACAGAAGGCAAACTTCACGGCGACTATGATGAAAAAGATATAGAAATAAAAGCCCCATGGTATACACCAACACCTAAGGGAGTGGGACCAGTCAATGTCGCATGTCTCATGCAAAATTTAATACATTCGTGTACAGTATAAGAGGAGGATAATTCTATGAAACTATCAGCTGGAGGGGTCGTCATCGTTTTCTTTCTTTCGCTCTATGCCTTCACAAAACTCGTTGGTCCAATTCCTTTTAGTATTAATAGTGTCACCACCCAAAAATCAGACTTCTTTACCGTCACTGGTGTCGGCAAAGCAACGGTCACGCCAGACATCGCTGTCATCACGGTAGGAGTCACCGCACAAAGCTCTACAGTGAAATTAGCACAAAAAGAATTAAATACAAAAATAGATGCGATAACCAAAGGCATCAAGCAACTCGGTGTCGATGCCAAAGACATACAGACATCCAATTATTCTATACATCCACGATATGATTATCAGTCATCAGTACAACGCATCATAGGATATGATGCGCAATCGTCCCTTACCATCAAAGTGCGCGATATGGACAAAACAAATAATGTAATAGATTCTTCGACTGCAAATGGTGCAAATCAAGTGGGTGGCGTGTCGTTTGATGTAGACGACCGAAGCAAAGCTGAAAACGAAGCACGCATACTCGCGGTAGCTGACGCGAAAAATAAAGCGGAAATTGTAGCAAAAACTGCAGGATTCTCTTTAGGCAAGATTGTAAATTACTCAGAAGGCAATAATGCGGTCTTAAGACCTATTATGTATACCAAATCCATGCCTGTGGCAGCAGAATGGGATCAAGCTGTAGCTTCCGCAATAGAGCCTGGATCAAACGAAATAAGCATGCAGGTAAGCCTAAGTTACGAATTACGCTAAACTATAGGTCTTGTCGAACACCCTCAACACGAGTAAAATGATTGTTGTAACCCTCCGTATTTATTATTTACACTATGGGAAGAAAACAAGTAAAACCAATCATGCAACCCGATGATACGACATGTGGACCAGCGTCTATCAAACATGCCTTACATGTCCTCGGTATTCGTAAATCATTACAGTCCTTAGTGCAACTTTGTAAAACAAACAGAAACGGTACGTCTACCAAAAACATGATCAACGCAATTACGAAATTAGGACTTTCTGTGATGGCTGTTGAGAATGCAACGCTTAAGCATTTACAAAGTGCTTTAAAATATCCACCCGCCAAACCTCGAGCAGCACTCGTTTCTTATCTTTATGACCTCAATGAAAAAGACGAACCGCATATCGAATCTGGTCATTGGGCAGTGGTTGCATCATTTTTATCATCCACCAGTCGCATCGTGTTACTTGATAGTGCATCTGGCAAACGTAAATCATACAATTGGGTTGATTTTCGCACACGATGGTTTGATTATGATTACAAGCGAAGGAAAGTAGCAAAACGCGGAAAAAAATTCCGGTTAGTAAAAAGCTGGCAACCACAGTTACTGTTAATTATCGCAAAAACTCCTGACGCATTACCAAAGTTTCGCATCAGCACCGCGCATGTCTTTACTCCTTCAGCGTTCGCCTAAGTGCGGATTGAACGATTCCCCAGACAACATCAGCAAACGTCATCCCCGCGGCTTTGTAAGAAACCGTCATGCCGTATTCCTCATCATCACTTAACCCCGGATTTGAGTTTATTTCCAAAAACAGAGGGTCTGTACCTTGGCATCGCACGTCAAACCGCGCGTAATCACGATACCCAAAGACGGTAAATGCACGCGTACTCATATGTTCAATTTTTTGGGTAAGCTCAGGTGTGAGTTTTGCAATCACCACATCAGAATTTTGATAGTCCGCATGATCTGCGTTCCATCGACTCGCATAGGTAAGAAATGGTACATCCGTGCCTTTGGTATAGCGCACTTCAGAAACAGGGAGTACGGTGAGTCCAGACTCTTTTTCCAAAAGCGTCACCTGAAACTCTCGACCAGTGAGAAATTCTTCCGCATACACCGATTGGCTGTATTCTGCCAGTCTTTTTTTTACGATAGTAATCAAATTTTTGGCATCGTACACAATAGCCTCTTTGGAAAGTCCCACACTGGAGTGTTCACTGCTTACTTTTACAATTAATGGATAATGAAAATCTTTACTGACTGGTTCGTTTCCAGTCAAAAATAATTGCCACCGCGCGGTAGGAAGGCCTACCTCATCTAAACGTTTTTTCATCAACGATTTATCACAGGATAACAAATATGTTTCTTTCGTCGCACCCGTGTATCGCAAGCCTCGTGCCTCGATTGCGTCATAGGCTTTCATAGCAAGCTGGGTATCGATACTCGTCCACTCAATGAGATTAAATATCAAATCAGAAGGCAAACTGCCAATAACAGAGTCAATAGTCGTTTCTGTCAGAGCTACTAAGGTAGGGTTCGCGCCTTTTTCCTTGAGAGCATCTGCCACCTCTTTGGCTGAATATTCTGTATCTTCTTCAGCATCCACAAACGTCACATTTTTGGTAAACCGCGCGGTGGGTTTATTGTATAAAACGGTGATGTTCATGCTTTTTCTTTACTATGAAATTTATCATGAATTGCTCGAAGCTGTGGATTGGTGACATGAGTATAGATTTGGGTAGTCGAGACGTTTTTGTGTCCTAACAATTCTTGAATAGCTCGTAGGTCAGCACCATTTCCCAGAAGATCTGTGGCGAAACTATGTCGAAGTCCATGCGGCGTAATTTTAATGGGTAGCTTTGCTTTTTTCGCATATTTATCTACCAATCGCTGAATACTTCTGGCGGTCAATCGAATGGACGATCCTGTGGTATCATGTTCATCAGGCTTCTTACCACTGTAACGGATAAAAAGTGGCGCCAACTGATCCTCACGTGTCGCCAAATACCGCTGTATCCATGTGACAGATGAATCGGAAAGAAAAACAATGCGTACGCGTCTTCCTTTACCAACCACGCCAAATTCTCTTCGCTCTAAATTTACTTGCTCACGATTGAGTGAGACTAACTCTGACACACGAAGACCTGTGGAAAATAACGTTTCCAAAATTGCTTTATCACGAAGCCCC
Source organism: Patescibacteria group bacterium (assembly GCA_038063875.1). Lineage (GTDB taxonomy): Bacteria > Patescibacteriota > Microgenomatia > UBA10105 > UBA927 > UBA927. The sequence continues at coordinate 23,299 of JBBTUH010000004.1, read as the reverse complement.
TCAGTCTTTGAAATTTCAGGCTGATTTAAAAGTCTCGTTACCTGATCATGATCCAAAAATTTTATAGATCTACTTTCTGCTTTCGGCAATTCAATCTTGTCAGGAGAAATAACAAGAATATCGCGTTTGTTCATGTACTTTAAAAAACTCCGAAGTGCTATAAGATGATAGTTTTGCGTCACACGTTTTAACGTCATTTGATGCTCATCAGTAAAACGCGATAAAAATAACCGATATTGACGAATTGATTCTGCAGTGATATTTGATGGAGTGGGGGAGTCGGGTAAAAATCCAATAAATCGTTCCAGATAATGTTTGTAATTACGAATTGTTAACCGCGAAACATTTCGCTCAATTTCCAAATATTCCAAAAATTCTTTGAGAAGGTGTTCAAGGTTCATCCCTTAAGAATGTGCGACATCTGAGCATTTGTCAATATGATAAAATGTATCTATGACCCCGTTTCAAGAAAAACAGCTTGCTGCCATGCGCCAAATGGAAAAAGCGTTTGCAACCAACCCATCAGCATCCCAAACAGTTTCCATACAAAACAACTACGCCTCAAACGACCAACTGTGCCTGACTACTGTATCATTTCTGCCAAAAGAACTCGCAACACATATCTACAAAGAGCTTATTGAACCGCTTCAATTAATAGATCCGACACACTATTATTTTCCTGTAGATGCATTGCATCTTACCGTACAAAATGTACGTGTCATAGCCAAACCACCAAACTATGACGCAGGCACTATAGAACGCGCCAAATCAGTTTTTTCAACCGTTATACCAACATACGCACCACAAGTATTTAGTCTCGATGGCTTACTATGTATGCCCACAAGTCTTGCCATTGTGGCGCTCTCAACGCCAGACTATGACACGCTTGTACGAAACCTAAGAAAAAATCTTACCCAAAACGACTGTGCTGATGATAAATCGTATTTTACCGATGAGATCATTTTTGCCAATATTTCTATCTGTCGCTATACAAAAATTCCTGATCAAAAATTTTTTGATTTCATCAAAATTTGGCATGACAAACACATCGGAAATTTTATTGCAAAAAACGTGTCGCTTATAGAGACCAATGCCGGCTGTCATCCATCAAAAACAACGATGTTTGACACATACGAGTTCCGCAAGATTTAGCCTCAATTTTGAGCCTCTGTAGTGACCTAGGACGCCTTCTATAATCACTCAACGCACAAGTAGTCATAAAGACAAATAGGTGATGAAAATATATGAAACAAATGTTTGATAAAACAAAGATAAATAATAAACAATGGCTCAAAAATACAAAGGACAAAAATGAGTCAGATTGGTCCACTCTCGGCTACCACACTTCATGACGTCGCAAAAGTATTATTGTGCGACTCATGAGCAATATCTTCCCTGACGCCTATCAATGACGATATCTTGTCCAGCGTAGTAGTCTGACCACTCTGGTCATAGAGACCACAATCAGTACACATGTGCCTTGTGCATACTGTGGTGACAGATTGCTCACCAATAGCACTACCATCAAGCACGGGAGGAAAGAGGCTTTCGGGTTTTTTATGCTATGCTCTATTTAGCGCATTGTTACGCTCTAAGCATTTTATTTTGAGGCTATTTTAATACTATTTTGAAACGCGTAGCACTCGAGCAAGTGCGAGTAGCATTTCATTCGGGTATATTTTAGGGCATCAATACGCGCTAAAATAACCTTTTTGAGCCTGTCTGCTGGCAGGCAGTGTTACTTCGTAACGCAGTATAGAGCGTATTAACAATCTAAACTATATCAAATACGCACACATCGTGTACTCAGGTGAGTAAGGGAGCAAGGTACGAAGCTAAATAGGACTGTGAAAACAATCTTGCTACACCGTGAAATAAATTATCCACATTGTTATAGGCCTATAATTTAACAACCATTACTGTATCAAACTACATCAACCCACTCTCCTCCCCTTGCCCGCCGAAGTTTTAACGAAGGAGGGCCCGCATAAATTGTTCTACGGAATGGTATACCAATTTGTACCAAGAAGTACGATACAAAACACAATAAATACGACACTAAAAAACTCCCAGACCGTTCGCTTGTACAAGCGGTCCCCCAGATATTGCTGTGCCATCCCCGTCAAACCATAGAAACACGTCGTCAAAAATAATGCACGCAACGTTGATCTCGTTGGCCATAACGAAAACAGCCACGACATCTCCATCAAAACTATCGTTGTAACAATCGTTAATTGCTTCACCCTGTCGCCTATCTTCGGCGTCAACTCCATCGCCCACAAAATTTGTAACGTCAACGGATACGCCATCAAGACCAGCCCAAATGCATTGATAATAGGATGAAAACGAAATGCATACAGCGTTTGTACCAAAAGAAAAAACGTCGTCAGCGTGAGTAAAAATCCGACCGAGTGTGCGGCGCGAAGCAGAGCGATTGTACGTGCTGCAGCGACATTATAAATGTTCTCTGTAAGAAGCAATGCATACAATCCTACTGCATACAATGCTACGATAGGAAGTCTCGTCAACCACCGACTAGGGAGCAAAAAATAGAAAAGCGCTACTGCAGCAGTAAACAACGTCGGTAACGTCAAAAGCGATATCCACTCCGCTCCCTTAAGATCATCACGAAGCGCAAACGCCGTCAACCCGTACGTGACAATCGCCATAAATATAACCATGGGATATCGAAAATCCGCAGGCACCAATTGCGTAAGCATCATCAAAAACGTAAGGATAACGGTGATGCCGACAAACTGCTGACGTTTGGAAAACGACATGCGCCTATCCCAGCGCCTAAACCGCTTTGTGAGGATGAAAAATATTTTTTTCATTGCTTTCGTCACTATAGTATCATTTTTTGTTTGAGAGTTCTCCTCTATTGACTTCTCGTCAGATTCCTATACAATTTTTCTTCATACGGATACGACGTAGTACGCTTTAAAATGACGACCCCAACCTATACAGAACAAGACGCCATAGACGCAGCACTCGCCCAACAATGGGACGATGCTATACGCATTAATACGGCACTGTTAAAACTCAATAAAGAAAATATCAACGTGCTCAATCGGTTAGGCTTTGCTTACTTACAATTAGGACAAATCACTACTGCCAAAAAAACCTTTCAAAAAGTCATAAAGCTCGATGAATACAATCAAATCGCGATTAAAAACGTGAAAAAATTGGGTGTCGTACGGCAAAAGGATCTCAAAAAACCAACGCTCTCACATCGTTCACCCATGATGTTTCTAGAGGAACCCGGAAAAACAAAGATCGTTGAATGTGTCAACACAGCACCTGTTCAGGCATTGTCGAGTGCATGCCCTGGCGAAGAGGTGGTCTTAAAAACCAAAAATCACGCAGTCGAAGTCCGTACGTCAAATGACATATACCTTGGCGCACTCCCCGATGACATCGCGTTTCGTCTCATCAAATTTATAAGCGATGGCAACACGTATGCGGTACACATCAAATCGGTCGGGAAAAATTCGCTCGTTCTTTTTGTACGAGAGTTGACGCGAGGTAAACGCTTTACCAATCAGCCATCCTTTGCATCGACGGGCATCTATGTCCCCTACGCCAAACTCGACGGGGAAAAAGAACCCGTAACAGATGCTGATGACACTGCAGACGATGCTGCCGAATAACAACGATCTTACTTCTCTATCGACACAAACATCGCTCCCACACGTGTCCCTAATCGAAGCGTAATATCCGATACCTCTGATTCACCTAATCCCAATGTTTCGCTACAGTCAAAATATGCTTTCAAAAACTGATAGGTCAAAGAGTTTTTAGTTTTTTTGTCCGTCTCAAGCTGACAATTATCGATCTGTTCTGTTTGATTTCCGACGGATACTACTTGTATACCAAAACGATTTACCATTCGTGCGATGTGTGATCCAATACCAAAGACAGTGGTTGTATTGATAATGGTTACTGTTTTATTTTCATTACGAAGTTTCGTATCATGGAAGCTATTGCCAAGGATATAATCAACTTTCTGTGGGTCTAAGACGCGTACTGTCACACCATCAGGTCTACTCATTTGCGTAACTGCCGTGGCTAAATTTAACACCTCCACATCGTCAGTTCCTAACGTATGAACCAAAAGGACGATATGGATCCAGTCAGAAAATGAAACCGTCGTACCCACACGACCAACGAGTCTTTGCCCTATAGATCGCCATGAAAAATGTCTTTTGAGGGTATCCAACACTGGCGTATCTGGAGGGAAAGATTTCGTAAAAATCGCACCAGTAATCGGCATCCCCACAGCTTGACTCACAGACTGAGAAAGCAGCATCCCATTTTTGTGGTCCAACGTATCGAGTGTCTGTATGGCTGAAAGTGCGTATTGCCCGTACCCGAATGCACCACTAATCAGGATATCTGACGGCATAGATACGACCTGCAGTGCTGTACGCGTCATATCCCACGAAATGATGCGCATCGGATCTGTGGCTATGACAAACGCTTGGCGAAATGGTACAGTTTTTAAAACGCGCATTGAACAAACCATCACGAATACTACAAAAAAAACACTGAGAGAAATAAAAACAACGCTTCGCACGTATCGAGTCCGTGCCCTTACAAATGATGATACGCGCACGTTACCACTCCTTCTTGCCTTTTTTTATAATTTCGACAACTGGTGGCTGCCATGATCCACCGGAGAGTTGCTTTTGTGCCTTTTTCTCAAGATTCGTTTTCTTCTGCTTTTTCTTCTCTCCTTTATAAAATCCGCCAAATGATCCCATATATTTTCTCCTTCTCTTTATACGGTATCGTAAATCCACCGTTTTTTCAATTCGTGAAATGTACCGTCACTCAACGATGTGCGAATAGTTGCGACAAGATTATGCATAAAGTGCACATTATGAATCGTCGCCAGTCTATACCCTAAAAGTTCTTTGACATGAAAAAGATGATGAATATATGCACGTGAGAAATGGGTACAGGTATAACAAAAACACGTAGTGTCAATAGACGCAGTATCGTGAGCATACATGGTTTTTGTTATATCGATTTCATGCCTACCTGACTCACTAAAAATAAATACTTTCCCCATCCTTCCTAATCTTGTTGGCTGCACACAATCAAATGTATCGATACCGTTTTCGATAAGTACAAACACATCATCAATCTCTCCAACACCGAGAAGATGTCGGGGTTTATTGTCTGGCAATTCTGGAATCACCCAAGACAACACCTTGGCCATTTCTTCTTTACTCTCCCCGACTGACACGCCACCGATAGCTATTCCATCAGTGTTAGCCCCTGCGATAACACGTGCTGACTCACGACGCAAGTCTTCATACACGCTCCCTTGTACCACGCCGTAGAGCGCCTGATATGGCATCTTTTTTTTCATAGCAATTGTTGCAAATTTCTTATGTGCATCGATGCTTCTTTGTAGCCATCTATGCGTATGTTCCATGGATTTATGAGCCACTTCTCGAGTCACTGGATACGCCGTGCAGTCATCAAATGCTATGTGGATGTCACTCCCTAAATCCCATTGACACGCCATCGATGATTCTGGCGTAAAAAAATGCTTACTGCCATCCCAATGGGATTGAAATTCCACTCCTTCTTCGGAAATTTTTACTAACGATGCGTTTCGTGCCAGAGAAAATACCTGAAACCCTCCGCTGTCTGTAATAATCGGTCCGTCCCAACCCATGAATGCATGGAGTCCACCAAATTTTTTGATAACCTCAAGTCCGGGACGCAAATACGCATGATACGTATTCACAAAAAATAATTCCGTGCCCACATCACGTATTTCACTGGGAGTTAATGACTTGACGGTCGCCTGCGTGCCAACGGGCACAAACGCAGGGGTTTGAATGACGCCATGTGGCGTGGTAATAACTCCTATGCGAGCTCCGGAAAATGTTTGTGAAATGCTAAAATCAAACGAAGACATTTGGGTATTGTACCATTACAACTTTCTACCCCACCCCGTGTTCGATTTTCAAGCGCTGCATTTTTCCCGTAATTTCTTCATCCGTCAATCCAAAATCAGCAAGTAACTTGGCCACTATTGTGAGCGCTGCTTCAAATTCGGGTTGAATAATCGTTTGCACTCCTAAAGATTTTAAATGGCCACGATCTTCTTCATGGTGTGTGCGACACATGATTTTAATATGACGATTGAGAGACTGCGCATTGGAAATAATCAACTCTTGAGTATGTCGATCTGGTATGGCAATCACAATACATCGCGCTTTATCCACTTGCGCATAATCAAGCACACCTTTATCCCCTGGATCTCCGTAGACAGTCTGAATTCCTTGCTCTTTCACTTGTCGTATCGTGTGCTGATTATAATCGACGACCACCAATCCGACATTGGCCATCTGTAACGCACGTCCGATATATTTGCCAACTCTCCCGTATCCACAGATGACGACATGATCAAAAATTTGTAGTCCTTCATCGCTCATGGCTTCTTCTTTGGACACCTTAAAAATTCGCGGAAACTTTGAAAGCCACACGTTCACGACATAATACACGGCATGTCCTCTACTGATAAGCGGCGCGGATAACAAAATCGTCACAAAAGTCACTGCCGTCAGGATAACGCCATGATTGACCGTCATCGCACCACTTGCGACTCCCTGATGTGCCAACACGAACCCAAACTCGCTGACTTGGGTCAAATACAATCCAGCCAAAAACGCGGTCTTTCTATGATATCCCAAAAACCGCAGAAGGATAAAAACAACACTCAGCTTGCCGATAATAACGGCAAGTGATATAACAGCTATCATTGGTAATGATGCAATCATCGCGCCAAATGGCAATGCTAGCCCGAGCGATACAAAAAATACAACAGCAAACAAATCTCGAAGTGGTCGAATCTCTGCAAATACTGCGTGATTTTGACTCGTTTCGGCGATAAGAAGCCCTGCCAAAAATGCGCCAAGCGATACTGATAACCCCATGCTGTAGGTACAAAGCCCAATAAAAAATACGATACCAATTGTCGAGAGCAAGAGAAGTTCTCTATTTTTAAACCCCGCCACTACGGAGAGCAATTTCGGTACACCGTGTCTGCCTAGATACAACAAGATACTGATAAGCACAGCTGATTTTACCAGCGCCAACAAAACAGCCAGCATCGTACTGACGACATTTGTCGTTTGTCCTGATACCCCGCTGACCGCTGCCAGAATAATAAGGATTGGGATAACCGCCAAATCCTGCACGATGAGCCAACCCGTCGCAATCTCACCAGGTACTGTCTCTAACTCACCCTTCTCTGACAAAACCTTGACGACAATAGCCGTCGAGGACAGCGCTGCGGCGGCGGCTAAATAAATAGCGGCGATAAACGGCACAGCAAAGGAAACTAAAAGAAGGAGAACGAGAATAAACGATACGAGAAGCTGTGCTATGGTAGGCCATGCGACAACCGTGAGAATTCTACGCAATTTATGAAACGAAAATTCTATCCCTAATGCAAAAAGGAGTAAGGTAATTCCGTTGTCTGCTATAAGCGAGACAACGTCGTGATTGATAAATCTGCTCATCAGATTCCCAATCAACACGCCACCTGCGATATAGCCGACAATTGATGGTAACTTCAAGCGTGCGGCAATTGCTCCCCCGCCAATTGCGGCTGCGAGTAACACCAAAAGCGTTGTGATAAGAGAAATTCCTACGAACATATCCTCATCATATCATCTGGCATCGGCGCTTCAACCAAAAGAGGTATTCCCGTCACGGGGTGATCAAAGGAGAGTTTCCACGCATGGAGCATTACCCGTGGTGCCCATTTCCTATCGTCTCTTGCAGTCTTTCGACCAGCATAAAGATAATCACCAACAATAGGATGCTGTATGTACTTAAGATGCACACGGATTTGGTGTGTACGACCTGTTTTTGGACAACACTCAACGAGTGAAAACTTAGAATTTTTTCGTTCAAAAATTTTTTCAACCTTGTACTTTGTAACCGATTCTTTTCCACCCACTACTATTCCAAAACGTTCTGTATTCCAAGGTAACCGACCGACAGGTGCGTTGATCTCGCCCTCACTTGGTACAAGTATTCCATGCACAATAGTCAGATATGTTTTTCCCATATCTCGCTCGCGAAATTTCGTGAGTAATACTCCCAATATCTCGGGTGTTTTGGCAATAAGAAGGCACCCAGATGTTTCTTTGTCTATCCTGTGGGCAATCCCAGATCGATCCGAAAACACTTCTTTGATGTCTTTCTCTATGGATTCAGCGCCTTTTTCTTGTACACTTACCACTCTTGGCACCAAATGAAGATATCTATCCGCAAAATCCTGCACAGTCTCCCCACGCACAGATTGTGCGCGATTAACGACAATACCCGCGGGTTTATTGATAACGAGTATATGCTCGTCTTCATACAAAATAGGAAGATCCATGAATATTAGCTACGGATTGATTTTTTCGCTTCACAGTCAAGACACAATGTTGCGGTAGGAAGAATACGTAGCCTATCGGTATCAATCATAGCTCCACAACGCACACATGCGCCATACGTGCCGTTTTCGATACGCTCCAATGCGTGATCAATAGCCACTTGTTGTGCTTTGACTTCATCAATGATTGCACTCATTCGATCATGATTTGATTCTTCGTTGGCTTCAGTATCCGACGCCGCATTATCAATGGTACGATCTGGATCATTGAATGGATCCTGCGTCGCAAGTTCTGCCACGCGTACAACGAGGCGAGCTTTTTCTTCCTTCAAATGCTTTTTTATACCTTCAAGAACGTCTTTTGGATACTGTTGCATAAATATGGTCTCCTACTTTCTTAAGATTTGTCTTCACGAAACGAAAAAGCGACCTGCCAAACTCTCGGCCACCCCCTCGTACATAGAGGACGCCAATACATTCAGCGATAATCGCTATAGACACCCATTGATTTGGCGCGATGTGTCCAAAGTATACACGACTCTCTTTCGTAAATTCAATGAGGAACATAGTCAACGAATAAAAAAAGATAAACCACACACTCACTATGCCGTATGGCCATTTATTTCGTTGCGCAACGGAAGCGATTTTTAAAAACACGAGGCTTAAGATAAGCATCCCCACCATCTGATACAGCTCTATAGGATGCCGTGCATTAATCGCCCATGGCAACGTGCTTGCCTTGCCCATTTGGTTGCCATCAAGAAGCGTCCCAACGGCACCAATGATAAAGGAAAGTGGTAAGGCAAAAACGAGTGCATCTAAAATTTGTCCCAAACGAACTTTGTACTGTCTGGCTAAAAACACAATGGTTGCGATTGCACCGACAAACGCGCCCGTCCATGATAATCCTGGCGCCACCCACAATGCTACGAAAAGAAGCGGTGATTTACCCGCAAACAAATCAAAATGAAACGCTATAAACCCTACCCTCGCCATGACAATTGCCACAAGCGTCGCATAAAACGTAAGATCAAATGTCGTATCCTCACCAATGCCAAGACGACGTACACTGCGCCAAAAAAGAAACGAAAACACGAACCACGCTAAAACAATACACACACTAAGCCAAGAAAAATAGAACATAATTATCCTTCTACAATAAAACCATTATACCGCAGACGATACACACTAAAGGAAAATATGATAAGTCCAACTAAAAATATAACTTTCCCCACCCCAATAAAATCAGCAAGAATTCCGCTGACAAAGATTGGTACTAACCCAGCGCCGCCAACAAGTGCTGACAGCATACCATAGACCCTCCCTCGCATATCACCACCACTTTCTTTCTGTAAAATACCATTGGCTGGCACATCAAGTAAGCTGTTGGCGACACCAAAAAAGAAAAACAAAAGAAATGAAGCGGCAATCACCGCAGACCGCGGAATATGCTGAAACCAAAACGTATTCATCATCGCCAATAAAAGAGACGTCAGCATAAGAATAACGCCTGTGCCAAACATGCCCGTTTGTATTAATGTATTTGATTTGTATGTATATCCCACTCTACCGATCCACATGACGCCTACCAGTATCCCAAAAATCGCAGGTCCGACGATAAAGATAGATGCATCTCGTACATCGATATGCAGCAACGTATCAGCAAATCCCGGTCCGAGGGTACCTAATAAGATCAAGGTAATCTGCGTTGACGTAAGAAGAGCAAGTGCACGCATAAGATTTGGAACTTTTGAAACATAGCGAAACCCAGAAAAAAGATCATTGGTCAATCGTTTGGCGATATACATCGGTGTGAATTGAAACACTCGCATAAACACCGTAATTTTTTCGCCCGAACGCGGCAGACCGTACACAGATATGCCAGCGACACAAAACAGTGTGAAGATAAAAAGTTGTGCGCCATGCGCACCGACGAGTCGAAGAAGCGGACCCGCAGCAATCACGCCTATGGCAAGACTTGCGTAAAACGTAAAGGTAAAAAGACTGATCGCAGGCACCAGAAGCGTCGACTCACCGACTAGCTTTGGGATAAGCGGCGCTTCTGCGGGAACAGTAAGCTGGGTGATGAGCGCATGAGCAAAAATAATGACGTACGTAAGCCATACAGCATCAGGCACCAGAAGAAGCACGAGTGTGAGAATGGCGCGCCCAAAGTGGCTTACGATAAGCACCAACCGCCTATCCAATCGATCCACAATGACTCCTGCTGCCATACCAAAAACCAAAGATGGCACACCGTACGCCAAAAACAATCCAGAAACAGCTGCGTTACTATGTGTTTTTTGATAGAGAAGAAGTGAGAGAAGAAAAAGCATCGTGTTCATCGCAAGCTGCGAGGTAATCTGACCAATCCATAACCGGACAAAGGATTGGTGATGTAACACGGAAACAATAGGCTCCACAGCAGTCTTTGTTTTTATCATGGAAAAATTTTGCAACTTTGACCATCTTATCATACAATGAACACATGACTTCTACCGCGCATACCTTGGTGGCTGGTGCGATTGCACGCCATTTTTCTGATCCAATCACCAGCAGTATTTTGGCTATTTGTTCCCACTACATCATGGATAGTATCCCACACTGGGATTTCGGTACCAATTGGAGAGGGCGACCAAAACATCACACAGGCGTTATCGCAATAGCTGATACCCTCATAGGATTTGTGGCATCATACATGATCTTTGGTCGATTGTTGCCTTTCGGCCTCTGGGCTACGACCGTCGTTTTTAGCGTATTACCGGACTGGCTTGAGACCCCATGGTATATTTTTTATGCCAAAAATAATAAATTTGGCCCGAAGAAAAACGCTTCAGTAATTGAAAAAATCAGCTACGCTTTTTACAAACTTCCAAATTTCTTTCACTCCAAAGCACCATTTCCACTCGGAGTCATCACGCAAATCATAACCGTGGGGTTTTTTATCGTTTTACTCGGATAAGCCCTGAACACGCAAGGACCTTTACGCCTTTTTTCTCTAACGCATCAAGAAGTAAATTCATGCCCAAACTGTCTGAACTCATGTGTCCTGCAATCACGAGGTTTATATGATACTTGATCGCTTCTTTTCTATGTTCTTCCCCAGCATGCATCCCGATGACCGTCCCGACCCCTGCCATCGCTAATTTTTCGTATACGATGTGTGACGGTTCGGTCCCGCCGGTAAATTCGATAGGAGCAACTTTTCCTGCTCTATTCTTTTCGCTCCCTGCAAAAATCATGGGTCCTGCCTTGCCTTTCGTGGCTTCTTTATATTCTGGCTCTTTATGTAATACCTCGAGCACTTCGCCCACCGTTTCGGGCTTTGCTTTCTCAAACAAATTCTCCATGTAGGTATGAATGAGATTATCAGTAATCGTATGTGTGCCCATAAATGCAAATCCCAAAAGTCTTGCAGCATCAACTGCTTGTGTATGATTTACAGGGCTAAATCGTCTTTGCACCTCACCGATGCGATCATGCATCACACCCTCTGCGATATTTATTGGCACGCCATATTTCGCCCATACATCTGCCTGCATATCCATAACTTCGTGTAGTGATGCAAGTGATGCACCCTCAGGGTGATGAGTTAAGAGAAGATCAATACTCTCGCCTTTTTGATTTAATCGGTCGGCCAAAAGTACTTCAGACGCATTGATGTCAATGCCTGCCATGAGGGAATCGACTTCCATATCGGGATCACCCAATAACACGCGAGAATCTGTGTATGGATTATTCAAGTCCTCCAAATCAAAATCCTTTTGTTTAGCTTTTGGTAATTCGTTGTATTCTTTTTTACGTCTGGCCAATAACTTCTCCACCCCAGCTTTTCCACGAGGATCCGCCTCAATTCCCATTTGTACTGCTAACGCGTAAACATCTTTTAGTTTCATATCCTGAAGTGTACCAGAAAAAAATTTCTTAATCTAGCGAAAGCACACTAATTCTTGCGACTAATCCAAGTTCAACCGCCTCTTTATACGAAATTCGTTTAAGAACGCCATCCTTTAATTTTAAATGACTTCGACCAGAAAATTTTGCATCTGCATCAACGGCTAATATAACGTTTGCAGCGTTTTCTAATGCCTTATCATCGTCAGACACTACCATCCGAAAAGGTCGTTCGTTTTGGCTCTACGAGGAACTTCTATAACTTCCCATTCATTAAGAGATGACACAAGCGATGATGTCTTGGGGCGAGAATCTAAAACATGAAGACTCCTGCGATCTGTTTTGCTTTTAAAGATTAATGTGTTTTCCACCATGTGCCCAAGGAGAGACTCGAACTCTCATGAGGTTTACCCCCACAGGTTTTTGAGACCTGCGCGTCTACCATTCCGCCACTCGGGCTTATGAGAGATATTATACCTTATTTTGCTGCACTTTCAGCTTGCTTGTGTTCCATCGAATAAAAGCGAATACGATCGCCTCTAAACATCAGATCTATTTCCCCCAGTGGTCCGTTTCTATGTTTGGCGATGCGAAGCTTGGTTTGGATCTGAGCTCCCCACAACGCCTGATCCGCTTCCTCACGATACAGAAACATAACGACGTCTGCATCCTGCTCAATAGATCCAGACTCTCGAAGGTCAGAAAGCTCAGGGACACGCGTTCCTCTACTCTCAACCGCGCGAGACAATTGTGAACACGCAAGCACAGGCACACGTAGCTCGCGGGCAAGATTTTTGAGACTTTGTGAAATCACAGACACTTCTTGTACACGATTGTCATACCGTCTACCCGAATCGACCAGTTGCAGATAATCAACCACAAACATTTTGACACCATGCTCCATCTGTAAACGTCTTGCTTTCGTACGCATCTCGACGATGTTGATGCCTGGCGTATCGTCTATATAAATCGGCGCCTCAGCTAACTCACCCATGGCGTCGGAGAGTTTGGTGAAGTCATCATCACTCAGTTTTCCCGTCTTTAATCTCCACGCATCAATGTCAGCCTGCGAGACCAACAAACGATCCACCAATTCTTCTTTACTCATTTCGAGAGAAAAAATACCGATGGGAATTTTTTCCTTCACCGCGGCATACTGCGCCATGTTAAGAATCATTGCCGTTTTCCCAGTTCCCGGTCGGGCAGCAAGAATAAGTAAGTTGGAGTCTTGCATACCGGCAAGTTTCGTATCGAGGTCACCAAATCCAGTCGGCACACCGCGAAGACCACCCGCCCTTTTATGAAGCTCGTCCAATCTATCAAAGGACTCAGCAAGCGCATCTTTGATGACCATGAAATCCTTCCGCGTGGTAGTCTGGGATATGGCAAATATTTCTTGTTCTGCTTCATCCACGATTTGCTGCGCACTTCCTTGCTCTTTAAACGCAAGTTCATTTATTTTTGCCGCTGCCTCTACCAAGCGCCTCTTGGTTGCATTTTCTTGGATGATACGACCGTAGCGCTCTGCATGCGCACTCGTCGGTACCACATTTAATAAATCAGAGAGACATTGAGAGCCGCCGATATTTTTGAACGTGCCATTTTTTTTCAACTGTGCGGTAACGGTAACCACATCGATCGGCTCATGCAGCTCATAGAGCTCGCTCATCGCTTCATAAATATGCGCGTGCGCTTCTTTATAAAAATGCGCAGGACGTACAAACTCAGCGACATCCATCATCGCGTCTTTATCAATAAGGATAGCACCAAGAATTGACTGCTCGGCTGAATCATCGTGCGGCGGTATTTTAATATTGACTGCCATGATAAACGTACAACTTACTCGAAGACTACCACTTGTAAATCAGGTGGAAGTTTATCTTTCGTGACCGATAGTTTAGTGACACGCTGTGGCTCTTTACCAAATTCAGAGAGAAACACGCGTACGTCAGCAAGCCCTGCAAACACTGATGAATGTCCCTCCTGCTTATAATGCATCGGGATAACAATTTTTGGCTCAATTTTACCAATAAGCTCTATGGTTTCTTTGTTGGTCAGGTACTTCCCGCTCACGCTCACCATCAGGATATCCGTGCCAGAAAGCATATCAAGCTGCTCTGTATTTAACTGATGTCCAAGATCACCAAGATGTGCCACATGTATGCCATCAATCACATATCGATAAATCGTATTTTTGCCATGCTCCTTCCCTTCCACCCCATCATGATATGTCCCCATACCGATAACGGAAATGCCTTTGACTTCATATTCCCCAGGCCCTGTTATGACATACGGTGTTCCAGAAACTGCATCTTTTGCATTGTGATCCGTATGATCATGAGAAATAGTCACGACGTCTGCTTCTACCATACGGGGAAACTTCAACCCAACGTCAACGCTATCAAACGGATCAATCACGGCTACCGCATTTTTCCCTTTGAGACGAAACGACGCATGACCTAAAAATGTTATTTCCATATTTGCAATTTATAACAGATTTGAGTATGCTAGGCAACACCCATGAATAAAGATGCACTTCTGGCAACTATTATTGGCTTTGGCGTTGGACTTATCCTCACGGGGCTTGTTTTTTTGGGACCATCGCTGTTTAAATCATTTCCATCATTTTCTCTGCCAAAAATTTCATGGCCAAAATTTTTTACTTCTCAATCATCAGCTACTCCGACACCGACACCCATAAAAACAAGTGGCACCCTTATGATAGAAGCCCCGCTACCAGATTCTATAGAACTACGAAGTGAGACACTCGTGTCAGGAAAAACCAAAC
Organism: Patescibacteria group bacterium; assembly: GCA_038063875.1. GTDB lineage: Bacteria > Patescibacteriota > Microgenomatia > UBA10105 > UBA927 > UBA927. Next base: position 8,207 of record JBBTUH010000004.1, on the reverse strand, counting down.
CGCGAGCGATAGTCGTGGTAGAAACAACCGACACAGAGACTGTGGTCGTCGCAAACGACCTTGGTGCATTTGCGACCAAAATTACACTTTCAGAAGGGAAAAACGAACTCGTAGTCTCAAGTCACGAGGGCAAAGAAGTACAAACACAAACACTGACCGTATTTTATTCATCAGTCGCTCTCTAACCTATGAACACACAACAAAAAATAGCACTACTCACGATAAGTTTTGCACTCGCGGCAGTGGCACACCCTGTGATGGCTGCGACACACTCACCAAATCCCACAATCACACAAGCATCACAAAAAAGTTTAGAAGATCTCAAAGAACGTCTTGCGACGAAGGTAGCCGAGCTTCGTAACGTCGTCACGCGTGCTATCTCTGGAACGGTCTTCTCTGTTTCCGTCAGCTCAGGCGTCATCGAAACGACAGCAAAAAATTACAAGGTAGAATTTGAAGACGAACTAAGCGTTGCTCAGATTTTAAACGGGAAACGAACAGAGCTTTCTCTAGAAGATATAGAAAAAGGCGATCTTGTGACCGTGTTTGGATCGTATGACGGAACCCTTGAACTTTTAAAGGCGAAATTTGTCTTTATAGAAAGCAAAAAGGTATATACGCGCGTGATTGGCACGATCACAAACATCGACAAAGAAGCCTTTGCCATCACCATTCTCACCCAAGACGGAAAAACCATGACGTCTGATATCGAAAAAACGACCAAAGCTTTCAGCTGGTCTACGACCGACGGCATAGTCAAAAGTGGCTTTTCAAAAATGATTATCGCAGATACGGTGCACGTCATCGGCACACTGGATCCCAAAAAAGACACCAACGTCTCTGCCATCCGTATCCTCAATCTTTTTGATCTCTCAGGTGTTGCCCCCACCGCAACGCTTGCCCCATCGCCAACCAGTACCGCAAGTGCTACTCCAAAACCGACAGTCAAACCGTCCGCCACCCCCAAGCCCACCGTCAAACCATAAATTTTGTGAATATTTTCTCCTGATGCTTCCGGTTATAATACGAGTATGGCATCGTTATTTATCACCAACCCTACAAACATCCGATACCTCACCGGATTTGTTGGCCTGCCTGCGCAGGCAGGGGTGGAACAAAGAGACGCGTATCTTTTGCTTCTTGAGACGAAAGCGTTTCTTTTCGTTTCCCCGCTCTATCAAGAAGAAGCAAAAATCTTGCAATTTAATAATTCATTTCTAAAGAAGCAGTTTCCAAAAACAAAAACACTCGACATAAACATATTGACGCCTGATAATCGCATAGGAAAACAGTTAACCAACATTTGTGCAAATGAAAAGATACAAACACTTTCATTCGAGTCTGAAAATGTAACCGTCTCTGAATACGAAGCATTTAAAAATGTCGCTCCTACGTTTTCTCCTACACAAAACATTATAGAAAAACTACGGATGCAAAAATTTCCTAGTGAAATTGCATCTATTACAAAGGCCACAAAACTCACCGATGACTGCTTTGAGTTTGTTCAAACAAAAATACAAATGGGCGTTACAGAAACGGAACTCGCATGGGAAATAGAAACATTTTTTCGAAAAAATGATGCACAAAATGCATTCCCCCCAATAGTGGCATTCGGAAATAACTCAAGCATCCCACATTTTCAGCCTACAAGGAGAGTCCTCGTAGACAACGATATTATTCTTTTGGATTTTGGTGCGCGAGTCAACGGGTATTGTGCGGACATGACACGCATGGTTTTTTTCGGTAAACCAAAACCCGAATGGCTCGCTGCCTACAACGCAGTATTAAAAGCGCAAACCGTTGCACTTGAAACTCTTACAACTAGTCGATCAGGAAAAATCATTGATCAATCAGCCCGCGATATTTTAAGTCAATCAGAATTCTCTACCTATCCTCATAGCCTAGGCCACGGCGTGGGTTTGGATATCCACGAAGCGCCGCGGCTTACGGTACATAATGATGCAACACTCTCTGAAGGCATGATCGTAACAGTAGAGCCGGGAACGTATATTGAAGGATCATATGGTATACGCATCGAAGATTTGGTACTCTTACACAAGGACAAAGTCGAAATTCTTTCTAAAAGTCCTAAGGAGATAATCACACTATGAACTGGATAACTGCTAGCATACTTTCTGCGGTCTTATATTCTACCTCAAATGCCGTGACCAAAGTTTTTCAGCCCAAACTTAGCTTTGGTATCGGTATGGTGCTATTTTCCATCGGCGTGCTTGTGTCTTCCCTGGTGCTGACCATGGTCACAAAAACACCACTCACGATAACCAAAGTGACACAGCAAGCCATGACGCTCGCGTTTGTGTCAGGACTCATTTGGGCATTTGCACAGCTTTTCCTCCTTATGACCTTAGCCAAAAACGCACCCTTATCTATCGCGATCCCCGTCATCGTAGGTGGTATTGCGGTCGGTGGCATCCTTGCAGGAGTAGCTTTTTTCGGAGAAACGCTATCACCCATGCGTATTGTGGGTATTATGATTGTATTAATTGGCACCGTTATACTATCTCGATAATACGTTGACATTTTCCCATATTTTGGTATATAATATATTTACAATTAAATAGAAAAAGCGTTTGAGTGGAGTCACGATCCACGAGCTGAAGGCCAAAATGTCTTCCGGAGGTTGAACCGTCATATACAACAGTCGATGTCGCTATCGCGGAGTCGGCCCAAGAGTCTAAAGGAGAAATACCTTTAGAAACTAAGGATGGGACCGCGGGAGGTCCTTTTTTATTGCCTCTCGTTCCTTATGTATCACATTATTTGTGGTGCGTAACGAACGGGAGGTTTTTTATGATGGAAAAATATGTTCTACAACCAATTCGTAGTTGGCGCGCTTCTATAGAAGAGCGCGCGTTGTCACGCGAAGAAGATGGTTTACGAGAATCTGTTTTATATCTTGCTGCAATGATGGGCTACGATCGTCGTGTCCCCTTAGTTGCAAGAGACTTGAAACGCTCTGGTAGATTCGATCCAAAAAAAGATAAAGAGTTCCTTTTTCAGGCTTACGCACAAATATACATTCCCGAGGAATCGTCTGAAGAATTTAGCCGCTTACGCACAATATTTGGAAGAGGTTCATATCTATTGTTTCAACGGGAACCTCTAAAAAATCTTGCCAACGAAACTGGGGTCTCCTGGCAAGAATGTTTGAAGTTATATCGTCGTGCGTCACAGATCGTTGCAGATAGTCAACTTGCTCTTGCAAAATTTGAACTCACAGGAAAAACATGAAACAGACAATCACCTATCAGTTAGTTGACACCGCTGGGGAAATAAGCGCGATCGTCCAATCGCCCATCTCTCAATATTCCATGCCAAAGGTGGCGACGATTATCATGCGAAAAAATAGACAAGTCGAACAAGTTGGATTCTTAAATCCTGTCAATAAATCATTTCAGATGATGGGTGGTGAATTAAGTGTAAACGGGTTGCTCGCTGCCGAATTTTTGAAAACTGGGTTATCAAGCATCCGAATTCCCCTATCCATGGTGCGGTCTGTCATAAACAATAAAATAACATTCAAGGGTATGACATATCTACTATTACCAAATCCACCGTCAACTACCACTCTCTCTACCGAACAAAAAAATATGTTAAAAAATTTGGCATCAAATAATCCCGCCTCTGGCATAATCTATTATCAAAAATCATCTATCAAGCCCATCATATATGTTCGAGCAACCAATTCATTCGTATGGGAACAATCGTGCGGATCAGGAAGCATTGCCTATGCGTTATATTCTGGGCGAAGACGCATCGTTCAATCATCAGGCAAAATAGTTTCTATAAAAATAACGGACACAAGTATATTTTATCAAGCACAAACATATGCTTGTCCCAAGAAGATAGTATTGATACCATCAAAGGAGGTTCTATGAACACTATTCAACCACTCAAAGGATTTCGAGATTTCTTGCCCGCTGAGGCGTCTAAACGCAAATGGCTCAGGGATAAGCTTGCCACTATCTGCGAATCATGGGGATTTGCACCGCTTGAGACACCGACGCTTGAACCACTCGAAATATTTACGGGGGCCATCGGGGAAGATGAAAAATTATTTTTCAAATTCAAAGATCAAGGAGATCGAGATGTCGCGCTTCGCTATGATCAAACCGTACCAACGTGTAGATTAATAGCGCAATATCAAAACACGCTAACCTTTCCCTTTAAACGATACCAAATTCAATCTGCATTCAGAGCAGAGAAACCGCAAAAAGGTCGATACCGAGAATTTGTACAAGTCGATGCAGACATCTTTGGTGTAAAAACTCCAGATGCCGATGCAGAAACGATCGCACTCTCTCTTGATATCTATAAACAGTTAGGATTCAAAAGAGCGCTTGTTCGGATCAATTCACGAGCACTTTTTCAAGATATGCCCTACGATGCCATCGTCAGCATCGATAAAATCAAAAAAATTGGAGACGACGGTGTACTCAAAGAAATGGAAAACAAAGGAATTGCCTTATCAAAAGCCAAAGAATATCTCTCGTATGTCAAAAATTTAAAACCAAATGAAGAAATCGCTTTCATTCTTAAGTATCTTAAAGACTACGGCTTTCCAGATGATTGGTATGAATTTGATCCTACCATCGCTCGCTCATTTTCCTACTCAATGGGCCCAATATGGGAAGTCGAAATACCAGATGCTGGATATAATATGTCAGTTTTAGGTGGCGAACGATACGATGGATTAGTAGAAAAGTTAGCAGGCAAAGATATCGGTGGTACAGGATTTGGACTCGGATTTGACCGTACACTAGAAGCTGCAGAAATCATGTCTCTTGTGCCAACACAAGCAAACAGTACAGATCTCTTGGTCACCATATTTAATAGCGCTTCACAAGCTACATCACAAAAACTCGCACAAGCATTTCGTACGGCTAAGTTAAACGTCGATCTCTATCCAGCAGCAGACAAATTGGATAAACAACTCAAATATGCAAATCGCAAAGAAATCCCCTACGTTGTCATCCAAGGACCAAGTGAAGCCGCAAAAGGCATGGTGCAACTTAAAAATCTCTCGACCAAAACTCAAGAGGAACTCTCTATTGCGGACGTAATCGACAAGCTCACTGCTTCTTCATGAAAAAACAACTCACTGCCACGCTCATGCTTCTTCTCGTTTCTCTTATCTGGGGAGCAGCAAGTCCAGTAGTCAAACACACGCTGACGTGGTTTGATCCGTGGCTCTTTCTCACCTATCGATTTTTCATCTCGACTCTGATCGCTATTCCCTACCTATACGTCACCCAGACGCCGTTTCCGAAAAAAACGTCAGACCAACTACTCCTTCTGGGAACAAGTATAATTTCAGCGCCACTCACGCTGTTTCTTTTTTTTGAAGCACTGACGAAAACGACTGCGCTCTCGGGAAGCCTTATCACTGCCGCAGGGCCGCTGTTTCTTATCTTGGGTGGCGTACTTTTCTTCCGCGACATAATACGAAAAAACGAAAAAATCGGCATATCTATCGTGATCTTAGGCGTACTTTTAACGGTGCTCGGACCTATAGAAAGTTTCGGAAAACTCGAAGGAAATATACTCATGCTTTTGGCAGTCATTACCGATGTCGTTGCGGCTCTCCTTTCTAAAGAAGCGATGAAACGAGGGATAAACGCCACGCTCGTGGCACAATTTCAATTTATCGTCGGCTTTATCGTATTCGTGCCTCTTCTTCTTTTGCGACAATCGCCAGAAACGATAGTCACGACACTTATACAAGCGCCGCAAGAAGCACATCTTGGCGCACTCTTTATGGCTATATTCTCGGGCACCATCGCCTATACCCTGCGAAATATCGCGATCAAAACGATAGAAGTCTCTGAATCCGCACTCTATCAGTACTTGCAACCCCTCTGGTCAGCAATCTTAGCTGTCCTGTGGCTCCAGGAATCGATCACGCCGTCATATATCCTCGGAGGCATCATCATTGCCCTTGGAGTAATCGTTGCGGAAAATAGACGGCATATCCGATAACACCTTAGAAACACCTCTATAATCCGTTTTTTTTACCATACCGTTGATATCCACAACGTAATATACATTAGGATGTGCCCGATCTACTACAAAAGACCCCGATACATGACCTATCGCCAAATGCTTCACAGCATCAAAAGCATGAAGTTCTCTATGATCTGCACAATAATATATCCAATTCATCATTCCGTGTTACGACTTTTCAATATTTGTATCCAATCTTCAGGTTCCAACTTTCCATCATGTGTATAATGAACTTCGATTTGGTCTACCATTCTGCGACTTGTATCTATAAGCGGGCTAGAATTTACAACTCTAAACAATACTCCTTTCACCTTGGAGTCTGAGCGTATTACTGACGTAACAAGAATCTTATCAAGATTTTCAATCATAGTATTTCTCTTCCAGATCGAGCTTCTTCTACGAATTGCGAACCTTTCCTTCGGATTAAATCCCTAAAATGGTGTATAGACTTTGACTCTTTATGTTCAGCCCAAACCGCATGTCCATCATTCTCACGATAACCGATCGCAAAACTTTCAAGTACGCCACGTTTGCGTCCCTCCATTATGTGAGTTATTTTTACAGGAGGTGTATGAAAGAAACGACTCAACGCTCGTCTTTCTTCCGCGTCGAATTTAACATCTGGAACTATTTTTTTTCTAATCTGCTGATATGGCGCCAAACCAGCATCAGAAATTGCTGCGTCACGAGTTCCGCTTAACATCCAGCCGGTAATACCTTTCACTAATGGCATATAATTTTATGACTAGTTATCCCGATGTAAATCGTAATACGTTTCGATCAACTTTTCTTATCTGTAGCTCTTCTCCTTGTATCGGAGGCACATACGCACCTAATGATAATATTCGTTTGTTATCTTGTTTGCCTGGATTCACATTCACTGCCTTATACACCATTTCATGAAAGTAACCACGTGATCCCAACACAGTTGATAACGGTACGCCAGAATCACAAAGTGTACGACGAACCGGTCTTGGATAATTGCCTCCAGGAGACACATACTCGACGACGACTCTACCCTTACGTTTTTTATTCGTTCGCTTGTCAACCTCTTCAACAGCCTTCTCATCAGCGCGAAGCTTATCTGATTCTGTATCAATCTGATGTTGAATCCACCATTCTACTAATGTATTCATGTATTCCTTTCTTCATATTTGACTAATCGTCAAATAACGTAAATAATATCGAGATTGTATGGGTTTGATATACTCTCTGCTTGACAAAACATGTCAGGATTGTGGATTTTATCAGGGGAAAAGAGATAATTCTGACAAAAAATAATATCCGCCTCATTCCTCATTAATAGGTGGATAATTTGTTGCGTCGGACGGAGAAAGCACATTCGATGTACGCCTACTACTCAATGGCCAAATGAGTTGACCCAAAGACCAATCTACCAAACCTGACTTAAGCGGCATGATGCTCGCATTATGGTCGAATCCGTGTGTATTCATACCCTTTCGTACCCTTTTTTCAACTTCCCAAACTGCCTTTCTACTACCCATAACTTCTTGCACTTCCGGCTTCATTATTTTGTACCCGTGCGTCTTGTGAATATTCCATAACGTCGCTATGGGCGCAAGCTCAAGAGCCGCTTTAATGTCATACGTATATGCTTGCATAAGGGGCGCATCGTGACTACGTGCTCTCCACCATGGTCCTACGACAAACATAAATGACCGAATAATCGGAAGAATATTTCTATTAAATTTGGCTCCATAAATACTAAGCTTTCTCGTTGACTCTCGAATAAGCGCTTCCACAATAGAATCGTGCGCCTCCATATCACCTTGATATATTCCACCTGTATAATACTGAATCGCTTTTGGCGTAAGGGTCGAATTTTTTGGCCTTGTCGGTAAATCTACTCTTATTGGCATGTTACTCAATACTTCCAAAGCGTGTCTTGCTTTTTGTGGCGTATCGAAACTGATTTCTGAAACTACTTGAGGATCTAATGATAACCCTGCGCGTAACCCGTCGAACGTAAAACATTTATCTGGATGTCTTCTATCCAATAATCCTTGTATTGCTTCCATTGTAACGGTCGTATCTTTTACCCTGTATGATTGCGCTTGAAACTTAGCTTTTCCCGTATCAGAAAGGAGACGAGCAAACCATGTATACCGAGTTAAGTGACGTTTCGTGTTGGTAAAAGTAGTAGTTTAGGTTATCAAAACGCC
>JBBTUH010000003.1:0-12317 GCA_038063875.1 Patescibacteria group bacterium | reverse complement strand
TTTTCCCGTCAGATGATTCTAATTTCAGTTGTCTACAAATTGTAGACAACTCAATTCCATCACTAGATTTAACTCTAGTTTTCATCGCATTCCAATAAACTCTTGGTTTATTGCTATCAGTCAATACTTCTACAATATCAACGACTGAAAACCACCATTCGTTCTGATAAATGACGCGTCGAATCTTTTTCCCTTTAAATATAGCAATTTTTGTGGTTTCCATATCACTATATATTTATGGACTAATTCTCGTTCGCAACCAATACTTGCGTGGCTGTTTAGTTTCCGAAACATCCTTTAAAACAAAAAAGTACCTTCCAGTAACTGGAACTCGCCATTCTAGTCTAGAATCTCCCTTTAAGACCGTTGGTCCGTAACTGTATATCTCGATGCGTGTATCAGACATCGGGTTAATCGATCCGGGAACCAATAGTTCAAAATTGATCATGTCTCCCTTAAATGCTGTAAAAGTAAACCCGTGAATTTTTGTTTCTGAAAATTCTCCCGCTATTTGCTTTTCTTCATACACATCACGCTGGTCAAATACTATATTTTTGTAGGGAACTTTTGGAGAAAACTCTCCTGTATATGGACGCATGTCACCAACATATTTCGATTCAATTGGTATAGCTCGAAAATTTGCCACTATCGCTTCTAACATTCTGTCTGCGTTGCTGTCACGGGATACATTTTCCGTGGTTATTATGTATGAAGATGAAGCTGCATCTATTGCATACACAAAACGCCGCAATTGCTCTCGATCGGTTTGACGAATTCCGTTTAGATCTCCAACTTTGACATATGCACAATTTTTTTGCCCCAGCAAAAAGGCTAAAATATTTGCAGGCTGAGTATCAGCATAATAGTGCTCATACGGAAATCCTAGACGTCTATCTATACGAATAATATTCACCACCTGACCTTGTTTACCATCAAAAGTCGGGCTGCTCACGCAAAGATGCGCACGACAATTTGCAGTCGCGAACCATTCAGCAGGAATATGCATCTCTACTCCAATTTCTTTATCAGCAATGACATCCCACGCATTGCCCAATCCCTTTTTCGATAACTCTTTCGAAAAGTTCACAAAGGGTTCCATGCAATATGGATGCGTAAATGAAGTAAACCTCTTTAATCCATATTTTTCATGCACTTTCGTCCAATAATATCCAGTGATCACAATCATTATGATAAGAACACTTACAGTGGTATGAAAAAATCGAAGTTTCTTACGAACGACAGATTTCTTTTTCATATTTACTCTGGTTTATTAAGGACGACGGACTTTGCTCTACTCATCGCCTCTAAGCTATATCGCACGCCTTGTACGCCAACTCCTGAATGTTTCACCCCTAAAAACGGAAAATGGTCAGGACCTCTTTGCGGTGACCCATTTATTTGCACAGTACCGACATTTAACTGTTGCGCTACCACAATCCCAGACCCTTCATCTTTGGTAAATACCGACGCTTGCAGTCCGTAGAGAGATGCATTCACTATTCCAATCGCCTCATCAACAGATGCGACATCGACAAACGACAGCACGGGACCAAATGTTTCTTTCGCAATCACTCTCATCGTAGGTTTGACACCTATAAGGATTGTTGGTGCGATAAGCGCTCTTGTCCGTGTACCACCAACGATACATGTCGCACCTTGTGTAATAGCTTCTTGTATAACTTCTTCTATGTGTTTGGCTGCATCCTCAGAAATCACAGGTCCGACTAATTTTGTTTCAGGACTTCTGGGGTCACCGGGCTTTACCATCTCGGTCATCGCCTCTTGTATAAGCGGCAATAATTGATCACGAATGTTTGGCATGACCAGTACATATTTAATACCCGTACATCGCTGACCACTGTATTGAAATGCACCTTTGACTATTTCTCTTGCTGCCGCATGCATATCAGCATCCGGCAATACAATAGTCGGATTATTTCCTCCGCATTCAAAAAGTAATGGCTTCATCGCTGCTTTCCCAGCTATGGCAATCCCCGTATCACTACTACCGGTAAACGCGACCATCGATACTGTAGGGTGCGAAACAATATAAATGCCGATATCATTCCCAACACCCGTAACCGCAGTCAGTACCCCTTTGGGTACTCCCGCCTTCTCAAAAATACGTACTACATGCAAAGCGCTTAGTGCTCCCTGTGTAGGCGGCTTTAACACGACGCTGTTTCCCATAAGAAGCGCTGGTGCTAATTTACTTGCTGACAGATTCACAGGATAATTAAATGGCGCGATGGCAAGTACCACGCCGTGTGCTACATGCTCCACCATCGCAATTTTGCCTTTTTCAAATCCGGTGAAATTATCACTATCAATCGTCTCGCCTCGTATAGACTGTGCTTCTTGTGCATAATAATCGATGAGGTCTGCGGTACGCACAATCTCTCCCTTGGCTTCATCATGCGTTTTCCCAATCTCTCGTGTCATTAGGTTCGTCAAGTACTCCTCATAATGCCGTATCCAATCAGCAGCCAAATGCATAATTGCCACACGTTTATTGAGCGCTGTATGTTCCCACGCGGGTTGAGCATTTTTGGCAGTTTCCATCACACCATCAATCTCTTCTTCAAGCATACTTTGGGTGTACGCTATGATCTCGCCATCAATAGGGGAAATAATTGGGGTTGTTTTGTGACTTTCACTCTCTTTCCAATTCTCACCATCAAAATATCGATAGATTGGGGGTGTTTTATTCTCAAATACTGGAGCGAAAAATTCATCTGGCATAGTAGGCAGCAACACTTTCTTCTTCTATCATACAGAAAAATTATGCAACGCGCGCGATAAGAACGACGGTCATATTCTCGGTTGAACCCTGCGCTTTTGCTCCCTCAATCAAGCAAGCAGTTCGTCTCTTGGCATCAGCCGTATCTCCAATTGGGGTATCAACGACACGAGAAATAGCTGATGGCGTCAGATACTTTTCTATCCCATCAGTCATAAGAAGCAGCATGTCACCGTTTGGGAGTTCACCCGTTGTAAAGTCTGGTACGAGTCCCAACCGCTTAAACCCTACAGCCTTCTCAAGCATACCGTTCCCATCGATATGATCTTTCGTTATTTTTTTTGCCATTCCTTTGTGGACATACCATGCGCTCGTGTCTCCTGCATGTCCTACCCAATAATGCTTGGGGCCTATCATGACCACAAGAAGTGTTGTCGCTATACCATGTTCAAATCCCACTTCTTTTTGCTTTTGCCATACCGCTAAGTTTGTGGAACGAAAAATGCGCTTCATGAACCGCTTTTTATCTTGGAAGTAAAAACGGTGTTGTCGTATATGCTTATAGCCCCAAACGGCAGTTTCACATGCAAGTTTAGAAGCCACTTCGCTTGATTTTTTCGTCGACATACCATCAGCCAGAACGAAGCATTCATCGTTGAAATTGAGGAAATAATCTTGTTGGACACCACTCTGCCCTATATCTTGCGCCGCGGCAAAGACTATTGTTTCCTTGGGTTCTTGAAGACGGACAAGATAGGGATTAGCTAACCGCATAAAGCTTTTCAACCTCACGCCAGTTTACGACATTCCAAAAAGCGGCAAGATAATCAGCGCGTTTGTTTTGATACTTCAAATAGTACGCATGTTCCCACACGTCGATACCAAGGATTGGCTTCTTCCCGTCCATAATTGGACTATCTTGATTTGGTGTATCTATAATTTTTAATTCTTTGTTATCAACAACAAGCCATACCCAACCACTTCCAAAACACGCAAGTCCTGCATCGTTTATCTTTTTTTGCATGGTAGGCAGATCACCAAAAGATTTCACTATTGCGTCTTTTAACGGTCCCTCTACGGTTTGTCCTGTCGCAGGACTTAAAAGAGTCCAAAATAAACTGTGATTATAGTGCCCACCTGCGTTATTTCTCACTTTAGTACGTATAGCCTCAGGTACAGATTGCAAAGATGCAAGCAGTTCATCAATGGGAGGTACTGTATAGCCGTCTACTGTGGCAAGTGCATCATTTAAATTCTTTATATATGCGGCGTGATGCCGATCATGATGGATTTCCATCGTGGTGGCGTCGATAAAAGGCTCGAGGGCATTGAACGCAAACGGCAAAGCGGGAAGTGTAAACATGCAGAGAATTCCTTTCTTTCCTATCATACGTCAATTGAGATCAATAGTATATAATATTGGCATGAGACCCAAACCCTCAGTGAGCATTGCGAAAGTAAAAACGTATTGGCGCAAATACAAAAAGTTTACATTTTTTCTTATACCATTTTCATTGCTTTTTATCTTTTATTGGGTCATCCTTCGAGATTTGCCATCCCCGACCAAGCTTTCTACCTACGATGTGCCGCTTGCGACCAAAATATATGACCGAAACGATAAATTATTGTTTGATATTTTTGTCGGAGAAAATCGTACAGCAGTAACACTGGATAAGATACCAAAGGCGGTCCAACAGGCAACCATTGCGATAGAGGACAAAAACTTCTACTCCCACTCTGGTATAAACCCAATAGGTGGCATACTTCGTGCCATTTTGGCTTCGATCGGTCGTCAAAAACTCCAAGGAGGCTCAACAATTACCCAACAACTCATCAAATCAGCACTCCTGTCTCCTGAAAGAACACTGACGAGAAAAGCCAAAGAAATATTCCTCTCTCCTATCGTTGAACTGCTCTATTCCAAAGATAAAATCTTGGAGATGTATTTAAATCACGTACCGTACGGCGGCACTGCGTGGGGTATTGAAACCGCGTCAGAGAAATATTTCGGCAAATCAGTCCAAGAACTCACACTGGCTGAGTCTTCCTTGTTAGCAGGACTTCCTCAAGCACCAACGTTATATTCTCCATTTGGCGCACATCCTGAGTATGCCAAACAACGACAAGTAGCAGTACTACAACGCATGGTTGAAGATGGCTACATCACACAAATTGAGTCAGATGCAGCCGCTAGCGAAGAATTAGTCTACAAACCAGACACAGGTATTCTCGCTCCCCACTTTGTCATGTATGTCAAAGAAGAACTGGTAAAAAAGTTTGGTGAAAATATCGTCGAACGAGGAGGACTGAGGGTGAAGACGACATTAGATCTTGATATGCAGGAATACGTCCAAGCGACCATAGCCGCAGAAGTCTCTAAGCTAAAATCCTACCGCGTATCCAATGGCGCAGCGCTTGTGACCAAACCGTCTACAGGCGAAATTCTCTCTATGGTCGGATCGATCGATTATTTCGCCACCCCTTCGGGATCATTTAACGTCGCGACAGCCCTGCGGCAACCCGGCTCTTCTATAAAACCCATAAATTATGCGATAGGTATAGAGAAACGTATTGTGACAGCGAGCCATATGTTTCTTGATGTCCCTACATGCTTTGCCAATGTTGCCGGTCAACAGACGTATTGCCCAAGAAATTATGATGGTAAATTTAGAGGTCCTGTACAGCTTCGCATGGCACTTGGGAATTCTTTAAACATTCCAGCAGTCAAAATGCTCTACCTTAATACTGTCACTGATATGGTCGCCTCTGCATCTTCCTTTGGATTAAATACCATAACCGACGCATCCAAATACGGACTCTCCCTAACCCTTGGTGGTGGAGAGGTTCATATGACGGATATGGCAGAGGCTTTTTCTGTATTTGCAAATAGCGGTATACGAAAAGATCTCGTCTCCATACTCAAAGTCACCGATAAAAACGGTAAAATACTTGATGAATACAAAGATCCTAATTTAGATCGCGATATCCCATCCCAGCTTCTCATACAGGGCACACGAGTCGTAAGCCCTGAGACTGCCTTTATCATCTCTCATATATTGCTTGATAACAACGCGCGCCAAGATGCATTTGGCTCCAATTCACTCTTGGCTATCGCGGGTCATGCAGTATCTGTCAAAACTGGAACGACAGACGATCTTCGCGACAACTGGACCATCGGCTATACGCCACAAGTATTGGTGGCGACATGGGTCGGCAACAACGACAATTCACCGATGAATCCATCGTTGGTCTCGGGTGTCACGGGGGCTGCACCAATATGGAACAAAATTATACGAAAAGCACTTGAAGGCAAACCAGACATCTGGCCCAAACAACCCGATGGCGTCGTCGGCGCACAGGTGTGTGTAATGAGCGGCTTATTACCGCCCAACCCTGATGGTGATGATAAAGGCTGCCCTATACGATTTGAATATTTTATCAAAGGCACGGTTCCCTCCCAGCGCGAAGCGCTCAAGCAATCTGTGCTTATAGACAAAACAACGGGAGACCTCGCGTCACCCAATCAAACAGACAACACAGAAACACAAGAGCATCAAGTAATTTCTGATGGTGTCTCGAAGTGGTGCATCGACTGCACACATGCAGAAAACAGGCCAGTTATCGTACGATAACTTCATCACGTATATTTCCTGCTCATTGTGTTCGTCCTATAGAAATGTTATAAAAAGCCCGATATGGCGCCCCGCAAACATTTCTCTCTTATCACATGGTTTTCTACACATACAATCCTAGTGATTGTTCACGTTATCGCATCACTGGTCGCCATCGGCGACGGAGTAAAAAGTATTGGATTATTTATCGTAGAAACTCCCAAGACAATCGCAACCATCGTCAACACACTCTATAAAGAATCATCATCTGCATCCAAAAGCTGGATAAGAGAAAAAGCTAATGTTGCAAAGAAAAAACGTCAGTCATGGTCATTTCCGCTCCCCCCACTTCGCCTCCCGACACTTCCTAAATTACCATCAAAAAAACGTCGTATCATCCTCACTCCCGCTCCTATCATAGAGTCGTTGGTGAACAATTCTAAAACAGGTCTTCATATACGATCATTTGTCGTTGGTATTCTTCTGACACTGCTGTTTGTCTTTCTACCATATAATATGTGGTTATTTCTCAAATCATTACCGAATCCTCAACTTTTGACGCAACGAGATCTGGAAGTTTCTACAAAAATATTTGATAAAAACGGTCGTATTCTCTATGAGATCTATGCCGATCAAAACAGAACACCTGTGACACTTTCAAGCATCCCTCAGACTGTCATAAATGCAACCATTGCGATAGAAGATAGAGATTTTTACACACACCTAGGGTTTTCTCCTCGCGCAATGGTACGGTCTTTGAAAGAAATTGTGATAAATAAACGCATTCAAGGTGGTTCAACCATCACCCAACAACTCATGAAGTCTGCGCTTTTGACATCAGAGGTCAATCTGATCCGTAAAATGAAAGAGCTGCTCCTCGCTTTTTGGGCAGAACGCCTGTATTCCAAAGAACAAATACTCGAGATGTACTTTAATCAAGTACCCTACGGCGGAACTGCGTGGGGTATAGAAACCGCTAGCCAAACGTATTTTAAAAAATCTGTAACCAAATTATCCCTTGCTGAAGCAGCACTTCTGGCTGGTCTCCCTGCAGCACCCAGCGAGTATTCGCCATTTGGCAATCATCCAGAAAAAGCATATATCCGCCAGCATGAAGTATTACGTCGCATGCTAGAGGATGGTGTGATCACTAAAGTAGAACATGATCAAGCACTCAAAGAAAAACTTATCTTCGCGACCCCTCGAGTGACGATTCGAGCACCACACTTTGTCATGTATATAAAGGAACAATTAGAGAAACGATATGGCACGCGTATGGTCGAACGCGGTGGTCTTCGTGTGACGACATCACTTGATTTATCGGTACAAGAAAAAATAGAAATGATCGTAAGTACACACATCGATTCACTTACTAACTTACAAGTGGGTAACGGCGCAGCGCTCGTGACCAATCCAAAGACGGGTGCAATCATTGCTATGATTGGAAGCCGCGATTACTTTGACGCCACACACGATGGAAACGTCAACATTACGACATCGATGCAACAACCCGGATCATCGATAAAAGTCGTCACCTATGCCGCAGCACTTGAGAGTGGTATGACAGCAGCTACCCTTTTAGACGATAGTCCCATCGCATTTCCACAAATTGGCGGGCCCACATACGCACCGGTCAATTATGATGGGAAATTTCATGGTCTCGTGCCACTGCGGAGTGCACTTGCCAACTCCTACAACATACCTGCCGTAAAAACACTTTCTAAAATTGGGATTCCTGCCATGATGGACATGGCACAAAAAATGGGTATTCATTCATGGAAAGATCCAGCGCACTATGGTCTCTCCCTGACCCTTGGCGGAGGAGAAGTCACCATGCTTGAGATGGCAAATGTTTATGCCACACTAGCTAATAACGGCAAGCACGTGGAACTCATGCCGATATTAAACGTCGCAGACTACACAGGAAAAGTTATCGATGAATATGAGTCAGACAAAGGCACACAAGTACTCTCTCCAGAAGTATCATGGATCATGACCAATATCCTCGCTGATAATCAAGCCAGAGCTCAGGCATTTGGAACAAATTCAACTCTTGTGATACCAAACAAAACCGTTGCGGTGAAAACAGGAACGACCAATGACAAGCGAGATAATTGGACAGCGGGATACACTCCATCGTATGTTAGCGTGGTGTGGGTAGGCAACAACGACAATTCACCGATGAATCCATATCTTACGTCTGGCATAACGGGTGCGGCACCAATTTGGCATGACATTATGGTAGAACTATTGAAAAACATGCCTGATGAAGTAGCTATAAAACCTGAAGGTGTACTATCGCTTCCGTGTTATTTTGGGAAAACAGAATATTTTGTACGAGGTACAGAACCCATAAGCGGCAGATGTGTACCGATCCCGACACCATCTCCGCCAGCTGGCGGATCACCAACCCCTGCACCATAAGCCTTTTTTAGCCTACTCTGTCACAATTACTGTCCCCACCATCTCTGGAGAGAGATGATTATGAAACTTCCACGTACCCACCTTTATAAAGGTGTACGTGTATGCACCACCTTTTGTCACAGATGCCTTTTGATCAAACCCAGCGAGTACTTGATGCGTCGGATGTACCGCTGAAGCGACCCACAAAGCTGTGTTAGCACTGTTTACAAACGTCACAGCTTGTCCCTTTTTCACGGTACTCTCTTTGGGTTGAAATCCATCGTCTGTATACGTCACGGTCAACTCCCCGACGCCACCTTTGGTATTTCCAGCACCGATTGATTCATCAGTTATTGCAGGCGCAGTACCATCTGTAGGCGGCACAGTGGTGTCTGTATTGTTTATCGTAGTCTTGAAAGCTTTTTGAGGCATCTTCAAATCTCCATTAAAATATAACCATCCGGTCGTAATACCTGCTAATACAATAAACCCCCATACGATTATTTTGTTCATGTACATTCCCCTGCCTTTCACGACATATTGTATACCTTTTGTATCAAAAAACACAAAAAAAAGTCCCCCGCCTCGGCGGGAGACTTTTTCTATCGTGAGACGATACCAATCATGGATTACATGCGTGGTCTGTCTTCTCGAGGTTTTGCCTCGTTTACGACGAGTGCTCGACCATCGACGTCCTTACCGTTGAACATTTCAATAGCTTTTTTTGCTTCTTCATCGGTAGACATTTCGACGAATCCAAACCCGCGTGAGCGGCCTGAATATTTGTCGCTTATCACCTTTGCGGATACGACGGTGCCTGCACCTGCAAACACTTGTGCCATATCATCACTGGTCATGCTGTACGGCAAATTGCCAATAAATAAATTTATAGCCATATGGATTTTCCTTTCCCCCTGAGGACGTCAAGAAGCTACCAACCGGTCACCCTTTGTTCCTAGGACAAATAAGAGTATACCATAATAAGAGTGTTTTTCTCAATCTATTACTCTAAAACCTCTTCTTCAACTGCACCATCTGATTCACCAATTCCCACAGGAGAACCGACTGTTACGGGACTTTTTCCCTCTACCGGATAAAAAACATATGAAGAGAGGACGGTGTCCAAGACATCGTTCCAATACCCTTTGGGATCAAAGCTTCCTTCAATCTCAAACAACAATCCATCGTACACAATGCCTACCCGCACGCTATCAGCACCTATGAGTATCTTTTTGGCTTCCACGCCACCAACCATCGTATCCACGATCACGCCAGTCCCAGATGCTGTTTCTTTTTTAGCCCATGAGGAAAGGTCTGTGACCCCTTTGGGGAAATCTTTCGCCCACAACACTAATCTCCCTGAGTAGGTTGCTGAGGTAATTTCAACATGCATGTAATTTTCCTTGTCCTCATCATGTTTATTGACTACTGCGTCCTGTGGATACGAAAATGTGACTCCAAGGGGATCTTTCCATGACGCGTATGCAATGGCAATCTTTTCAGAAGTTTTCGTTGATGAGGTGGCGGTTTCTTTTTTGACTTGCGTACGTAGGTAATAGAAATATCCTCCCGCGCCCAAAAGACCCAAAAGCACACCCGACAGAATAATAATGACACCTCGCTTCATCACTGATGAGTGTATCACTTGTGAAGATATTTTTGCTACAATACCCTTATGAACCGACTTGTTATTTTTGTACTCGCCTCTCTCATCCTCAGTATCGTGCCTCCAGTATCAGCAGCCAAAATTCGCGTCCGACCAACAACGGGCAAAGCGGTCGTTTCTACAACGGGATACTCAAAAGCGAAACTCTCGAGAAATACCAATAGTGTTGTCGTCACATTTCAAAACCTTTCAAGCGTCAAAAGTATCTCCTATGTCCTTTCGTATAAAGCAGGTAACACAGAACAAGGAGCCATGGGAAATATCACGCCATCAGCCTCTGCGACAGAAGCTCGAGATCTCTACTTTGGCACCTGTAGCCATGGTGTGTGTACTGAGCACAGAAACATCACAGGTGCGACACTCACGATCCAAACGAGTCTCAAAAACGGAAAAGTACATACAAAAATCTACCGCATAAAAGTCTAAAAAACGTACTTAAAACCCTCTCTCTGTATACATCTCTGCTCGTTGCCATGACTCAATCGCCAACGCGATGTATCCAACGGTATTGGTAGGCAATGACCCAAAAGAAAACCATGCAAGTTCATCGCATTTTTGGGGTTCACAATTTTTCGGCGTTCCTTTCCAATTTTTTATTGTAAAGAAAAAATCTACGCGAATGTCCATTTCCTTGCGATGCATGACATGCACTAACGACACGTCTTTCTTTTCAATCTCGATGCCTATTTCTTCTTTCGCTTCGCGAATCAAACATTCAATGAGAGTTTCACCGTCTTCCACGTGTCCTGCTGGCACACTATAGTTACCATCTTCGTATCCTGTGTGAAACCGTCGAGAGAGAAGAATTTTTCCATCAGCAACGAGGAACAAATATGCACTGGCAATCATTTTAAATCGCTGTGTCATAGATAAAAATTTTCTCTAGTGTAGCACAAGACTCAAGTGGTATAATACTCAAGTCGCGCGAGGTTGCTACCAAGCACTGGGCGCACTTAACAAGTTAATATTCCCCTGTAGCTCTCCGCCAGCTGGCGGAGGTAGAGCGGCTATAATGAAGATATGTATTATGTTTATGCCGTTTATAATCAGGAGAATAATAAAGTATATGTTGGTCAAACAAAAAATCTTGAAGAACGGTTAAACTTACACAATAGTAAACTGTTTAAAGGATCATTCACATCAAGATTTTCTGGACATTGGGAACTGATATTTAAAGAAAAAGTAAACACGAGAAAAGAAGCATTGATAAGGGAAAGGCAATTAAAAAGTTATCGAGGGCGAGAGTTCATTAAAAAATTAATAATTCCCCTGTAGCTCAACGGTAGAGCGGCTTCCTGTTAAGAAGAAGGTTCGTGGTCCGAATCCACGCGGGGGAGCCAGGTTCAAATTTAATATACGTGAAAGCGTCTTATTATAACCTCCACGAAATATGCCAACAAATCTTACAGTTATATTTGGAGCAGGAGCCTCATATGATGTAGTTAATTCGAAATCGACAGACCTTTTAAGAGACCGTCATCAATTGCGTTTTCGCCCTCCTGTTACTGCAAACTTATTTAATACCCACGAAGAATGGGCGGAAGAATATAAAAAATTTCCAGCTGTAGCGAGTTTAGTACAGGAAATTCGTCAATCACTACCTGAGAAACATACATCTGTTAATGTAGAAGATTTTTTAAAAACTCTAAAAGACTCTCCTAGAGTTCACCGTAATAATCAATTCCGCCAGATTCCTCTGTATCTCCAGCACTATTTTTACCAAGTCAGCACAAACTACTGTAAATGGCCTGCTAATTACGTTACCTTAATTAATAAAATCTTTGATCTTGATTTGGGTAAAGTTACTTTTGTCACCACAAATTATGACTTACTCTTTGATCAAGTTGTCAAGCCCCCCTTTTGTGAAGACAATAGTCTGGATAATGGAGCGCGGCAA
>JBBTUH010000002.1:0-146948 GCA_038063875.1 Patescibacteria group bacterium | reverse complement strand
GCGTTTTGATAACCTAAACTACTACTTTTACCAACACGAAACGTCACTTAACTCAATATTTCAGAAAAATTAACCGCTATGCTCACCTCTAATTCAGGTAAACCTGCGAGACCATGGCTGAAAAGAAAAATAGCTGGATTTGCAAAAGAACATGGTATCCCTGTCGTAATTGAGAAGACTGATGCGTAAATTTTGGTGATGTGAATCACGTATTATTTTTGGGTCGAAGGAATATTTTTTTCTTAAAAAAGAAGGAAAAGTAAAAAACTGCATTGTACAGGTGTTGGGACGATATCGGAACGTATTTGGACGTCAATTTAGTGCAATCTGGACTTTTTTGTTTGAGTCTTCTTTTTATTTATAGCTTTGTCTTCTGGCATGAATATTAAATCTGGATTAAAAATTCGGATCAGTAGTATAGTTATTATCAAAATAATAACCAAAATTGCAATTACTAGCCATGCATATCCACATATAGTCTTATCTAAGCAACTTGCTCCGGCTGAAACGAATAAGTAATTCACGATTAATTTAGTATACACCCAGCTGGAAGCGATTGGAATATATATAGCTTCAAATGGCGGTCACGTTTTACTTTCTCTTGATAATGACCTTATATATTTAACGTCGTCTTCTGTACCCTTTAAATTATCTACAAATCTTCTTCCCAATGGATCTTGAAGAAAGGATCGAACAAATTTTCCTTCTCCATCAAAAATACGAATCCGATCCAATCGTATATCCGTGTGATCCTCTTCAACAAAGCGTTGTTTAGTAGGCGTAACTTTCATAAAGCCTTCTCCTTTTGGAAGTGGCTTTTTTCCGTAATGACTTCGTAAAACTATTGGCATAAATATTATTTATAGTACTATAAATCCATCTGTACACTCAATTAGATTAGAACAGATTTTCTTGTTGTCTTTTTGAAGGAGTTTTTTTGAGGTGCGTAAATGCACCGGCGGTCACCGTGCGTCCCCTCGGTGTGCGTTTGAGGAATCCTATCTGCATCATGTATGGCTCAAGGACGTCTTCAACCGTTCCTATATCTTCTGAGAGTGCTGCGGCAATTGTTTCTATCCCCACAGGTCCGCCGTCATATTTGTCTATAAGCAGTGTCAGTAATCGTCTGTCAGAGCTATCAAGCCCCATGCTGTCTACTTCAAAAAGAGCGAGAGATTTATGAAGAATTGCCATGGTAATGATGCCGTCGCCTTCTATTTCTGCGACATCGCGTACGCGTTTGAGAAGTCTAAGTCCAATGCGTGGAGTACCACGACTGCGTTTGGCTAATTCAATTTTGGCTTCTTTTTCGAGTGTGACCTCAAGCTTTTTGGCTGCCTGATCCAGTATGGTTTCCATTTCTTTCGGTTCATAATAGGAAAGCCTCGTCACGAGTCCAAACCTATCGCGCATTGGTGAGGAGATCAGACCTACTCTAGTCGTCGCGCCGATGATGGTAAAGTGTGGAAGATCGAGTCGTACTGTGCGCGCCGACGGTCCTTTGCCAATGACGATATCGAGAGCATAATCTTCCATGGCAGGATAGAGCATTTCCTCTACGACTTTATTGAGCCTATGAATTTCATCGATAAAGAGAATATCGTGTGGTTCGAGGTTTGTAAGAATGGCCGCTAAATCTCCTGATCTCTCTATAGCCGGACCAGAGGTTACACGGACATTGACGTCTAATTCTTTCCCAATGATATGGGCAAGCGTCGTTTTTCCCAAGCCTGGTGGTCCGTAGAGTAAAATGTGTTCGAGTGCTTGTTTGCGTTTTTTCGTCGCTGCAATTGCTATAGAGAGTGAGCGTTTGACGTTTTCTTGTCCTGCAAATTCATCCCATGATGAAGCACGAAGAGACACAAAGAGTTTTTGTTCCTCAGGGGTTAGCGGCGCTTGAGCTTTGGTTAGTGGTGGCTTTTTCATATTATTTGGTAGAGCCTAAGATGCGGATGGCATGTTTCATTTTTTCTTCAATCGTTGCGTCAGCGGGTAGACGACCTATGATGTCTCGAATATCTTTGGATTCAAAGCCCATAGACTTTAATGCGTCGATAATTGCGGTCGTATCGGAGTCGTCACTTGTCAGGTCAAACTCTGCAGTACTGCCTAATTTATTTTTGAGCTCTATGATGATCTTTTGGGCGTTTTTTGTCCCTAATCTTGGGACTGCTGTGAAAAATGCGACATCGTGGCTAATGATTGCTTTTTGTACAGCTTTCGCTCCTCTGTCCATGACCGTCAGTGCGGTCTTGGGGCCCACGCCAGATACTGTGACAAGAAGATCAAATAATTGCAATTCTTCCATCGTCAGGAATCCAAACAGAAGCAGCGCATCTTCGCGAACATGTGTATGGGTGTAGACGGTTTGAGTTGATCCTACAGGCACTTTTATCGCACTCGTTACAGGCATATAGACGCCATATCCTACGCCATGAACGTCAATGATAATGGGGTTTGATGTGTTGTGTACGATGGTGCCGGTAAGGAGTGCGATCATAGGGCTCAGCGAAGCTTAGCAGATTTGTACGCGTTTTGCATTTGGGTTTTTAGTTTGTACGAGAAGCCGTGGGTCGCTGCTATGGCGAGGGCATCGCACGTGTCATCAGGAGTCGGAATGCTTTTTAAGCTAAAAAGTATTTGCACCATTTTCCCTATTTGCGCTTTCGTAGCTGTACCAGATCCACAAATTGTATTTTTGATCGTCACAGGACTGTACGATGCGACGGGGAGACTGGAGAGAGAGGCTGCCAGTAATATGACGCCTCGTGCTTGACCGACAGCGATGGCAGTCTTTGCATTGGTGGCAAAAAAAAGATCCTCGACACTGACCACATCTGGTTTGTGCGCTTTTATAATCTTTGTACATTCTTGAAAGAGAAGTTTTAGTCTAGTTTCTGCTGTTTCATGTTGTGGGGTTGTAATGCAGCCGTATGCATCAGCTGTCAGTTTGCCTTTGTCTTGTGTAATGATGCCCCATCCTATACGAGCAGTTCCCGGATCGACTCCTAATATGCGTATCATATAATGAGTATATTATACTAGAGTTATATGCAATTGTTTCAATTTATCGGTGCGGCACTTGGATCGTTTGTTGTCGTATCTGTTGTAAGCTTGGTTTGGCCACTGGTGACTACTGCTCCTATGCCTGCGACTGTGCAAACAGTACGAGATATTCTGATGCAAACGTCTGCAGGGAAAGAAGCATCTGTCGTGTTGGGCGTGGAAGATCCCACTACCGTCACGCCTGTGAACGTACAAGAATTTGTATCAAAAAAAGCGACAGCAATATTGGGAGCGGCAGAAAATACCGTAAAGCAAACGGTCACCACAGCGGTGATCACACAAGTGTTGACACGGTTTCAGGAATTGCCTGATGATCAAAAACAGGTGGTTAGAGAATCAATTTGTATTACTCCCATGGTAGAATAGTCCCATGGTAGAATAGTCCCATGGATACCAATCTTCTCTATCGAGCCCAAGAGCTTTTATCTAAACTTGATCCTGAACAACTTCGTAAGGAAATTCGTGAATTTGAAGCAGCGTCGATGCATCCAGACTTTTGGAAGGATCATGTGGAAGCGACTCAAAAAATGAAAAAGATTTCTGAGCTTCAAAAGGAATTGGCAGCAGCAGAGGATTTTGTTTCGCTTATTGAACTAGGGGATGAAGATATGCTCTCAAGAGAAATAAAAAAAATGGAGTTTGCTTTGTATTTAAGTGGCCCGTATGACAAAGGAAATGCGATTTTGTCGCTTCATTCAGGACAAGGTGGGACAGAAGCCATGGATTGGACGCAAATGCTATATAGAATGTATTGCCGATACCTCGAGAAAAAAGGATGGGAGTCGGAAGAGATGGATATGACCGCTGGCGAGGAAGCAGGTATCAAAAGCATTTCTATCGAAGTACGCGGCAAATTTGCGTACGGATTTCTCAAAGCTGAGGCAGGGGTTCATAGATTAGTGAGGCAATCTCCGTTTAATGCGGATAAATTGCGTCAGACTTCGTTTGCCATGGTAGAAGTATGGCCGATGATAGAGGATGACGAGGTACTACCAATTTCTGAAGATGATCTTGTATGGGAATTCTATAGAAGTGGCGGTAAGGGCGGACAGAATGTGAACAAAGTATCTACAGCTGTACGTCTTACGCATACGCCCTCCGGTATTATCATCACGAGCCAAGCGCAGCGATATCAAGGACAAAACAGAGAATTTGCATTAAAACTCCTGCGGGCAAAGCTCTGGGAGATAGAGGAATTGAAACGAAAGACACAAGAGAAATCATTTCGAGGTGAATACAAGACTCCGGGGTGGGGAAACCAAATACGCTCGTATGTGTTGCATCCCTATCATTTGGTCAAAGACGTCCGTACTGAATACGAAGTGGGGGATACTGACCGTGTGCTTGATGGTGATATAGAGGATTTTATATTAGCGTACTTGAAAAAGTATTCATAAGCAGTGATAATGGATGTATGTTGAAGTCACTGGATGGTTCTTTAAATAATCGACGCAGAATAATAATAGTGGTTTATATATTATTGGCAGCGTTAGGCGTTGGCACTGGCTTTTTGTTGTCAACAAAAAATGGCGCAGGATCACCACTTGTTCCAGCAGGGACAGCGATAAAAACTGCGACTGTTGTGGGTGTTTCTGATCCCTCCACCTTTAAAGATTGTGCAACAGGAACACTTGAGAAAGAAGGGTTAAACGGCGAAGGCACCCATAAATTAATTCGTGAGGGAGGTCCATCACAAACGGCATATCTTATTTCCTCAATCGTTGATATGGATCAATACGTGTCTACGAAAGTCAAAGTTTGTGGTCAGACGATGCAAGCCAAAAGGGTATCTTGGCTTATGGATGTTGGTAGGCTCGAAACCTTATCGCAATGATTGAATTCTTCTCTGTCTCCAAGTTATATCCTGGAAATGCTCCAGGGATAGTTGATGTATCCGTGAAAATACCGGATGGTGAATTTGTGTTCCTCATCGGTCCTTCTGGATCAGGCAAGACGACATTTCTACGGCTTCTTATCCGTGATTTGTTACCGACTCAAGGGAATATCATGATTGATGATATCCCTGTAGGTTCACTCACCGCAAACACCGTCTATACGCTGAGGAGAAAAATTGGGATAGTCTTTCAAGACTTCAAGCTTCT
Source organism: Patescibacteria group bacterium (assembly GCA_038063875.1). Lineage (GTDB taxonomy): Bacteria > Patescibacteriota > Microgenomatia > UBA10105 > UBA927 > UBA927. Next base: position 141,780 of record JBBTUH010000002.1, on the reverse strand, counting down.
CACAGACCGAACAGTGTATGAAAACGTCGCGTTGGTTAGTGAAATACTTGGCAAAGCGCATGGCGAGATAGAGCACGGTGTGATGAATGTTTTGGAATTGGTAGGTTTGGCTGACAAAAGAAATCATTTCCCTATGCAATTGTCAGCAGGTGAGATGCAACGCGCTGCCATCGCACGCGCGATTGTCGGAGGACCGAAGATTCTTTTGGCAGACGAGCCCACGGGAAATCTCGATCCAGAAACAGCTGCGGGAATTTGGGATATCTTAGATGAGATCCATGGGTTAGGTACTACTGTCTTGATTGCGACACATAACCAAGATGCGGTGAATAAAATGAGAAAGCGTACACTCACGCTGGAGCATGGTGCGCTGATATCTGATGAGGCCAAAGGCAAGTATCATGTAGGTCGTCATGATAAACACGATCACAAAGGGGGAGGCAGCAAATGAGACTAATTCGTGATGTTCGCACACATATACGACGTTCGCCCTATCAGGCTATGGCAGCGGTTTTGACGATGTTTTTGACCTTTCTGGTGGGTAGCGTATTTTTCCTCGCGACGGTTGCGTCTCTTACCATTATTTCGTATTTTGAAAGTAAACCACAGCTTACGGTATTTTTTGTCCAAAACGCCGGTGAGAAAGAGGCGACGCTTCTTAAAGAAACACTAGATCAGACGGGTAAAGTAGCCTCGACGAAATTTATCTCCAAAGATGAAGCATTAGCCACATACAAAGAGCAAAATAAAAATGATCCACTGCTTCTCGAGATGGTGACGGCGGATATACTCCCTGCATCGCTGGAGGTTTCAGCGAAAGATCCGACATTTTTATCGGAGTTAGATACAGTCATTGTAGGTGCTACGGGCGTGGACGAAGTGATATATCAGCGTGATGTCGTGGATTCGCTCCTTTCGTGGACCAATGCAATTCGACTAATCGGTGGGATATTGGGGGGACTGTTAGTTCTTGATTCTCTCCTTATCATCGGCACAGTGATTGCCATGAAGATAGCACTAAAGCGAGAAGAAATAGAAATACTCACGCTTGTCGGAGCTACTTCATGGACGATACGTGCGCCATTTATCCTAGAGGGTGGATTGTATGGAGTGATGGGTGCGGGTGTTGCGTCGTTTTTGGTTACCATCCTTATACTCTGGCAGCGATACAATATTGTGACATTTTTGGGTGTGATACCCTCAATTCAATCTGTCCTTGGCAGTAGCACGAGTGTTGTATTTATTCTGTCGTGTCTTGGTTTCATAGTCGTTAATATGATCGTCGGATTTATTATAGGAAGTCTTGGTAGTGTCATAGCTCTGGCAAGATACTTGCGAGACTAATTTAAAGTTACACGCATGCATGAAGATACGATTGTACGTTTTCGGTAGCCTCCTCATAGTTTTTCTATCGCTTTTTGTTCCCGTGGCATACGCTTCGACCATCGAAGAACTTCAACAAAAAATTTCTGAATTACAAAATGCAGGCAGTAGTCTCACTAAGCAGATCACACTTCTTAATTCGCAGATTACGCTCTCGACATTAAAGCTTGAAGATGCCAAAAAGAAAATAGATATCCTAGAGATAGAGATCACAGAATTAAACGGTGAGATAGATAGGTTAGAAACATTAAAAACCAAACGCCTTCAGCTTGTGCTTCATAGAATTCCGGAAACATATAAACGAAAGAGTATATTTGATTTCGGACAGGTAATCTTTAGTAGTAATTTTTCTGAAATTATCAGGCGTTCTGTGTATCTGTCTCATTTGAGAGAACAAGATACGTTGATGTATAAACAACTACAACTTGCACAATTTAGTTATAACGAACGTAAAGATCAACGGGAAAAGAAAAAGAGCGAACAGACAGCGCTCAAAAAGCAGCAAGAACAACATGCACGTGAATTGGCTCAGCAGAAACAAGCCAAGCAAGCGCTTTTGGATCAAACAAAAAATAGTGAAGTGGTGTATCAGCGACTTTTGGCGCAAGCGCTCGCTGAGAAACAAGCACTTGATCGAGCACTGAAAGAGGGAGTGAACATTGGTCCTGTGAAAAAAGGTGATCCTATAGCGCTTGTTGGCAATACTGGCTACCCATCGTGCTCAACAGGTGCACATCTTCACTTTGAGGTTACCAAAAATGGTTCGTGGATTGATCCAAGTTCAAAGTTGTCAAATAAAACAATACAAGATGAGCAGAATGGCGGTACATTTACCGTCGGAGATGGATCGTGGAGTTGGCCATTGGTTGATATCATACGCCTCACGCAACATTTTGGTAAAACACCATATTCATGGCGATATTCATATTCAGGTGGCATTCATACAGGATTTGATATGGTTTCTACAGGAAGCGAAGTTATCCGAGCGCCTGCTGATGGAGAATTATTCTCCTCGTCACAAGGGTGCGGATCTAGTATCATTAAGATTAAATATATCAAACATGATGATGGAATTATAAGTTCATATTTACACGTTCAATAACTGTCTATGATCAGTGCGCTTCTGCCAGCGTGCATAATTTTATACTTTTTAGTTTTTCCCTCTTTAATAATCGCTTCCGACGTAGTTTTAAATGAATTTCAGGTTGAGCCTTCAGCTTCTCAATGGGTAGAGCTTTACAACACAAGCGCTTCGTCTGTTGATATATCGGGATGGATTATTGATGATAATGGATCGCCTAGTACAAAATACACGATAGCGCAGAATACCATTCTGCCACCAAACAACTGTCTTACGTTTACAAGTGGAAATTTTAATTTTAATACTGCATCAAGTGATAGTGCACAGCTTATATCAGGAAGCACAGTTATTGATACTTATTCATATTCCAAAAGTGCTGGTAATGGCGTATCGTTTGGTAGAGTGCCAGATGGCACTGGTAATTGGATAAGTATGAGTCCAAGTAGTGGGAGTTTAAATGCCACTGGTGATCCGTGTATACCACCTGTCACCCCGACTCCAACTCCTACAAATACGTCAGCCCCAACTCCAGCGCCGTCGGCAACATCTGTTCCGACTGCAACTTTTACACTGACAGTAACACCCACGCGTTATGTTTCATCTACACCTACCACAAAAATCAGCGAGGAAATAATCAGTACTGACGAGCCAGTTATTCCTGCTATACTGGGTATAGATGATGCGAGTATGTCAGGCGAGCGTGATAGTGCTGTTGGGAACAAAAAATCTTTGATCATTGCACTGTTGTTTGTCAGTACTGGTATAGGACTTTTTGCCATAGCTAGCCTGATTACAAAGATAGATATATGAAATATTTTATTTCGTGGGCACCAGCGTTGGTGTGGATGGGTGTGATTTTTCTACTATCTACCAGACAACACGTCACAGTATCAGACGAGTATATTTGGAATTTTCTTTTTTTCAAAACACTGCATGTTATCGAGTATGGGATACTTTTCGTCCTCTATGTTCGCGCGATCAACCTGACCATTGTGATACAGCCCATGCATTTCTTTATTGCGTTCCTTCTGACATTTCTTTATGCCGCATCGGATGAGTTTCACCAGATGTTTGTGCCAACAAGGCAAGGAACGATCCGTGATGTTATAATTGATGGCATTGGAGCAGTCTCTTTATGGATTTTCCTATACACGTTCGTACCAAAAGCGCCCAAGAAACTGAAAAAATTGGTGCAGCGCTTGGGGCTTCCTATCTTGAAAAGGTGATAGACACTATCCCTCATGTGATCATGTGTGTGGGCGATTTAGGTAGTGGAAAAACTACATTTGTACGCGGTCTGGCAAGGGGTATGGGTGTTACTACTCGTCTTCTCTCCCCCACGTTTATTATTGTACGACGTTACAGAACACCAAAAGTTTCGCCTGATAGCTTTCTTTACCATCTTGATCTGTATCGTACACTTGGACCAAGTGATGCGGAAGGTGTCGGGATCGCTGAAATGCTTGCTGACGAAAGCTCGGTGACGGTTATAGAGTGGCCGGATCGGTTAGGGAGTATGAACATAGAGCACCCCGTACTTGTAGTGACCTTGAAGACGCTTGCTGATGACCAACATGACTGTACAATAGAAATGAAATCATGGTATGAAAATGCACACTGATATCACAAAAATCATACACGCTATAAAGGTGTTAAACGATGGAGGTATCGTTATATTTGCGACGGATACGGCGTTCGGCATAGGATGTAGGATAGATAATCAAAGGGCGGTTGATCGGCTTTTCCATATTCGTAAACGACCGTTGACACAAGCTATGCCAGTACTTGTGGATTCGTACGGTATGGCACTGCCCTATTTCGTACATCCTTCTAGTATTGTGCGACATCTGATGAAAACATATTGGCCCGGTGGACTCACTATCGTTGCCGCGTGCGATACGGATCGTATATACTCCCCCATTCGTGGTGGGAAAAATACCGTGGGTGTACGGATGCCAAATCATGAACAGGCGCTATCGATGATAGCAGGCGTTGGGGCGCCGATTGTCGGACCATCCGCTAATTTTCACGGGGAAAAGACGCCATTTTCCCTGCGTGATGTAGATAAACATCTCATATCTCTTGTTGATTTCGTTTTGGAAGGAAAGTGCTCTGGTAATAGTTCTTCAACAGTCGTAGATTGTACTACTGATCCATACACAATTATCCGGCAGGGTGCTGTCGTCTTACCATGAAGCCTACAACAATCCTTACCCTCGATACGACAAACGCATCTATGCTAAGCGTTTCCTTACATATTCAAGGTACAGAGTATACAAAGCATGAAGATACAGGTTTACGTAAATCCGTGCGATTGTTGCCGCTTTGTACTGAAATACTGTATGAACATCATCTATCATGGGCTGACCTCACGGACATACGAGTGGTAAACAAAGAAGGATCCATAACTGGTCTTCGGGTGGGGTTTACTGTCGCAAATGCATTAGGTTTTCTTCTTGGCATATCGGTAAACGGGATGCCTGCCATGAAAAACATCCATCCACAGTACGGTACGCTAACCTATCTTGATAAACCTCTCAAAGAGTAGGTATGATGGATAGAGTGTAATCCTATGAAATTGTTTCAGCTTCTCTATCATTTCATCGTTCCGCATAGTGGGAATAACCATCGGTCAAAAGCTCTCCATCACGACGCGTTATTTGCGTACGCTCTCATATTTATGGTGTTTAATTTGGGCATTCGGGTCATGCACGGCACAATGCCAGACGTATTAGGCTACGCGACAGACATACGAGTAGAGCAGTTATTAGCCGATACCAATGCGAAACGACAGGCAGCAGGACTCTCTACGCTTTCTCTAAACGGTAACCTCTCGCAAGCTGCAGCCGCAAAAGCGGCTGATATGTTTGCGAATAATTATTGGGCGCATAATAGCCCGAATGGGAAAACTCCATGGGACTTCATTATAGGATCAGGCTACAAATACACCTTAGCTGGCGAAAATTTAGCAAAAAACTTTCAGACAAGTGGCGGTGTGATGGAGGCATGGATGAATTCTCCGACGCATAGAGAGAATATCGTAAAGTCAGGCTATCGTGAGGTAGGGTTTGCCGTAATAAACGGTGTGCTACAAGGTGAGGAAACGACACTTGTGGTTCAGATGTTTGGGACATCAAACGGACAGAGTACTATACCCAAGGTGCAAGCTGCAGCCCCAGTGACAAAACCTGTTGAGTTGATAGCCGAGGCGATTCCACTCGTTGCTCCCGTGTTTACTGCAGTGTATAAGGCGCCGCTTATAAATATCGCATCCGTATCAAGAGAAGTAGTATTTATATTTGTGGGACTTCTTATGGGAATCATGGCGATAGACGCGTACGTCGTCTCCAAGAAGGGTATCGTGCGACTGGCTGGTCATAATGTGGCGCATATCGTATTTTTGGCGACTATGCTTATAGGAAGTTTGTTTATGATACGGGGTACACTTGTATGAAAAAAGATCGACTGATGCATGGCGGAGTATTATTGGGTATCCTCGGCCTTGGTATATATATGTTTTATCTCATGCGGGGCAACACCACTGCACAAATGGTTGTTGGTCTCTGTACGACAATTGGGTATGTATTGTGGGGTATTATCCACCATATGATGATTGGTAATCTTCATCGAAAAATTGTGATAGAATATATCCTCATTGGGGCGATAGCGCTCGTATTGATGTTGACATTGTCACTATAAAGAAAGGGAAAGTACTATGAAAGGTGTTATCTTAGCAGGTGGATTAGCGACGCGACTTAGACCGTTGACATGGGTGACCAATAAACACTTGCTCCCCGTCTACAATAAGCCGATGATTTATTATCCCTTAGAAATGATGCAAAAGGTAGGGATGAAGGAAGTGCTCATCGTCACAAGCGGTGATCATGTCGGTGACTTCGCAACCCTTTTAAAGTCAGGCGATGACTTCGGATTACGATTGTACTATGCAATTCAAAAAAATCCGACAGGTGGTATAGCAGATGGCTTATCATTGGCAGAGGAGTTTGCACATAAACAACCACTCTTGGTCATCCTTGGAGATAACATATTTAATTTCGATTTGGCGTCTTCGATTAAGCGGTTTGAAGCAAGGCTTACAACAGAGAAAAAAGGAGCGATGTTGTTTGGTGTAAAACGAAGTGATATGGATGCACAACAATATGGCGTGATAGAGATGAACGATTCAGGCAAAGTTCTCTCGGTAGAGGAGAAACCAGAAAAACCGAAATCAGACATCGCACAAACGGGTATTTATATGTACGACGATCGTGTCTTTGACTTTGTACGGTCGCTTACTCCCTCACAGAGAGGGCAGCTTGAAGTTACGGATCTTAATAATAAATACCTACAAGAGGGTACACTTGGTTGTGAAATTATCAACTGGTGGGTAGATGCAGGGACATCACACGACGAGCTACTCTTAGCAAACGTTCAAGTTGCAAAACGGGTGAAGGAAGGAACGTTTTAGTACCATGAAACTTCTCGTTACAGGGGGTGCTGGATTTATTGGATCAAATTTCATTCATTATTGGCTCGCCCAACATCCGGCGGATGCCATCGTTAATTTTGATGCGCTCACCTACGCGGGAAATTTAGAAAATTTAAAGGCTGTTGAGCAGAACAGTCAGTATACGTTTATTCAGGGAAATATCTGTAATCCACAAGAAGTGAAGAAGGCGATGGCAGGGATCGACGTCGTCGTCCATTTTGCGGCTGAGAGTCATGTAGACCGCTCGATACAGGATGCAGCACCATTTGTGCGGACAAATGTGCTGGGAACACAGGTTCTGTTGGATGCGGCACTGAGTGCTAAAGTATCGCGTTTTCATCATGTATCGACGGATGAAGTGTTCGGGTCGCTTAAACTAGGTGATTCGAGTACTTTTGATGAACGAACATCATATGACCCCAGAAGTCCGTATTCGGCTAGTAAAGCCTCTTCAGATCATTTGGTTCGTGCGTATTATCATACATTTGGTTTACCAATCACTATTACTAATTGTTCCAATAATTATGGTCCATACCAGTTCCCAGAGAAGCTTATCCCTCTTGTGATTACTAATTTATTGGAAGGCAAGCGCGTTCCTTTATACGGTGACGGTAAAAATGTTCGTGATTGGCTCTATGTCGAAGATCATTGTCGCGCAATAGATATTGTGCTTTCAAAAGGTCGTGTCGGTGAGACGTATTGTGTCGGCGGTCTTACATCGGATATGGATAATCTCACGATTGTAGAAAAGATCGTGTCACTTCTTGGCAAAGATATAAGTAGTGTCGAGTTTATGAAAGATCGATTAGGTCATGATCGACGATATGCAGTGAATTGGGGAAAAATTCAAAATGAATTAGGGTGGAAGCCACAGCATGATTTTGATACATGGCTAAAAATTACCGTGGACTGGTATAAAAATAATCCAGACTGGTGGCAACGGGTGAAGTCGGGCAAATACGCCACAACATTATGAATGTCATAGGGACAGGATTATCAGGACTTGTGGGTTCAAGAATAATCGAACTTCTCTCTGATCATATACGATTTGAATCGTTAGGATTAGAAAATGGTATCGATATTACTAATCACAAGAGTGTATTTGATGTACTTACCAAAAGCACTGCTGATTGGGTTTTTCATCTTGCGGCATACACTGATGTACAAAAAGCAGAGAAGGAGCGCGAGAAAGGAAAAGAAAGTGTTGCGTGGCAGGTAAATGTAGAGGCGACAAAAAATATTGTGGAGATTTGTCACACCACACGAAAGCATTTGTTGTATATCGATACAGACTACGCATTTGATGGTACGAAAAAGATATATGAAGAGACAGATACACCAAATCCAGAAGGTTGGTATGCTATTACAAAAACTGAAGGTGCTAAGCACGTGTTGTCGCTTGGTATACACGGTCTAGTCATTCGGATTGCAAATCCATATCGAAGTAACCCGATAGGAAAAAAGGATTTTGTTCATAAAATGATCGATCGTCTGACAGCAGGAAGCGATATCGTAGCACCTACTGATCAGTTGTTTGTGCCGACTTTTGTGGATGATATCGCGATTGCAATTGACACGTTATTGCAAAAGAAGGCATATGGGCTGTACCATGTCGTCGGAGATGATTCGCTTTCGCCGTACAATACTGCCAAAGAAATCGCAGAGCAATATGGTTTTCCGGAGGAGCTGATAAAAAAAACAACATTTCGTGAGTATTTTTTGCATAGAGCACCGGTTCCACAATACGCGTCGTTATCAAATAGTAAAATACAAGCCATTGGTGTATCGATGAAAACATTTCATGACGGTCTTGCTGCAATGAAAGCACAAGAGAGTGTATACTAGGCATATGACTATTACATTTGTTGGTCATGGGTATGTTGGACTCGTTACCGCTGCAGTATTTGCAGAGCTTGGTAACACGGTGTGGGTAGTTGGAAGGACGCCAGAGAAAATCGAACGGTTGCAACACGGCGACCCGATCATCTATGAACCGGGATTATCCGAAGTATTAAACCGAAACCTCAAAGCGGGCAGACTTATCTTTACGCTCGATTATAAGAAAGCAGTGGAGAAGTCCACGATAATCTTTATAGCCGTTGGTACACCGCCAAAAGAAAATGGTGAGGCAGATCTGTCCAGTGTATTTACGGCAGTTAGGCAAGTCGGAAAAAATATCGTCGGATATAAAGTAGTCGCTACTAAAAGTACCGTACCACCAGGGACTGGGAAGAAAGTTCTCTCGCTTTTGCAGTCAGTCCTGCCAGAGGGTGGATCAGTGGCGATTGCGTCTGTTCCTGAATTTTTGCGAGAAGGTTCTGGACTGTCAGATACGCTTCATCCAGATCGCGTCGTCATCGGTACCACATCAGATCGCGCACGAGATTTACTCTTGGAGCTTCACAAGCCCATAGATGGCAAAGTAGTGCTTTGTAATGTCGAGGCCGCAGAACTTATCAAATATGCATCAAATTCAATGCTTGCGACAAAAATTTCTTTTGCTAATGCGATAGCACTTTTGTCTGAGAAAGTGGGCGCTGATGCGGAAAAAGTATTAGAAGGAGTCGGGCTTGATAGGCGCATAGGGAGAAGCTTTATGTATCCGGGGGTAGGATACGGAGGGAGTTGCTTCCCGAAAGATGTCAAAGCACTCGTGGCGCTGTCAGAGGATTGCGGGTATGATTTTTCTCTTCTAAAGGAAGTGACACATATCAACAAAACTATGCATGAACATTTTGTGGGAAAGATTGTCAAACATTTTGACGGGAAGCTGAAAGCCAGAAAAATTGCGGTATTGGGTTTGGCGTTTAAGCCAGACACAGATGATATGCGTGATGCGCCATCGATTGAAATTATTAAATCGTTGGTTGCAAAAGGCGCTGATATACGCGTATTTGATCCGATTGCACTTTTGAATGCAAAACAGATATTAGGAAAAACCGTCACGTATGCAAGTGATGCATACGATGCAGCCAAAGATGCAGATGCGGTCGTGATTGTGACAGAGTGGAACGAATTTCGACAATTAGATCTTGTGCGTCTAGCCAAAGGCATGAAAGATTTGGTATTATTTGATGGTCGCAACATTTATGAGCCAACTCGGGTTCGCGAGCTTGGCTTTATGTATTATGGTGTAGGTAGAATGTAAAAGGAGGAATTATGAAAAAAGTATTAATTACAGGCGTGACAGGGTTCGTGGGAAGTCATTTGGCAGAATATTTATTGACGCAAAAAGACATTGAGTTATACGGCTTATATAGACACCGAAGTAAAACCGATCATATCGAGCACATAAAAGACAAAATCAAACTTGTCGATGCAGATTTGATGGATTCACATAGCTTGTATGCGACGATCAGCGAAATGAAGCCAGATGTGATTTATCACTTGGCTGCGCAGTCCTTCGTGCCGACGTCATGGGGATCTCCCGCTATTACCCTTGAGGTAAATATCGTCGGTTCTGCAAATCTTTTTGAAGCGGTCAAGCAAGCGGGTATTAATCCAGTTATACAAATTGCGTGTTCTTCTGAAGAGTATGGTATGGTGTTTCCGAGCGAAGTACCGATAAAGGAAACGAATCCATTACGACCACTCTCACCATACGCTGTATCAAAGGTAGCGATGGATTATTTAGGATACCAGTACTTCGAATCATATAAGCTCAAAATAGTGAGAACTAGAGGGTTTAATCATACAGGTCCTCGAAGAGGTGAGACGTTTGCAGAAAGCACGTTTTCTAAGCAAATTGCGCTTATTGAAAAGGGTAAGCAGGAACCTGTCATTTCTGTGGGAAACCTCGATGCGGAAAGAGACTACACAGATGTACGAGATATGGTCAGAGCATACACACTTGCTGTCGAGAAATGTGACGCAGGGCAGGTATACAATATTTGTACGGGTAAAGCGTTTAAGATTAAGACGGTCTTAGATATGCTTTTGTCTTTCTCGACTGTGAAAGTACAAATTAAACAAGATCCAGCTCGTATGAGACCGTCTGATGTGCCAATCCTGATAGGCGATAATTCTATGTTTGTCGACAAAACTGGATGGCAACCAGAAATCCCCTTTGAGAAGACGCTAAAAGACCTTCTTGAATACTGGAGAGCGCGCGTTTAGCCTCTAGAAAACTTTATGAACGCAGTCATAATCTTACCGACATACAACGAGCGGGAGAACATCACAACTATGTTGGAAGCGGTAACCGAGGTTATTGCTTCCATTCCTCATATAGCCTTCAAAATATTGGTGGTCGATGATACATCGCCGGATGGCACAAAGACTGCCGTACTTGCGTTTCAAAAGACGCATAAAAATGTCTATATTTTATCAGGCAAAAAAGAAGGTTTGGGTAAAGCGCTTCTTGCAGGGATGACCTATGCAGTGGATACACTAAACGCCGATATGCTTATACAAATGGACGCTGATATGTCGCATGACCCAACGGTATTGCCTCAATTTATAGAGAAACTACAAAGTGGGTATGATTTTGCAGTTGGAAGCAGATATATAAAGGGGGGTTCTATACCAGAGAATTGGGGGCTCCATCGAAAAATTTATAGCGTCATAGGAAATACATTTGTGCGTTTCGGATTAGGCAAAACGACTGTTCATGATTGGACTGGTGGCTATCGAGCGTTTTATACGTCGTACTTTCAGAAAGCAAAAGTCGTCGTTTCGCCGTACAGCGGCTATGTTTTTCAAATTGCATTTTTGTATACATCGATGCAAAATGGCGCCAAGGTGGCAGAGGTTCCTATTCGGTTTATAGACAGGCGCTTTGGACGATCTAAAATTGCACCGCTTGAATATATTCTCAGTATTATTTCATTCGTTTTGTCTTCACGATATATAGCTCTTATGAAGGGATCATTTCCGAGGTTTGCTGTTGTTGGAGCTATCGGATTTTTGATCAATACAGTGATTCTGGAATTTTTAGTGAAATCCGGATTTCATCCGGCAATTGGAAGTGCCACTGGCGCGGAGTTTGCTATCGTCTCTAATTTTATTTTAAACAATACATGGACATTTCATCATCGTAAAATTCGTGGATTGGCCTTGTTGCCGAAATTCGTACAGTTTAATGTAGCTGCTTTTGGTGGGTTATCTATCCAATCTGGAACAGTATTTATAGGTACACACATCACGGGACTGGATACCTATTTTCTTTGGTATATGTTGGGTGTGAGTATAGGACTTGTTTGGAATTATCTGATGTATTCTCGCGTAATTTGGAAGTCAAAGTAAATTTTTCATGAAGCGCTTCATATTTGCTCATTGGCACCACATACTCCTTTTTGGGTTAGTTTTGGTTGCCGCGTATCTTCGGTTGTACAGAGTTTCTGAATACATGACGTTTTTGGGAGATGAGGGCAGGGACATGTTGGTCGTAAAACGCATGATTGTCGATCATAAATTTACGCTTTTGGGACCAACTGCTTCCGTCGGAGGGTTTTTTTTGGGACCAATGTACTATTATTTCATGATGCCGTTTGTGTGGGTATCTGGTTTAAATCCTGCTGGAGCGGCTGTTATGGTAGGACTTTTTGGGATCGCAACCGTGATTTTGTTATATAAGGCAGGAAAAGACATGGTGGATGTGTCAGTGGGTTTGGTGGCTGCAGCGTTATACAGCATGTCGCCGCTTATCATCGCGTATTCACGATCTTCATGGAATCCAAATGTCGTACCCTTTTTTGCATTATCACTTATATACCTTCTATGGAAAGTATCCATAGATGTTTCTAAACGATCACTTTTTTTGATCGGCGTTACTTTAGGGATTGGCATACAATTACATTATCTTTTTTTCTTTTTGTTCCCTGTAGTTTTGGTATGGTTTTTGTTGTATGGGAGAAGCAAAAAATACTTGAAATTGTATGCGTTTGTGATTGTAGGATTTCTTGTAGGGTATGCACCGTTTTTGGCGTTTGAGTTGCGACACGGATTTCCAAACACGATTTCTATTACGCGATTTATCCTTGCAGGCAATGATACTGGCTTTACCTCAAATCAATTTATAGCCATCATTACCGATGTCTCATATCGATTGTTTGGAAGGCTCGTGTTTCGACTGCCCCCGCCTGAACAACTCGTCAATGCGTCTGTAACTAGTCGCGTACTCTATGAGAGCGTTATTAAGTTTCCTTTGTGGTCGTCAGTGGCACTTATTATAAGTTATCTTTTAGGCTTCTTAAGCGCTTCAAAAAAATGGTATAGATCAATCGTATTATTTGGGTTGTGGTTTTTTATACCACTTATGTTGTTTGGGTTATATAAAAAAGGAATATATGATTATTACTTCGGTATTTTTTTCCCATTACCGTTTTTACTGGTTGCCATGCTGTTTCGTGTTCTTTCAAGTTCAAAAATTGGTTTTATGGTCGCTGGGGTATTATTGAGTGCTCTGCTGTTTTTTAATTGGCAAGGAAGGCCATTTGTGGCGCCACCAAATAATCAATTAGCGCAAGCACGGATGGTAGCCAAGGACGCGTTTGACAAGGCTGAAGGTAAACCATTTAATTTTGCATTGCTTGCTAATTTTAATTCTGATCATGTGTATCGATATTTTTTTGAGATATGGGGAAATCCACCGGTCACTATAGAGCGAACGGACATAGACCCAGACCGTAAGACTGTCACAGAACAACTAATCATCATATGTGATCAGCCAGAGTGTAAACCTCTCGGTCATCCGTTGTGGGAGATAGCAGGATTTGGTCGTGCAGAAATAGTCGGTGAGTGGCCATCCTCATTTGTACGTATAATGAAGTTGGTACATTTTACTGGGAAGAAGGACACCATCATTGAATAATCTCTATTTATCAGTCATCATACCGTGTTTTAATGAGGAGACTAATATTCGCCTTGGGTCTTTGGATAAAGTCACACGGTATCTCGAGCGACAGAAATTTTCATGGGAAGTTATCATCGTGGATGATGGATCAACTGATCAGTCACCGAAACTTCTTGACGCTTTTTCTCGAGCAAACGTTGGATTTACCATCCTTCATAATACGCATCGTGGAAAGGCGGGTACGGTGATTGCTGGAATGCTGAAAGCAAAAGGCGACATTGTGTTGTTTTCAGATCTAGATCAGGCAACACCTATCGTGGAGCTTGAGAAGTTATTACTGTATTTTGATAAAGGGTATGACGTGGTGATCGGGTCGAGAAATCGTGATCGACAGGGCGCACCTTTGTCTCGGGTTATTATGGCTCGCGGATTTATGATGATCCGATCGATCGTTTTAGGGCTTAGGGGTATTACGGATACACAGTGCGGATTTAAGGCATTTAGACGAGAAGTGTCTACAAAGATATTTAAAAAACTCTCAGTGTATAACACAAATGCAGAGGTAGATGGTCCGATGGTGACGGCAGGATTTGATATAGAGGTACTCTTTTTGGCGAAGAAATTTGGATATTCTATTAAAGAAGTTCCTGTGGAGTGGCATTATGTAGAAACCCGTAGGGTCAATCCTATAAAAGATAGCATACGAGGTTTTATAGATATCGTACATATAAGAATAAACGCTTTGAGAGGAAGATATAAATAAATTATCTCGCATTGTTATTATTGGATATACAATAGCTGCTTTATCGTTATTGATGTATTCTTATACGCAGGTCGATTTGAATTTGACGCTTTCCCGGGCAAGTCTCGTACAGACAGTGCAAAGATCGTTTCAATATATAGGATACTATAATCGTCCGCTGTCTTCATTTCTTTATATAGCGATTCTTACGTTATTTTTTCTTTTGTATGTCACTGTTTTGGCTCGTGTAAAGAAGGGAATTTTTGATCGATCGTTCGTTTGGAAGGTGATATTTATTCTTGTCGTGACGCTTGTTATTTCATACCCAGCAGCATTTTCCTATGATTTCTTTAACTATATGTTTACAGCAAAAACAGTGCTTTTGTACCATAAGAATCCATATATGGTCACGCCACTTATGTTTGCAGGAGTTGATCCATGGTTAAATTTTATGCGATGGACGCATTTATCGAGTGCCTACGCCCCATTATGGATACTTTTGTCGTTGGTCCCATATGTATTGGGGTTTGGGTATTTTATTTTGATCATGATAAATATGAAAGCATTGATTGCACTCTTTTATCTCCTTTCATGTTTGATGATTGAAAAAATTCTAAAGAAAGAGCGGGCTGCTGACGCGACATATGGACTTGCGATGTTTGCCCTCAATCCGCTTATTATTGTAGAAACATTGGTAAGCTCTCACAATGATATCGTGCTTGTAGCGTTTATGCTGGTGAGTTTTTGGTATTTGTCCCACAAGGATATGATTGCTTCATGGTTTTGGCTTTCTATGTCCATCGCGGCAAAGCTCATGACACTAACACTTGTACCGTTGTATGCGATAAAGCCTGATAAGGTGCTTATGTTTTTGGCAATGATGGTAGGTCTAACTGTTGCTGTCATAAAGCGAGAATTTCTCCCATGGTATCTTGTTTGGGTACTCCCATTTGTCGCACTAGATCCGAATCGCAAAGGGGTCTATAGCGCATTTAGTATTCTCTCTGTAGGCTTACTTCTTTCTTATGTTCCATACCTGTACACCGGAAGCTATACTACGCAATCACAGTACCTTAAAACAAGTATTATCTTTATCGCGGTAGTAGGATCGCTCGTGGCATTTTTCGCTTCACAGGTTAGGTTTAAAAAATAGTATTCCCTTTGGTTTGCTTGTATTGTCCCCAATTCGATATAATTAAGAGTATGCAGGGTAACAAAAAGCGCTTCTTTGGCATTGTTCTGGTAGCTTTGGCTATGGTGGGGTTTTATGTAGTCACTCGCCTCACGAATTTGACGGCGCTCCCCATATTTACCGATGAAGCTATTTATATCCGATGGTCACAAATTGGAAGTCAGGATGCGAATTGGCGATTTATTTCGTTGACTGATGGCAAACAACCCATGTTTACGTGGGTAATAATGATGCTTCTTAAGCTGGTAGATGCTGATCCGTTATTTGTAGGTCGACTTACGTCTGTCGTGGCTGGTTTTGGGACGCTTTTGGGAATATGGGCTGTGACGTATATCTTATTTACAAGTGTTCGTGTCGCGTTTGTTGCGTCAGCTCTATATCTTTTGTCGCCGTTTACGCTTCTGTATGACCGTATGGCGCTCTATGACTCTATGGTGTCGATGTTTTCGATTTGGAATCTGTATCTTACGATTATTTTGGTACGTAAAGGCAGACTTGATACTGCATTGTTATTGGGGTTACTTTTGGGCGCTGGGATGCTCAACAAAAGCTCAGGATTTCTTAGCCTCTATTTGTTGCCATTTAGCACACTATTGTTTGACTTTAAAAAGGAAAAGGTACTTTTTCGACTCGTACGATTTGTAGGACTTGTTGTGGTGTCTTTTGTGTTGTCGCAAGCTGTCTATAGTGTGCTTAGGCTGTCACCATTTTTCCACATGGTGGGTCAAAAGGATAGTGTATTTCTCTTTACTCTCTCAGAGTGGTTTGATCAGCCGTTTCGATATTTGGTAGGGAACATGCGTGGGATGTTTGATTGGTTGCGTTCATATTTGACGTTGCCAATATTTATAGCTTCATTTGCACCACTGTTTTTTATAACGACAAAATGGCGAGAACGCTTAGTTTTGTATATGTGGTGGGCAATTCCCTTTGTCGGACTTGCGACTTTTGCAAAAGTTCTCTATCCACGGTTCACGCTTTTTATGACTATACCACTTTTTATCGTTGCCGCAGATACAATTGTAAAAATTTGGGAACGGATGAGACGACCGATTGTAAAGGTGGTCTTTGTGTTTGTACTGATAGTTCCTAGCTCGATGGTAAGCTACGTGGTTATTAGAGATCCATGGAACGCACCGTTGCCGTTTTCAGATAGGGCGCAATATCTAGAAGATTGGCCATCTGGTTGGGGTATTCCCCACGTTGTATCATTTTTAAAAACTGAAGCAAACAACCATCATATAACGGTATTTACTGATGGCACTTTTGGACTGCTTCCGTATGCACTTGAAATTTATTTGGTATCAAATCCTAATATAACAATTGTTGGTATTTGGCCGCTTCCTGATAGTGTGCCAACACAAGTTATAGAAGCGATACAAAAAGGACCCACATATTTAGTGCTCAATGAGAAACAAACACCTCCAAAAGATTGGTACGTGACGCTTTTGGGGCAGTATGAAAAAGGCAAACGTGAAGGAAAGTATATGCGATTGTATACGATAGAGCTCCCTCCATCACATATATTATGAAGAAGCGAAAAACGTATGGTTTCCTGATTGGATTTGCGGGAGTGATCGCAGTCTCTATAGTACTTTTGTGGCCACTTTTTAGGCATGGATTTTTTATCACAGATGATGGTGATTGGATGGTCATCCGATTGTCTGCGTTTTATCAAAGTTTGGCAGATGGTCAATTCCCTGTGAGATTTTTGGGTCGCTTATACCATAATTACGGGTATCCCGTTTCCAATTTTTTGTATCCCGGATTTCTTTATGTAGGTTCTTTTTTTCGATTTTTGGGATTTTCTTTTGTTGATGTGATAAAAATAATTTTTGCAATTTCTATTATCGGCTCTGGTAGTTTTTTGTATTTGGCTCTGCGGAAAAAATATGAAACGCTTTCATCTCTTGGCGGGGCGGCATCTTTTGTGCTTAGTCCGTACGTAACATTTGATGTATTTACCCGCGGATCTGTCGGAGAAATTTTTGCATTTTTGCCGGCGAGCATGCTCTTGTATGGGATTATGGCACATGTGTATTGGATCGTTCCGATAGCCACGGCTGTTCTTATTTTGGGTCATAATTCACTGGCGTTATTGTTTGTGGCTCCGCTTTGGCTTCTTGTCGGATTGCAGCCTAAACCATGGGTATTTATAAAGGGCATGATTATCGGTGTCGGTATGGCGACATTTTTTTGGCTTCCTGCTCTTTTTGAAAGACGATTTGTTATCTTTGATCGAGTGAGTGTAGCCGATACGTTTACATATTTTATAACGGTCAAAAATTGGTGGCTTTTAGGCGTTGGGGTACTTGCCGCACTCTATATTTTATTCATACGACGTGCAAAATTTACAGCATTTGAACGCGCTTGCGCGATCATTGTACTTCTGGCATCTATCCTTTCTCTCCCAATCAGTGCTGTTTTATGGAGCAGCGTGCCTTCCTTATCGTCATTTATCCAGTTTCCCTATAGATTTTTATCCGTAAGCACGATGATCGGAGCTGTTGGCATATCAGCCGCTATGTCTCTGGTGCAAAAGAAGAGCAGAATATATATTTTTATCATTATGCTCATTG
Organism: Patescibacteria group bacterium; assembly: GCA_038063875.1. GTDB lineage: Bacteria > Patescibacteriota > Microgenomatia > UBA10105 > UBA927 > UBA927. Next base: position 123,521 of record JBBTUH010000002.1, on the reverse strand, counting down.
CATTAGGAGGGTATACACTTTTTCAACAAACAAAGATTCGATATAGCGATCGCATTGAGGGGTATTACAGCACAAATGAGGGTACGACGACTGTGAAAAATGAATATATGCCCAGATGGGTGCAAGTTATCCAAACCACTCGCGCGAGTAAAAAAGTAGAAGTACACTCAGGTGATGCAACATATTTTTCGGGCAAAGAAACACCGCAGTATATTGATGGCATTGTTGAGGCACGGTCAGACAGCATCGTTCAAATAAATACTATTTATTATCCAGGATGGGGAGTGACTATAGATGGAAAGCTTACGCCGATTGACTATACAAATACTCATGGAGTAATGCGCGTGAATGTTTCTGCGGGAAGCCGTAAGCTAGAAGCATCATTTCGTGAAACTGGATTTCGGTTAATTACGGATATCATTTCTTTTGCATTTGGTGTCATGTATCTTGTATGGATATATACGATTAGTCGTCGATCATGAAAAAATTTATTATTTTTATCGCTGTCATATTCTTATCGGTATTTGCCGTTGTACCACTTTTTGGGTCCGCATATTTTCCTATACATGATGATACACAAGTCGGGCGTGTGATAGGTATGAGTAGATCTCTCTTAGATGGTCAGTTTCCTGTTCGTTGGGTGGGTGATTTAGGATACGGGTATGGCTATCCGTTGTTTAATTATTACGGTCCGCTTCCATATTATATCGGGGGCATATTGGTGAATATAGGATTTCCTGCTCTGTATGCTACAAAAATAATGATGGGCATAGGAATGATTTTGGCGCCTGCGTTAGCATTTGTTGTCCTTACGCCATTTTTCGGCGTTTTGGCAGCTTCCCTTTCATCAATACTTTTTATGTACGCGCCGTATCATGCTGTGCAATTATATGTGCGCGGGGCAGTGGGAGAGTTATATGCTACGGCATTTTTGCCTTTAATTTTTTATGGACTCCTCACCCCACTTTTAGGAAAGATACACCATCGATCAATCGCAATAGGAAGTCTTGGCATAGCTCTAACGATCTTGTCCCATACGATAATAGGATACGTTTCTGTCGTTCTCTATAGCGTATGGATAATACTCTATACGCTAGTTTCATTTTTTGGGAAGAAGAAATATATACCAGCGCTTTTCTCTTACGTCTGCCAAGTTTTGGTAGGATTACTGCTTAGTGCATTCTTTTGGCTTCCTGCTGTCTTTGAGATGGGGTATACAAGTGTTTCAAGTCAGATTAGTGGTTCTGCTAATTTCAAAGATCATTTTGTTTGCGCATCTCAGTTTTTGTATTCGCCGTGGGGTTTTGGGGGTTCTACTCTTGGATGTGTGGATGGTATGTCTTTTAAAATTGGTACGATGCAGCTCGCATTGTTTTTCTATGGGATTTTTATATTTTGGGCTCATCGATTTCGACCTTCACAGAAATCTGTTGCCATGTTGGTAGGGATTGTCCTCACGTGGGTGGCGTTATTTTTTATGTCGGCACCATCGTCTCTGATATGGGATCGTATTGTGAATTTTTCATATATCCAATATCCGTGGAGATTTTTAAGCATCGCTACATTTGGGATTGCTGTTGTATGTGGATATGCATTCTCAAACAGTGGGTCGTTTGTTCGAAGAATACTGGCTGTTTTGATTATAGTTTTGGTGCTTGTCGTAAGTAGCGATGAGTTTAGCCCACAGCGGTTTGTGGCAAGACCTCTTGAGGCGTACACATCCAAAGAAGAGTTGCATTTTCGAGTATCAAAAATATCGGATGAATATTTACCTAGAGATATAATTCGACCACAGAGTCTCTCTGAGGTGAAAAGCGTTGTGTTTCAGGCGGAGAATTCAGTTACCAAAGATATACTCACAGATCGGTCGAATTATCTTAAAGCAATGATTCAGTCCTCTGTTGATCAAAATATAACAGTGGCCAAGACATGGTTTGTCGGTTGGCATTATTTTGTCAATGGAAATGAAATCACTCCTAGGGTGGTGAATGGTTTTCCGATTATTCATGTTTTGCGAGGTTCTAGCATGATAGAATTGCGTTTATCGGACACACCAGTTCAACGAGTCGGTAATGTAATAAGTATTCTTACGGTAGTGTGTGCAGCGTTACTCTTTATACGATATGAAAAAAACAACGCTTGATATTGTCTTACCTGTATATAACGAAGAAAAAGAGCTCTCTTCAAGTGTGCAAACCCTTGTTTCGTTTGTAACACAGTATATGAAAGAGTATCTTGTGCGTATCGTCATCGCTGATAACGCATCAATAGACATGACTTTTCAGATAGCCAAAGAGCTATCGGAAAAATATTCGATAGTACAAGCTGTGCATTTCAAGGAAAAAGGTCGCGGGAGAGTAGTGAAAAAAGCTTGGCTCACGAGCACTGCTGAGTTTGTCAGTTACATGGATATTGATTTATCAAGTGATTTGCGTCATCTCCCATCGCTCGTACATGCGCTATCGCGTGGGTATGATATCGCGATTGGTACACGTAACGCAAAAGGGTCACTTGTGTATGGGAGATCAGTTTTGCGAACTATTACATCAAAATTGTATATCGTTCTTATTAAGGTATTCTTTTTTGTTAATTTTTCAGATGCACAGTGCGGATTTAAGGCTATGTCGTCAAGAGTTGCGAAAGCAATTCTTCCACACGTCAAAGATGATGAGTGGTTTTTTGATACAGAGCTTCTGGTGATTGCAGAAAAAAGTGGCATACGAATTTTTGAAGAACCAGTGCGTTGGGTTGATAATCCAGGGTCCACTGTGCGTGTATTAAAAACTGCGTTTGGGGATATAAAGGGACTGTATCGCATATTTATCACACGACCATGGGAGCATCTTGAAGTATGACAGAGCCTACTATTTCTACCATCAAGTCCCGATCGGTCAAAGGCGTGGTCGCACTCACGGCTCGTACCTTTACTCTGCAGATTATTGGATTTATTGCAACATTTTTCTTAACACTTCTTTTAACACCTTCTATTTTTGGCGTGTATTATGTTGTTTCTGCAGTGATTTCGTTTTTGGGGTATTTCTCAGACATTGGACTTGCGGCTGCATTGGTGCAGAAAAAAGAAGAACTGACAAAAGAAGATATACAAACGACCTTTACCATTCAACAGCTCTTAGTGGGAGCTGTTGTGATTGTAGCCCTTGTTTTTTCTCAACAAGTGGCGAATTTTTATGCACTGGACGAGTCAGGGGTATGGTTATTTCGTGCGCTTGTTATTTCATTTTTTCTCTCGTCATTAAAGACTATTCCTTCCATACTTATGGAGAGATCATTATCGTTTAATCGTTTAGTGATTCCTACGATAGTAGAGACGATTGGATTTTATGTTGTAGCGGTCTATTTGGCTTGGAAGGGCATGGGAATTACAAGCTTTTCGTACGCTGTGTTAGCCCGTGGGATTTTAGGTGTTATCACGGTATATATCGTAGAGCCGTGGGTTCCAAGTCTTGGTATATCAACAGTGGTTGCACGAAGACTTTTACGTTTCGGTGTACCATTTCAACTCAATTCTTTTCTCGCATTGGTAAAAGATGATTTGTTGATTGTTTTTCTTGGTAAAGTGTTACCGTTTTCGCAGGTTGGATATTTGGGGTGGGCAAAAAAATGGGCAGAAGTACCTCTGCGACTTATTATGGACAGCGTCGTGCGCGTGACATTTCCAGCTTTTTCACGTATACAGCATGATAAAAAACTTTTAGGAAAGGCTCTTGAAAAAACGATATATGGTTTGTCTTTGACCATTTTTCCTATCTCTGTCGCATTATTATTTTTTGTGCGGCCACTTGTATTTTTGATCCCGAAATATAACAAATGGGAGCCTGCTTTATTGTCGTTTTATCTTTTTGTCGGTGCGGCAGCTATCGCTGGTCTTACAACACCTCTTACCAACGCATTAAATGCGATAGGAAAGATCAAGACCACTTTGTTATTGATGGTGATGTGGACAACGCTTACATGGGTGCTTACAGTTCTCTTCATTTATTTCTTCGGGTATCAAGGCGTGGCGTTATCGATTTTTCTTATTACATTTACCATCGGTATTGTCGTACGAGAGATGCAAAAGATTGTCGCCTTTCAATTTTTGCCAAATACATATTCTGCCGTAGTGGCCGCTCTTTTTCAGGCAGCATGGTATGGCGTCGTGTTACGGTTTGTGCCAAATACGTATGTCAACCTTACCGGCGTAGGACTTATGGGTGTTATACTTTATGCAGGGTGTGTATGGCTTATTGATCGAGAGCATATTCGTTCGTTTGTGAAATCTTTGAAAGGCTAGTATGACAAAATGTACTGTCGTGGTATCAACGTATAAAAGATCGATACATTTAGATCGTTGTTTGCAATCGGTCCTCCCATTGCATCCAGAAATAATTGTCGTATCGAGCGGTTTTGATAGTGAAACCATTACTGTCGCAAAAAGCTATAAGGCAACACTTATTGAGCGTCCAAATTCTTTGATGTTAAATGTTAATAAAAATTATGGGTTTTCTAAAGTAAAAACAGATTGGATATTAAATTTGGATGATGATGAAGAATTGACAGAAGAACTCATACGCGAAATTAAAAAAATTCTTACGGCCGATACTGCACTTGTTGACGGATATTGGATTCCTCGTAAAAACATCATCTTTGGAAAATGGATACGTCATGGGGTATGGTGGCCAGATGTACAACTTCGGTTATTTCGAAAAGGAAAAGGAAGATTTTTAGAACATCATGTTCACGAATATGTACAGGTCGAGGGTAAGACGGAGGTACTTGAGTCGCCATTTACCCACTATAACTACAACTCGATCGATCAGTTTCTCTATAAGATGGAACATATTTATATACCAAGCGAGGTGAGTAGGCTTGAAAAATCAGGGTATGTTGTGGCATGGTACGATGCATTACGATTCCCACTTTCAGATTTTGTGAAGCTTTATTTTTTCCAAAAGGGATACAAAGATGGATTGCATGGTCTTATATTGTCTGTGTTTCAGGCATTTTATATGTTTTTAGTATTTGCCAAGCTTTGGGAAAAAGAAGGGTTTATGGAGAAAGATACTTCGCTTGTCGCAGTTTCCAAAGAGCTTACCAGAAGATATAAAGACATCAGCTATTGGTTGCTTTCAGCAAAAATGGCAGAGACGAAAAATCCATTCCTCCGTATGTGGTATAAACTAACACGCCGCGTAGGTCGCTTTATGCCATTATGAAACATGTTTCTATCGTTATAGTAAATTGGAATGGCAAAAACGACACTATTGCATGTTTAGCCTCTATTAAGGCTATGAAAAAATCTCAGATAGTACTTGATACGATTGTCGTTGACAATGGATCTACCAATAATTCCGTCGCTTTAATACAAAAGGCACATCCATGGGTGCGCATCATCTCTCTACAAAATAATCTTGGATTTACAGGGGGCAATAATGTAGGTATGAAAGACGCTTTGTCTCATAAGGCTGACCTCGTATGGTTGTTAAATAACGATACGATCGTAGATGTGGATGCACTTTCATTGGTAACGATGTTTGATGATGCTTCCGTTGGGGTAGCTGGCTCAAAAATTTATTTTCAAAAAGGTCATGAATATCATAGAGAGCGGTACACAAAAGATCAGCAAGGAAAGGTGCTTTGGTATGCAGGGGGACTTGTCGATTGGGCAAATATGTATGCATCCCACAATGGGGTAGATGAGGTCGATTACGGACAATATGATACGCCAAAAGAAACTCACTTTGTGACAGGATGTTCGTTTATGATTTCTCGTGATGTTATCGAGCGTGTGGGAATGCTCGATGAAAAGTATTATTTATATCTTGAGGATTTGGATTATTGTATACGAATTCAGCGAGCGGGATTCCGCTTGCTGTATATACCAACATCGAGAGTTTGGCATGTAAACGCAGGTTCATCCGGAGGAGCGGGAAACACGCTTCATGAATACTACATGACGCGGAATAGATTATTGGTTGGGTTGCGGTATGCGCCCTTGAGAACGAAGATCGCGCTTATAAGGGAGGCGCTCGGATTTTTATATACAGGAGGTAAGATTAAACGCCAGGCTGTGATAGATGCATGTATTGGTAAGTGGGGTAAGCAATATGATCCAAAAAATACCGCGAATTAGCGCAATAATTTTGGCTAAAAATGAAGAAGATCGAATTGAAGAATGTCTTCGATCGCTTTCTTTTTGTGATGACATAATAGTCATCGACAACGGTTCGACTGATACTACAAAGGCGAAAGCCACGAAATTTCATGCTCGTGTGTTGTCAGAGACAAGTGTTTCTTTTGCTCATTTGCGAAATAGCGCAGTAGGTGAGGCTAAGACCGAGTGGCTTCTCTATATTGATGCGGATGAGCAAGTATCACAAGAGCTTAGAGAAAATATACATATGACATTGGATAGTGACGATGGTAGCTATGGGGCATATAGTATTGACCGTGTTAATAGATATTTAGGAGTTCAATTTCCAGATATAGAGCATATGGTCAGACTTATCAGGAAATCGGCGCTGGTCAACTGGCAGGGTGACGTTCACGAGACGCCAATTATAAAAGGGCGTGTCGGACATCTTGTAGGCGTGTTGAGGCACGATACGCATCGATCTTTATCTCATATGGTAGAAAAAACGAATATATGGTCCGCTACTGAGGCAAGACTTCGATTTGAGTCGGGTCATCCACCTGTCGTATGGTGGAGAATTATACGCGTTATGATGACTGGATTTTGTGATTCATATTTTAAACGTGGAGGGTGGAGGGTGGGTGTCGTTGGTTTTGTAGAAGGTATGTATCAATCATTTAGTATGTTTGTAACATATGCAAAGTTGTATGAATTACAACAGAGGAAAAAATGAAAAAAATGTTTTATAGATATTGGGGATTATTTTGTATCCTTGTCGCGTGGATCATTTTTTCATCGCCCTTTATTATAAAAGGTTTATTGCCGTTTCCCACGAAGTATCTCGTGACGAACTTTGCCCCGTGGAGTACTACTTATGCTATGCCGGTCAAGAGCGGATCCATGCCTGATGTCATTACACAAATATATCCATGGAAGCACATAACGATAGAAAGCTTTAAACGTGGTCAAATCCCATTGTGGAATCCATTGAGTTTTTCAGGGACTGTGCATGCGGCGAATTATCAAACGGCTGTGTTTTCACCCATTAATATATTATATTTTATTTTTTCTTCTCCTACTGCATGGAGTATTTCTATCTTGTTGCAGCCACTTTTGGCAGGGTTTTTTATGTACCTTTTTTTGAAGAGTGAAACTCTTTCCAAAGAGGCTTGCATCATCGGATCAGTGTCGTTTATGTTTTGCGGGTTTCTCGTGACATGGATGGCATATGGGACACTCGGTTTTGCAGCACTGGTATTGCCGCTCTGTTTTTATGCGGTAAACATGGCGCTTAACGATAAAAAATGGTGGGCGTATCCATTAGTATCTTTGGCGGTGTGGTTCTCTCTTGTTTCAGGACACTTTCAAACGAGTCTTTATGTTTTGATAGCTACCACTATCTATGCTCTTTACAGCGGGTGCGCGAAACAAAAATATAAGCAGATTCTATATATAGTTTTATTCATCATTCTTGGTGTACTTGCTACTAGCAATCAACTGTTTATCACATACGATGCGTTTAAGGAAACAGTTCGTAGCTCAAGTTTTATCAAGGGCGAAATTATTCCATGGATGTATGTAATAACGCTCTTTGCTCCTGATTTTTATGGCAATCCTGTCACACGAAACGATTGGTTTGGTCACTATGCTGAGTGGGCAGGGTTTATAGGGGTTATTCCATTATTTTTAGGACTATTTGCGATAAAAGCAAAAGAAAAAAACAAGAGCTTTTTTGGTCTTCTTGCAGGCACATCGTTGTTACTGGCGACGCCAACAATACTTACTGATCTTATGTATGCGGCTCATATACCCGTGCTCTCAACGAGCGCTGCGTCACGCATAATCATTTTGACGAGCTTTTCTTTATCGGTGCTTGCCGCTTTTGGAGTCGACGCACTGGCCGTTATATGGGGTAAAGCTAAGAAAAAAGATGTATGGTTTTTTGCTATCTTTGGAGTGATGTTTTTGGTAATCGTATGGGGTGTCCTATTAATTTTTCGTCCACTTTCCCCAGATAAACTTAGTATCGCAATGCGTAATACGGTATTGCCGAGTGTTTTTCTTATCACACTTATCAGTATGACTGTAGTAGGTGCATATATTCACAAGAGTAAGCGACGGCTTATATTGTGTGTGCTTATAGGTATCAGTATGGTTGATCTTTTGCGGTTTGCGTCTAAATGGATGCCCTTTGAACCAAAAGAGTTTTTATATCCCCAAATGCCCGTAACCAAAAAACTTGATGAGCTTGGTGTAAACGCTCCGCTTCGAGTGGTAGGAAATTATGGAAATGAGCTTGGGGGTATGTATAACATATCTTCTTTAGAAGGATATGATGCGATGCATAAAAGACGCTATGGTGAGTTTATATCATATTTATCAAATGGTCAGCTCAATATACCGTCGCGGTCAGTCGCCATATTAGATAAACACGGCCCTCATACACAGGATGCGTTAGAGCTATTGGGTGTTTCATACTATCTGCATAAATTTAGTGATGGACGATTCTCGTGGGCGTATCCTTTTTGGGAATATCCACAATATCAATCTATATGGAAGGATGAAACATATGAGATATTTGAAAATGCCAAGGCATATCCTAGAGCGTTTCTCGCGTCAAAGTACAAAATAGCCACTGAAAAGCCGGAGATATTAGACACGATGTTTTCAAAAGATACGGACAGACGTACTACGGTCGTTTTAGAGAGTAAGCCCATCATAGAGCCATTGGAAGGAAATGGAGAAGCGATCATCATCTCATATATGCCCGAGCGAATTGTTATAAACACAAAGAGTGATGTGCCAAAGCTATTGTTCTTGTCTGATAGCTATGATACGGGTTGGAAGGCGTCTATAGACGGTCTGAGTACGCCTATATACAGGGCAAACTACACATTCCGTGCTGTGGCACTTTCCCACGGTGAACACATAGTTGAGTTTTACTATGCGCCCGATAGTTTGAAGTGGGGATATGGTTTCGCGTTTCTTAGTCTCGTTGGTATAATTTTAGGGTCTTTCTATATAAGAAAGTATGAAAATAGGCTTTTATAATCCATATTTTGATGGTTTCGGTGGTGGTGAACGCTACACGCTTACCCTTGCCAGTCACTGGTCAAAAGATCATGATGTGTTTCTTTTTTGGGACGATCCCTCAATAGTGCAGAAAAGTCAGGATAGGTTTGGGTTAGATCTCTCAAGAGTTCATGTCACTCCAAATATTTTTTCCGGAAAAAATGCGTTTATAAAGGTGCGAGTCAGTTTGGGGTACGATGTAATATTTTTTTTGAGTGATGGCAGCGTGCCGTTGTCCTTTGCAAAACATAATATTTTACATTTTCAAGTTCCCTTTGGTGTCATAAAAACAACATCGTTTCATTTATCGCGTATGGATACTATCGTGTGCAATTCTTTATTTACGAAAGATAATTTGGATCGCAAACTTTCTGATACATCGATCGTTATTTATCCACCCACGGATATGATCCCAACATCAAAGCTTGCAAAAGAAAAAATAATTTTATCTATCGGTAGATTTACTGCATACCATACAGCCAAAAAACAAGAAGACATGATTCGAGCATTTATCCAACTGGAATCAAAACAAAAAGGATGGCGTTTAGTTTTAGCTGGAGGATTACTCGAGTCTGATCTTTCGTATTTTAACACGCTTACAAACCTTTCTAAGGGGCATGCGATCGATATCTTACCGAATATATCGCATGAAGAAATTATGCGATTGTATCAGCGTGCATCGATATATTGGCACGCAGCTGGTTTCGGGGAAACAGAGCCGAGGTTTATGGAGCATTTTGGCATATCTACTGTAGAAGCTATGAGTGCCGCAGTAGTGCCTGTCGTGTATCGCGGTGGTGGTCAAATAGAGATAGTACAGGAAAACAAAAATGGATTTCTTTTTGTTACCCTAGAGGAGTGTGTCGATAAAACGCTTAGGGTAATAGAGGATAAAGGTCTCATGACACGATTAGGCAAGAACGCCAAAGCTATAGGTGAGAAATATTCAACCAGTATGTTTACAAACGCTTTTGACAAACTTTTGCACACCTATTCGTAATAATCATGAAACGCGTATTATTCCTATTGCCATATTTTTTTATTGTTTTTTCGATAGGCGTGTTTTTTTATAAAACTATACTATACGGATTGCTTCCAGTACCTACAGACAGCCTTGTCGGGTTGTATCATCCATGGCGAGATTTATATGCCGCAACCAATCCCCGAGGAGTGCCTTTCAAGAACTTTCTTATCACTGACCCAGTTCGCCAACAGATTCCTTGGCGTAAAATTGCTATTGATCAATGGAAGATACGAGAGATACCAGCATGGAATCCGTACAACTTTCTTGGGGTCCCAATGGCTGCCAATATACAAGCTGGTATATATCAGCCGATAAATGTACTTTTTGGCTTTTTAGATTTTCCGAATGCGTGGACTTTGGTGATTGTGCTTCAGCCTTTATTTGGTGCTCTATTTTTATATCTTTATTTAAAAAATCTTTCATTATCGACGACAAGCGCGTATGTAGGTGCTATGGTATGGGCTTTTTGTGGATTTTCTATTGCGTGGCTTACGTGGGGGACGATTGGATGGGTAGCTCTCTGTATTCCTCTTATATTGTATGCAATAGATAGGGTGGTGCCTCACGTACTATGGTCAATCGGCATCGGGCTGGTTTTGGTTTTCATGGTTGTATCAGGGCACGTACAAATTGCTCTTTACGGATTAGGTATTTCATTTTTTTACGCTATATATCGCATGAGACGAGTAAGGAAAAAAGAAGTGTTTTTGTTCATATTGTTTTCGACGACGATATTGCTTATTGGGTCGTATCCAGTGTGGAAGCCATTTATACAATTTTATCTTTCAACCGCCCGATCAAACGCCACACAGCTTTCAACGATTTCTGGATGGTTGATGCCCGCTTCCCATCTCATACAGTTTGTCGTGCCTGACTTTTTTGGTAATCCAGCGACACTTAATTATTATGGCGTGTGGAATTATGGAGAATTTATAGGATATATAGGGATAATACCTTTAATTTTTGCTCTGTCTTCTTTATTTATCGCTGGTGTTAGTATGTTTTGGAGTTGGGTGGGTATTATTTCTTTATTATTGATGATAGATAGTCCGTTGACGCACGCGTTGTATAGTCTGCAGATTCCAATATTCTCATCACTCCAACCGACAAGGCTTATCGTACTCGTTGATTTATCACTGGCTATTTTAACGGCTTTTGGTTTAGAAGCGTTTATAACGCATAAAACTAAGCGTTTGTATGTGTCCTACGGTATTATCGCGTTCTTATTTTTACTACTATGTTTGATAGTAACGTATGTAAGTCGTACGAGTAGTAATGCGGAAACGATTACCAATCTTGCAGTTGCCACACGTAATCTGTTTATACCACTAACACTCTTATGTGTATTGGGCGCACTATTTCTCATACAGAAGATATATAAAAAAAGTGTTACAACGATTGTTGTAGCGTGCATTGTTCTTTTCTCACTCGTCGATCTTTTTCGATTTGGGTGGAAATTCACGCCTTTCACCCCCAAAGAATATTTCTTTCCTCAAACTAAAGTTATTTCATTTTTGCAGGCGCAGCCGAAACCCTTTCGTGTCATGAGTATGGATGATAGAATATTGCCCCCCAATGTGAGTGGATATTATGGTATAGAAACGATAGAAGGATATGACCCTTTATATCCTATCGATTATGCTTCATTTCTTTATGGTGATCAAAAGAGTTCTATTGCGTTACAGCGAATATTTACTCTTCATGATTTGGATAATCCGGCATTACCGTATTTAAATGTTCGCTATGTACTTTCTCTCTCTTTGATAGATAATCCAAATTTTGTGAAAGTATTTGAGGAGGGTGAGACAAAGGTCTATCAGTATACAAAAAGTCTTGATCGGGTATATATAAAAAATGCTTTAGCGAATGAATTTTCATCAATAGAATATTACTCAGATAACAAATTGACTATTATCACATCAACTATTTCTTCACGAGTCCTCGTTATTCTTAATAGATATGATCGTGGCTGGACAACAACGATTGATGGAACCAAAGCACCGATTTTTAAAGTGAATAGTATTTTTCAAGGAATAGAGGTGCCAGAAGGAAAGCATACTGTGGAATTATCATACAGACCGTTGTAAGATGATATTTATGAAAAAAGTGGGGAAATATAGCGTGAGTATTGTGTTGCCAAACTGGAACGGTGAAGTTTTGTTGGCGAAAAATTTACCAGCAGTCATCGCTGCTTCAAAAGGTGCACAAATTATTGTAGCTGATGACGCTTCGACGGACGAGTCAATTGCGATGATAAAAATGAATTTTCCGCAAATCACAATAGTTTCTAATAAAAAACAGCAAGGGTTTTCTAGTAATATAAACAGCGGTGTGAAAAAAGCGACTGGTGAAATCGTTGTTTTGCTAAATACTGATGTGCGACCAAAAGAAGACTTTCTTGATGCTCTTTTACCACACTTTGATGATGAAACAGTTTTCGCTGTAGGGTGTCTAGAACAAAGTCATGAGAAAAATGGCATGGTAGAGAGAGGAAGAGGTTTGTCTCGATGGGAAAAGGGGTATTTCATACACAGTAAAGGTGCGATTATCTCTGGGGCTACTGCATGGGTATCTGGTGGTAGTGGCGCATATAGAAAGAGTATTTGGAACGAACTTGGCGGCATGGATCCACTGTTTAATCCATTTTATTGGGAGGATATAGATTTGTCATATACGGCACGTAAGGCTGGGTATCAAACATTGTTTGAACCAAAGAGTATCGTGGGGCACTTCCATCATCAAGGTAAGATAAAGACAAGTTTCTCTCCAAATGCAGTCAAACAAATTGTCTATAGAAATCAATTTGAATTCATTTGGAAGAATGCATCGGACTCTCGTGTATTGCTCGCACATGCCGTATGGACCCCTATACGATTACTGCAAGCTGTTTTAAGAGGCGATTTTATGATGGTGTTAGGATTTATACGGGCATTTGTACGGTTGCCTGCGATATATGCTTGCCGCTACCGTGTGGCTACATTATGGAAGCGTACTGATGGTGAGCTATCTGTACGTGTATGAAATGCTACCTTTGTACCTCTCCAACGCGAATGTATCTTCATAAGAATGGGTTCGACCTTTATGAGTGCGTCTCCTGTGGTCTTATACGAACGGATCTTAAACAAAAATATGAAACGTTCGTAGAAAAGCACTATTCTCGAGGGTATTTCACTGGTGACGCGACTCGCAGTGCGTATGCAGATTATGGTCGCGATAAGACGTACATTACAAAGAATTTAGAAAAATTTTTGCGATGTATTAGAAATCGTAAACCAAGTGGAACATTTCTTGATGTAGGATGCGCATATGGATATGCGGTAGAGCTTGCGTTGCAGTATGGCTATGATGCGTATGGATTCGATGCATCAGAACACGCCGTTTTAGAGGCAAAAAAGCTTGTTGGAGACAAACGAATTAAACAAGGGTTGATTACTGAGGTTTCATACAAAGCAAAATCATTTGATGTGATCAGTTTGTTTGATGTATTTGAACATTTATCCGATCCTATTGGCGATATCGTAAAGCTTACGAATTATCTTTCAGACGATGGGGTAATGATTATCGCCACAGGAGATATGAAAAGTTTTGCAGCCAGAATATTCGGTCGTCGGTGGACGTTTTTTATCCCTCCTCAGCACTTATTCTTTTTTGATCGTATTACTTTGACCGAGGCTCTAAGGAGAGCTGGTTTAAAGCCAGTACAATGGTATAGGATCGGGAAATGGTTGAGTCTTGGGTATGTGTTGCATCTGGGTCGCACGACAGGCGAGAGTAAAGTTGCTTCATATCTCTATCGTTTGGTTGGTAATACGATTTTTGCTCGCTTGCCTGTTTATATACCAATGATGGATAACATGGTCGTACTTGCAGAAAAAATAAAAAGCTAATTTTGGCTGCTGAGGGCTGCAATGAAAACCGATGGTTCATGTCTGCCTGATATTGTATCTATTTGTCGGTATCGCGACGCGTTGTTATCAAACTCTGGTTTGGCTAATATAAATAGCGTTTTTTCTGGTGTTGATAAGACAAGTTTTTTGGGATCATAAGATGGAGATAAAAGAAAAATATCGTTTTTGTCCCACTGCGCACCTGTAAATACATATTTCCCCCATCCGTGTCTTGAGCCGTTTAGTTTTTGATATTCGTGTGGATCTATATCACTCCAATAGAGCATAAAAATATATGGTCTCCAATAGTAGCCAGAAATTACAACACGGTCGTATTGTTTCTGATTGGTTGTCACATACTGGACCATTTGTTCGTATCCGTCTCCAAATCCAAGTGCGTTTCGGATCGGATTAACGATAAAGTACGCTTGATAAAAAGTATACATGAAAAAAATGATACTGAGTGAAAACGGCACTATGCCAAAGAGTAATCGTTTACGTTTTTCAATAGCTTCCAAAAACTCTATAGCGCCAAGACCAGAGAATAACGAAAAAATTGGCGCAGCCAATAATGTACGAAGGGCATTTGGTTGATTTGTACTAAGGGCTCCCGGCAAAAAAGCTGAGAATAGCCATGCTATAAGAATCCATTTTGCAGGATTTGCGTACTGCAAGAGATATAAGAGGCCGATAAACATCAAGGGTATTTCAAATGGGTGCTGCAGACCATAGGGACCAGTGCCGCTTTCAAAAATCTGAAGTGGTGTGATATTTTTCCAGTAATTATCGATAGCGGTCATACCAAGTGCTGTTTTTTGATTAAAGAGGATTTTGTTTATTACGTTTTGATTTTTTGCGTACCGCTTTATGAATACATCCTTCCATTTGTGATAATTGGGATCGTTTAAAAGACTGACTATAGATACACGTTCAAGACCGTCTTTGGAAAACATGAGTGTACCAACAGGGAAGATGCTTACAAGAAATAGAAATACCGATATGATTACTATGGTTTTGTTTACTAGTAGTTGCTTTTTATTAATAAGAACGTACGCAAGGATAATACATGGGATTACCAGTCTGACAGAATAATAAAAATAAACAGATATGCCAAAGAGCAATGATGAGAGGAGCAAAAATCGAATATTTTTTAGTGATTTTAGCAGTGTGTATGTCGATAGAGTGATGAAAAAGAGGGCACCGTTTGATTCAAATAATTGCCTAGAAAAGTTTATGTGCCATGGTGATATAGCAAGGAAAAATGTAGTTGCTAACGCATAAAGTTGTGCTTTATTACGATGATTTATTATCAATTCATATGTCAGAAAATAGAATGCAAGAAGTGTAAGCACACCAAAAAACGCTGAGGTAAATCGGGCACCCATGGCTGTGCGGCCAAACACTGAGACAGCTGGAATGCTCGAGTAGACCATGCCCGGTAATTTGTAGTCATCAAATGATCGAAAGAGTAAAGGGAACGGTGTGCCATACTCATCCTTACCAGTCTTTAAAATTGAATACGCGTTATATGCTATAGCTGATTCATCGTGTGAGATTGACGGTGGGACGGTGGTTAAACGATAAAAACGAAAAAACGTTCCGATTGCCAATATAGCAAGCAGTGCGAAAAATGTATGTCTTTGTCTCATATATTACTTAGCGGTATCAACGACGATAAATTGCTCCTGCCCATTTGGTAAGTATATAGTATCTATTATTTGCTGAGTGAGTGATGAAGGGACTTGCTTTGCTTTGCTTATAAGAAGCGTGTTTGGTAGTGAGGTATCAGCCCCCCAATCTATCGGCCGAAATGTAAATCTTCCAAACCCCTTTACGTCCGTAAATCCATCACGAGATATTGGGTATCGAACAGCTTGTTTTTGATACACACTGGGATCGTATAGACCATAGAAAACCATGTATATATACGGTGATTCTTCAGGCATTGTCATGACGATATTTCTGTTTTGATATTTGGGATTATTTACTACTGCAGATAGCTGTTTATAGCCTATGCCCCAATAGTTTGCTTCTTCTTTGGGAAAGTGAATAAAGTATGCATCTATATATAAGATAAGTGAGCCCGCATATAGTATACACATGATAAGTGGGAGGAGCCATGTTTTTTTTGTTCGTATGAAGGTGTGTGCGTATTGTATGCCAAGCGCCACTAAGATCGAAAGTGCAGGAACTACGGCAAACATGCGATTTGAGTGTGGGGCATCCTTGGTGATTGCCGGAGCAATTCCCGCGACAAGCAGCCACCAAACTACGAGTAAATATTGTTTCTTTTTTATTTGGATCAAGGCAAAGCAAAGACCCAAGAGAAGAAAAATGCTCTCAACAGGATGCATATTTCCATATCCTTTTATATTGTGGGCGTGATTGCCGCCACCTTGGATGAAGAGAAATTCCGGAGAGTATGACTTGAGATAATTTTGTGCAATGGCAGTCACTGCATAGACTGTCTTGTTGTGCATTAGTCGCGAAAAAAACGATGAAGCGCTATCGTGTGCTAACCGTGGTAATTCTATTTGCGAATGAATTATCGTTGGATCGCCAAATATGCCTATTCCCGATATTTTTGTCTTGTTAGCGGTAAAAAGAGTAAATGCAAGAATAATGACAACGAGAGCTACAGAGACTATGGCACTGACAAACCATCGCGGTATACCAAATACCTCATTCCGATATAAGAAAATAAGACCCAGTGTGTAGATCGTCGTAAATATATGATTGCCATGATAGGTGTAATAGGTGAGTGCAAAGAGAATACCTGCAAGTGTCAAAATCGATGTACGTTTATATCGCAGAGCCTTAAAGAATACAATTGTGGCAAGAGTAGAAAGAAGTATCGCGATGTTTGATTCACTCTCTACTCGCGATATATGTATATGCCACGGCATGACACTTAAGATAAATGCGGAGAGTAGTGCAAGCGGCGTACTTTGGAACAAGAGCCGTACGAGTACAAAGAGTGCGCCAACGGTTAGTATTCCGGCTATAGCTGACGGAAGCCTCACTGCGGCTTCTGTAAGGCCTAGTACTTTTACAAACGGTATGGTCGTGTATATATATAATGGAAGCTTCCAGTCGCCAAAGCTTTCAAATGAGAGTGGTAATACTCTGCCATATTCATCTTTGCCTGTTTTCAAAAGCGAGTACGCAGTATATCCGATGCTCCCTTCATCTCTGTTTATCCCTGGCGGTATAGAAGAGATATGATACAGACGCAAAAAAGCAGCAAGAAGAAGTATTAAAACAAGGAATAGTTTATCCTTAAAAGTCATGGTCGTCTCCTTTTGTATGCAATAACGACCATACCAATAAATATTCCCAAAGACAAGATTGATATCCATATGCCTATGGTAAATGAGCGAGGGTTATAGGAAAGGGTAACTGTATGATCTCCTTGTGGTACTACGATGCCTATCATGGTCCAGTTGACCCGATACAGTGATGTGGCAAGTCCATCGATAGATGCGTTCCATCCATTGTAATATGTGCTTGAAACGACAAGCATCGTCGTCCCGTTTGTCGTGTGAGTTTTTGTCTCTATGTAGTTTGGTTTGTATTGGATAATTTCTGCCTCACCGTTGCCTGTTAGCGTTGGAATGGTATCATCATGCACGATCACATCGTCTTTTACATGAAATGACGATGCAAAGAAAATACGTTCGAAATCTTCTTTTGTTTTGGCAAGCTTTGCGTCAGTAGCGATGCGTACCATAGAGGGTGCATCACGATCTGTGAAAATACGCCAGTCAGAAACTGTGGTGAGTGAATAATTTTTTGGGGGAAATGTTTTTTCACTCGTGCCGTTTTCCTGTCGATCAATAATCGTTGAGACACCGAGTGATCGAAGTATTTGTTTTCGATATTCGTTTTCTATAAAGTCGGTTTCTCCAAACCCAGGTGAGATAGTTGCGTCAGATCTATTATTGTTTTCAAATGTACGCACAAGTTTGCCATCTTTTGAGGCACCAATGAATTCGCCGTACCATTTAGGATACAACGGATCATAGCCATTTGGTGAAAAGACACTCCATAGTGTCGAAATATTTGCATCAATCGCTGCCGTGCCATACCCCCAAAATCGTTGTGGCATTTTTTGATTTTTAAGATACACGCTTAGGGCGTGGGAAGGATACATATAGGACACTGGAACAAACGGATTAAATTTGAAAAATGCATATGACAGATCAAAAAAATGTATGATAAAAAGTATCCATAATGCAGAAATCATCCATTTTTTATATCGCATAGCTATATAAAACATACATAAAGTTATTCCTGCGATAGCACCGCCATAAAAAAGCGCACGCAGAGCGACTATCGCATGAGTTTTAAGGGACGGAAGAAATATAAAGGCGCTTGCGATGATACATATTGCTACACATACTTCGATTGCTCGAATGATAAGCTTTTTTACACTATGTGTCTCTTGTTGCCATCCATCTATACCAAGCGCTGCAAGTACCGAAAGACTAAATGAAAATAAAAATATCATCAATGTAGGACTGCTTGATGATATGACAGGTATAGAGAATGCATAGAGTATAGCGGTAATGGGGTTTGCTGTTATACATATTCCAAGTATTACAAGTGAAAGTATATAGAAGCGAACGAGTGTGACTTTATACAGTCGCACTGCTGACAAAAGAAAAAATAATGGAACAAGTCCTATAGATGTTACCTTTCCTACGTAGGTATCTGTCGGCCAATATGTACGCGATACAGGATTGCCGAATAGATTAGGGAAAAATGTCATCAGAATTTGCCATGGTTGTATGAGTATTGATTTCATCATTTGTTCATAGGTGTGGTTTGCGCGTGCTGAGTGGGTGATAAGTTCTATGCCTGGTAAAAGCTGGATTGCTGATATACCAAATCCTAAAAGAATACTGAAAAACGCGTACATTTTATCTCTTGGTTTTGTTCGAAACGAGGCATACACTGTCATAAATATAATCGCGTAGATTGCAATTTGTGGATGACCAGATAGTAAAGAAAGTGTGATGGAAATGGTGAGCCACGTAGGACTAAAATGCTCAATTGCATACAGACCAAGTGGAAACCACGCCATAATATGTCCGACGGTATTGTACTCAAGCCATACAGTCATGAACCCGCTTATGCCATAGGACACCGCGCCAAATACAGACGCCAAGACACTCGCCTTGATGCTTCGCAAGTATAGATAGGTAAAAAATATTGCAAGGAATGGTTGTAATCCTACAAGGAGTGTCCATGCAGTTTCTTCACTGAAGATGAAAAATAGACTGTTGAAAGGATAGAGGCTGGCTGATTGAAAATTCGCAAGAAGCGGCGTGCCTGAAAAACTATACGGATTCCACAGTGGTATACTTCCTTCTTTCCATTGACGTATCGCTTCCATGCGCCATGGGTAGAGCTGTCGAATGACATCAGGATATTGTGCTTTGTTAGGGATACCCCCAGCACCATATCCATCGTATGCGGTCACTTGCCACGGTTTGAAGTCGGAAAGGAGTGCGTCAGCTGGGAATGGAATATAGCCGCGAGTAATGGATTTGAAAAAGAGAATACTTACAAGAAGGATGCTTATGGAGAGTCCGATGAGAATGTCGTTTTTTTTCATGATCCTTTTTTCGTATGTCTTTTTTTAAAGAAAACGTAAAGCAGTAATCCAATGATGCCAGAGAGAATGCTTAACACATTGCCGATTGTGCGAATCGGTGAGCTGCCAAATTCAACGCGTACCGTATGTATGCCTTTTGGGACAGTAAATGTTATTCGTCCTCTGTGGTTTTGGTCCTGAAACTCAATAGGCGTTTTTACGTCATCAACAAAGACCCGCCACCCAGGGAAATACTGTGTATGATCAAGAATTTGCACGAGCGTTTCTGCGTTTATGGTAAATGAATGATGAATGCTTTTTTTATATATATTTGTAATACTGCCTTTTCCATCAATGAGTTCAAAGGGTGCAGTAGGATACGATGAAGCTGGTCCGTCTGACCAAATCAAATCAGTTTCACCAAAGTATGTGGTGTTGAGGGGGTAATTCCAATAATCAGATTCTGTGATTTTGTCATATCCTAATGGAGGTTTCCAAAATACAAGTGTCGTACTTACCGTGACAAGAGAGAGTATTGCGATTATTTTTATGTGTATTTTTTTGTCACGGAATACGATAAGCCCGCCAAGAAGTGCCGTGCCGAGTCCTACCACAGACAGGAGTCGCCATGGAAACTGAAACATGCGCAGTACGGAAATGCGAGCCCATAGAAAGGCTGATGCTGGTTGCATGAAAAACATACTTCCCATGATAACCAGAAGGCTAAAAAGCGTGAGAGAAAATGCCATGCGATTCTTTATTTTTTTAAAGATGAGAAGATATGTACCGAGTAAAACTACCATGCTCTGTATGAGTCCTAGATACACAGTGATGCCGCCTGTTTGTCGAGCGCTGTCATTTGTGAAATTGGGAGTAAAAAAGTTTAACAGAGGCGCAAAGTGAGACTTGTACATATCTTTCATAAAAAGATCGCCGTACGTATACTTGCGTTCAAATACTGCCGGCATCCAATAAAATGCGGTGATCATCACTGCGAAAAATAGTGATAGAAATACGATGAAGCGGGATTTTTTGGGAGTTAGCCACAATGAAAAAAGTACTGCAACTGTGAAACTCACCAAGCTTATCGCATTGTGAGACAGAATCAAAAGCGCCGTGCTGATACCTACATACATACTGCGCTTTATACTCGAGCGCTCACCAAGAAGGAGAATACCATGAAGTACAAATGGTAAAAATGAGTATGTATATGCTTCACCGATACTTCCACGGACGACAAATTCTACAAGATGAAATGGTGCGAATTGATACAGCAGTGTCACAAGATAGGCGCGTGCGGTATCGTTAAATAGCTTCTTTGCAAAAAGAAACATGCCAATTCCTGAGAGGAGAAAACTCAAAAAAAGTGAGAGTTTAAATGAGAGAACAAGACCTAACGAAAAATATACGGGTATGGATGCGATAAGGTACGGAAGGTGATACATGAAGTTAAAAAGAGGCATGCCATAGGCATAATTAAGTTCGCTAGCCCAGCGAGGAGGTATTTGACCGTATGACAACTCTTTATAATAGGAAGCAATGCGAGCTAAATGAACCGGTCCATCATGCGTGTGTGGCATGTCTTTAGTCAAAAACATCGACAGAAGCGGAAGAGCTGAGATTGTCAGTATTACCAAATAGTGCTTTAATGAGTTCATGCGTATGCGGCAGATGAGTATATCAACTATCCTTATTATAATACTTCTTTTGGTTTCGTTCGTACTGCGATTATCACATATTAAAGAAGCAACGGAGTTTTTTGGTGACCAAGGGAGGACAGTTATTCATGTCTATGATGCATGGCAAGCCAAAACTATCCCATTGGTGGGTCCGACAGTTTTAAGTGGTCAGTATTTAGGACCTGCGTATTATTTTTTGATAGCGCCGTTTCTTATCATGACTAGATTTGATTTGGTATCGGGTGCGTATGCTACCGTATTTTACGGACTTGTAGGAATAGTTGTTGCATTTTTGACGTTTCGGTTGTTGTTTACGAGCGTAGTGGCAATTTTTTTGACGATGCTTTGGGCTTTTAACCCGATGGGTGTCGCTTCAGATCGATTTCTTTGGGAGCCTAATTTGGTTTCGGTTTTTGCGATGATGTTTATCCTTGGGGTCGCGGTGCTGTTTCGTACAAAGAAGTGGCTTTTGGGAAGCGTGCTTCTTTCACTATCAACGGGCATTCTTGTACAGCTTCATTATCCAAATTTATTGTTCGTGCCGCTTTCCGGTGTTGTAATTTTTATTTTTTGGTATATACATCGGCCGCGTTGGTTTATTCTGATACGCATAATAGGCGTGTGGGGTTTGACATTTGTCATTATGATTTTACCATTTCTTTATTACGAATTGGCTCATAATTTTGAAAATTTGGGAAGTGTGATTACGCAGTTTCTTCAGCCGACTGGATTACCCATGGGGAAACGACAAATAGTGTTTAATTTTATTGATTATGCCAATCGTGTCATGGGTCGCGTATCGCCGGTGTCGTTAGGTATTCCCATTGGTGCGATGAGTATAATATTTTTAACGACGCTTTGGGTACTTCTTAAAAGAGATGTTTTTTCGATACTTATGTTTTTATCATTTGTTTGCGGGGTCGGTGCACTCTCACTGTACAAAGGCGTTGTGTACGATCATTATTTATATTTTTTGACTCCGACAGCATATATAGTCATCGGACACTGGATAGAAGTCATAGGAGCTCGACAATCTATAAAACCATTTGTATATATTGGGCTTTTTGTATTATGCGCAATAAGCGTATATCGAAGTGTTGGTCTTGTGTACACGACACCGCCTCGCAATGATATTGGTCGTGTGCGTGCGGTGGTAGATGTCGTGAAAAAGGAATTGGGGAATGAAGCATTTAGCTTCGGCTTGGCAGCATCACCGTCGTTTTCTGATTTGCATTATCGTGCAGGATTTAAGATGGCGCGAATCAACGCCGAGAAAATAACAGGCAGTGATAATCACATTGTGCTTGTATGCGAGTCCAACGTATGTCCTTTTATTGATCATGGAGACAAGATACAAACATTTTGCAATGAAGATCATTGTAAAGGGGACTATCCGATAGTAGATCTTTACAAGTATAAGACGCGTGTAGTAAAAATTGACGATGTTATAGTGTTGTTTGGGATACAATAGAACTATTATGCCACCAATTATAGATGCAGTTCTTCTTTTTGCACTCTCCATCCCTGTTGTGATGCAATACCGCATCCTTCCGATTGATGGTACACCCTATTGGCTGTTTGGGTTGTTGTTTCTGGTATTAGTGTTAAATGTGTTACTTGCGCATAGATCTATGATTTTTGTAAAAACCAATGCGCTAATAGAGAGAGCTCGAGACATACTCATCTTGATTGTTTTGATCATAGTTGTTATTGGTACCTCTATCACTGCGATGGTTGATCGATATCGCGTAGCACCCGTGTGGGGAGTACATGATATTATTCTTCAGGAAGAGGCAGCACTTCGATATCTTTTGCAAGGAAGAAATCCGTATAAGGAGACGTACTTTGGCACGCCTGTTGAGTCATTTAACTATGGTGAGATCGATAATCCGAAAGCTATCAATCCTGCTTTATATCATTTTGTGATGCCGCCGTGGTATCTTTTGTTTCCCTTTGGATTTTATGTAGTAGGAGTGAAAGTATTTGGATTTTTTGATGCGCGTATGGCGTTGTTGTTTTGTATGTTAGGATTGCAAATTATTCTTTGGAATTGGGTGAAGAATAGAAATCTCAAGCGATTTGCAGTAATTCTTGTAGCACTTTCGCCGTCTGTATTTAATTATTTTCTCGAGGGCAGAAGTGACGTTTTTGCATTTTTTTGGCTAGTGTTATCGTTATATATCTTGTCAGTAAAAAAGCCTGTACTCGCGGCGTTTGTTTTTGGTCTCTCCATTATGAGTAAACAAACGATTTGGATAATGGTGCCATTTTATCTTACGTATATGTTCGTCACATATGGCAAATATAAAGCAAAATTATGGATGTCCCTTAGCGTGCTCTTAGCAACAACGTTTTTACTCTCTGCGCCATTTCTCTGGTGGGATGCAAAAGCGTTTATAGATAGTGTTGTTTTGTATCTTACTGGCGGCACAGTCGGGAGCTACCCTGTATCAGGGTATGGCTTGAGTATGGTGCTTTATAACGCAGGTGTTATCAAAGATATACATGCGCAATACCCATTTTATCTTTACCAGCTTATATTCGGATTCCCATTACTTTTCATACTCTTGCGGTGGTTATGGCTAAAACCCGCTATTTCTACGCTTTTATTTTCATACGGTACGTTTCTAACGGTATTTTGGTATATGAGTAGATACTTTAACAATAGTCATGTCGGATATATTTCGCTTGTTTTTCTCGTAGCAGGGATACTGTTTATGGATGAGATACATACAGAACATCTATGAAAGTAACGCGTACCATACTCATTCTTATTTTTGCGTTGGGAATGTGGCTTCGCTTCTCTCACCTGAGCACGAACCCTCCTTCACTCTCTTGGGATGAGGTGTCTATAGGGTATAACGCGTATACAATTTTGACCCATGGCGCGGATGAGCATGGTACGCGCTTCCCATTGGGTGCTTTTTCTGCATTTGGTGATTATAAACCGACACTTCCTGTGTATCTTACCGTACCATTTGTCGCAGTATTTGGATTATCAGATATGGCTGTCCGATTGCCGTCAGCGATTTTTGGATCACTTACCGTTTTGCTCTTATATTTTCTTGTGAGAGAACTGTTCTCCAATCAAAGACTTGCTCTTTTAAGCGCATTTCTTTTATCTATTTCGCCTTGGCACATCATGCTTTCTCGGGCAGGCTTTGAAGCAAACATTGCAACATTTTTTATTACTCTTGGGGTATATCTTCTTTTGGTATCACGAAGCAATACGACAGTATTGTTGTATGCATTGTTGCCATTTATAGCTGGAATGTATACGTTTAATTCCGCTCGCTACGCAGGTCCGCTTATAGCACTTGGAACAGTTTTGTTTTCATGGCGATCCTATAGAAAGGGTACGTCGGCGGTATTTCGTGGGATAGTCATTGCGGTCATTGTACTCATTCCGCTTATGCCCCACCTTCTCTCAAGCAATGCCAGACTTCGATTTCAAGAGGTGAGTATATTCACAGATCTTAAAGTCATACTTACCGCGAACGCAAGAAGTCTGTCAGATGGGAATTCGTTGTGGTCAAAGATCGTTCATAATAGACGTATAGGATACGGACGAGAATATTTGATTCATTTTTTTGATAACCTTGAGCCTCGATTTCTTTTTATAAAGGGCGATGGTAATCCAAAGTTTTCGATACAGGATACTGGTCAATTACTCTTGGTTACTGCGCCATTTATATTGTATGGTTGGTTGATACTTTTTGCTCGTATGCCCTCCATTGGCTTTCTTTTGTTGTGGTGGTTACTCTCATCCGTTGCACCCGCAGCAGTGGCTCGAGAGACGCCACATGCATTACGTGTAGAAAATGGGCTCCCAGTATGGATCATGATTACAGCCTACGGCATGGTGTCATTTCTTAGTGTTATCAGAAAAAAAATATGGCAAATTATAGTCGCAAGCGTCATATGTTTTTTTGTTCTGTTTAATTTTGGGTATTTTTGGCATACATATACAGTGCATTATACGAAAGAATATTCTGGTGAATGGCAGTATGGATACAGAGAAGCAATTCAGTACGCCGAGAGCGTCAAGGATACTTACGATGTGATTGTACTTACAGAGAGCATAGGCAGACCATATATTTATACGTTATTTTATGGTACATATGACCTTTCATTTTTTCTACAAACCAATAATGCCTCGTTTGACGCTGAAGGTTTTTATAATGTGTATAGATTTGGTAACTATCGCTTCGTCAGACATTTCGATGAGACGTATATAGGCCGTGTATTATATATACTGCCACCTAACCAAGTACCGACACACGCTCGAGTGTTGAAAAATATATCGTTATTAAACGGTACTACTGTTCTTGTGATATTTGAGTTATGAAAAAATTAGCATTATTATTTACCATTCTTTTTCTTGCTGCATTTTTGCGAT
Source organism: Patescibacteria group bacterium (assembly GCA_038063875.1). GTDB lineage: Bacteria > Patescibacteriota > Microgenomatia > UBA10105 > UBA927 > UBA927. Next base: position 97,728 of record JBBTUH010000002.1, on the reverse strand, counting down.
TTTGGCGCTTAGGTGAAGTGCCACCGAGTCCTGACTGGGATGAAGCGGCATTAGGATACAACGCATATTCACTGCTTAAAACTGGCAAGGACGAATATGGTACTCGATGGCCGCTTACACTTCGATCATATGATGATTATAAGCCGCCTCTTTATGCGTATCTTACGATACCATCGATAAAACTTTTTGGTCTCTCTACCTTTGCCGTGCGTGTGCCGGCGGCTGTTATCGGAACGCTTGGTGTGTTGGGAACGTATTTCTTGACACGCGCGCTTACAAATAATATTAGCTTATCGTTTATAGCTATGTTTCTTTTGGCTATTTCTCCATGGCACATACAGTTTTCTCGTATAGCATTTGAAGCAAATATAGGTGTCACACTCAATATATGGGGCATATATTTCCTTTTGAAATCATTGCAAAACGGTAGATGGATGCCGCTTGCGGCAGGTATCTTAGGGTTTGGATTTTATGCATATCATAGTGAACGTGTATTTTTGCCGCTTTTGATGCTTTTATTGTTTTTCATATACCGGAAAGAGTTTTTTTCTCAATGGAAGTTTTTGCTCACATCGCTCGTGGTTGGGTTTATCATCGTGGGACCATTGATACCTGTTGTGTTTGGAAAAGATGGTCTGACGAGGTTACAAGGCACTAGTACCTTGTCTGATCAAACAGGATTACTTGCTCGAAGCGTATCGAGGCTGGAAACTGATATCAAACAAGGCGATTATCTCGGCGTTATTTGGGAAAATAGACGTTTGGTGTATATAAAGACCATGGCAGACGGCTATTTGTCACATTTTTCTTTGAAGTGGTTGTTTTTGACTGGGGACAATGACAGGCATCATGCTCCAGATGTGGGACTTATGTATCTTTGGGAGTTGCCGTTTCTCCTTTACGGTATGGTTGTGGTCGCAAAACGAGATGGCAAGCTTAAAACATTCTTATTTGGATGGCTTCTTATCGCTCCAATTGCCGCTTCTCCAACGTCAGAGACTCCGCATGCTATTCGAACACTTGTCACATTGCCACTGGTGCAGATATTCACGGCATTTGGACTTTTTGGTATATACAAACATTTTATCGATGCAACAAAAAAAATAAAAATACCTTTGCGTTTGTTTGTTTTGTTTGGAGTCGGTCTTTATAGTCTATTCATTGTTTGTACCATTGGCTATTACGTTGACATGTATTTCGGGCACACAAATCGCGAGTATTCCAAGTTTTGGCAGTATGGATACAAACAAGCCGTGGAGTATACCGAGTCCCACAAGAATAAATATAAAAAAATAGTCGTGTCAACCAAGCTTGAGCAGCCACATATGTTTTATTTATTTTTTATGAAATATGATCCCATTATGTATCTAAAAGAAGGGGGCACAGCATCAGGAGGATTTGCTGAGGTGAGAAATAAATTTGATATATATGAATTTCGGCCTATTAACTGGGCCAATGAATTGCACGACGGTTCAATTTTGTATGTGGGAACACCGCGAGAAATTAATACAGACCCCATATACAGAATTTCATATCTGGACGGGTTTGAAGCGATACGAATAGCAGAATAACAAGTATGTTTAAGCGTGATTTTTTAGCATTCGCGATCATTTTTCTTCTTGCCGCATTTTTGCGACTTTATGCATTAGCAATTGTGCCGCCAGCACCATCGCTTGATGAAGTTTCAATAGGATATAACGCGTATTCTATACTCTATACTGGTACAGACGAATATGGATATAGATTACCCTTACTTCTTCGAGCGTATGACGACTGGAGGCCGGCACTGTATGTCTATTTGGTCATCCCATTCGTAAAATTTATGGGACTCTCATCTCTGGCAGTTCGATTTCCGTCCATCATTTTGTCGCTTCTTGCGGTATGGATGTTGTATCGGATTGGCAAACTTCTATCGCGGTTTAACACGAGGCTACACTATTTGGGTGAAGTGTCAGCATTGTTACTGACTATTTCACCATGGCATATATATATTTCTCGACTTGGGCACGAGGCGAATTTGGGGTTGACGCTTACAATTGCCGGTATATACATGCTTTTCGTTTTTATTTTAGAAAAAAAGCCATGGGCACTTGTCTTTATGGCTGCGTGGTTTGGACTTTCCCTTCATGGATATCAGAGTCAAAAACTTATTGTGCCCGTGTTACTTTTAAGCGCAGGACTTTTGTATGGGAAGCAGTTGTTGAAGGAGTGGAAAATTTTATTTTTCAGTATCGCCTTATTTAGCTTGATAGCTCTGCCAGCTGTATACGTCACGGTGACTGGGGCAGGACTTAGTAGGTTTAAGGGAACAAGTGCGTTTTCCGTAGACGCGCCAGTATTTGTGCAGGCGTTTGATAATTTTCAAAAAGCAAAAAGCCAAAATAATACCTTCCCACAGCTGGTAAACCACAGAAAAGTGGTTATGGCACGTGTATTTCTACAAAATTATTTTTCTCATTTTTCTCCATCGTGGTTATTCACTGGTAGTGCACGTGAAGCACATAAAGTACCATACATGGGTCTTTTGTATCCTTGGGAGATTATCGGTATTGTGGTGGGGGTAGGGTATATATTAGTACTGAGTCATATCGATATACGCATCATTCTTTTGTTATTGGCGTGGGTATTGTCCGCGCCATTACCCGCTTCGATTACCACGCAAGCTCCTCATGCGATGCGAGCATATACGTTGTTGCCTGCATTATCCCTGATTGGTGGTATTGGATGGCTCGAGCTATGGTATGTGTCAAAAAAGCTACGTACGTGGGGAAGATGGATGATCCTGATACTTGTTGTCTTATGGAGTTTGCTGGAGTTTTGGAAAGGATATTTTGTGATTTTTCCCACCACACAATCTGATGCGTTTCAATATGCCATGGAAGATACGATGTCTTTTGTTACCAACCCGAAAGCTTCCTACAAAAAAATAGAGTTTGCCAATAGCGGAAATTTATACCAATCGTATATGTTTTATCTTTTTTATACAGCGTTTGATCCTGTGCGTTATCAAGCACTCGGTGGCAGTGTGTCGGGCGGATACGACAAACCTCATATGATTGAAAATGTGAGATTTCGCGTTATAGATTGGTCTAAAGAAGTCTTGCGATCGGACACAATTTATATTGCCGATAGTAAAGATGCCCCAGTACATAAACGGGTATTAAATGTCTTTAGAAATCTTGATGGAAAAGAGGCAATTATTGTATTCACATTATGAAAAAATTACATTTAGGCTGGATTATCTGGTTCGTACTTATCATTGTTTCTCTATTGCCCCTCCTTGATTTGTTACGCGTTGGACTCCCAATTTCACATGATGGTAAAGATCATGTCGCAAGAATTGCTAATTTTTATCAATCGCTTTCAGAGGGGATTATCATTCCACGGTGGGCTGGTAATCTTAATTGGGGATACGGGCATCCTATTTTGATGTTTTTATATCCATTACCTTCATATATAGGGTCAGCATTTCATGCGATTGGATTTTCTTTTGTTGATAGCGTGAAACTTGTTTTTGCATTTGGATTTATTGCAAGCATTTTTTCGATGTACCTGTTTGCCTCAACGGTTTTTGGGATTCAAGCAGGAATACTTGCGGCAGTGCTATACGGTTTTGCCCCATATAGATTTGTCGATATGTATGTACGAGGTGCAATTGGCGAACATATTGCGTTTATTTTTCTGCCGCTTATCCTTTTAGGCTTATGGCGATCGTCTGTCATTCTTATTGCTTTGAGTATGGTGGGACTGCTTTTGTCTCATAATGCAGTCAGCTTGATGATGCTTCCTATCATAGGAATGTTTACCGTGTATCTTTTGGTTTTTCAAACGAAACGAAAACGGGAATTTGTTTTTAGATCTTTGTCAGGCTTAATTTTCGGGTTTGTCTTATCTGCATTTTTTTGGTTGCCTGCATTGATTGAGGGTAAATACACCTTGCGTGACATCGTCACTAGGGGGGAGTTTACATCGAGATTTGTAAACTTCTTGGATTTTTTCAATCCAACATGGGCGTATGGCACCGCAAGCGAAATATCCAAGTTTTTAGGGTTTGCACATATTGTAGTTTTGGTGGCAGCATTATATTTCGTGCGTTTTATGGGTAGAACATCAAAAATTCTTCTCATCGGCATACTTGTTTCTGTTGTAGCGTTTTTATTGTTGATGACATCAGTGGCAGAACCCGTGTGGAAAACGGTGACGCTGCTGCAAAAGTTTCAATTTCCATGGAGATTTTTACACGTCACGACATTTATTGTGCCTATTATCGCAGCGTTGGTTGTGGCAACGCTTGGTAAACACCAAAGAACACTCGTGGTGGTGCTCTTGTCTGTTATAGCGATTGTTTCAAGTGTTTCTATGTGGCATGCAAAGGAATATACCAGTATGCCTGATAGTAATTTTACGGGTGTGTATAACGGAACGACGGACACAGGGGAAAGTGCACCGATTTGGTCTATTCGCTTTATGGAAAGATCAGCAAAGGCGCCGATTGAGGTGATTAGCGGAAAGGATGTGTCTATCACTATCGGTACTCAAACAAGTACACATCATTCATATCGCATCACTTCGTTATCATCTGTAACGCTGGTAGAAAATACACTTTATTTCCCCAATTGGGAAGTATTCGTCGATAAAACACGCGTTCCTGTTGAGTTTCAAAATCCTCAATTTCGGGGACTGTTAACATTTGAAGTTTCTGAAGGAGTGCATGATGTCGAAATCATTTTTTCTGACACCAAGCTTCGAACGTTTGCAAACTGGATTTCGATAGTCGGTATTATTATATTTTTAGGGTTTCTTGTTACAATGGGACTATGGCAAAAAAGAAAATAACTATATCCGTCGCTATTGCGACATATAATGAGGCTATAAAACTTGGCGCATGTTTAGCATCTATCGGGTCATGGGTGGATGAGATAGTGCTTGTAGATGGTGGGTCTTCTGACGGAACTCTCGAGATTGCAAAAAAGTTTGGTGCAGTCATTTCGAAACGAGATAATCCAGTGATGTTTCATATTAATAAAAACAGAGCTATTGCGATGTGTAAGAGTGATTGGATTTTGCAGTTGGATGCTGATGAAGTGGTGGGTAATGATCTTTCGGAAGAAATCCGATCAGTAATAAAGAAAAAGAACACAAATGCTGGGTATCAAATGCCACGTAAAAATTTTTTCGTTGGTCGATGGTTATCCAAAGGTGGGCAATATCCTGATTATCTCGTGCGTTTGTTTCAAAACGGAAAGGGAAGGTTGCCATGTAAATATGTTCATGAACAGATCAAGATTGATGGAGAAATTGGGACGCTGAAGGAACCTTTGCTTCATTACACCAACAACACCCTCGAAGAATATTGGGCAAAAGCGGATACGTATACGAATCTTACTGCTATAGAATTGCGAAAGAAATACAAAAGATCGACCATGTCATTGCTTTTTGCATATTGTTTTATAAAGCCGATTGTTACTTTTTTCATGATTTATGTAAGGCACAAGGGGTTCGTCGATGGATGGCAAGGATTGCAGTTTGCACTATTCTCAAGCCTCCATTTTCCTATGGCATACAAAAAGTTTATATTTGGCAACCTGACATGAAGTACGCCGTGTTCATTTTCTTTTTCAGCGTGATATTTTTTATTCCGCTGTCGGTACATGCAGAATATGTGCTCCCATACCCCTCAGTAATGCCCGGAAATAAGATCTATAAAGTCTCACGAGTCGTAGACGAACTGAAACGATATTGGAGTTTTGGCAGTATTGCGAAAGCTAAATATATCATGAATATGGCAGATAAATATCTGGTTGAAGCAAAGACATTATTTGAGTACAAACAGTATTTATTAGCGTTCGACGCACTGAATCGTTCTGATAATGAAGTTATTAAATTGCCTTCGTTTATTGGTGCGGGTATTTCGGAAAAGAAAAATATGTCACTTATTGTTTCCTCTATAAAAGAGCAGATGAGCGTTCATGAGAAACTGCTTGAAACCCTGAAAAATGAATTGCCATCAGTATTTACGTGGACACCGGAAAATGAAATTTCGACAGTATTATTCATACATGATAGGTTGATGGAGTCAATAAAACTTCGACAAGAAATATGATTGCTTTGCTTATTTGGTATGGTATAGTGGGAATTCTTTTTTCAATTTTTTCATTTGGGTTTGTTGACCCAAATTTTCCTATACTGCAAAACACATGGCTTACTCATATTGTCTATCAAAAATTGTATATAGCAGCGTTGGTATATACATTCCTTATTTTTCTATTATTTTTTCTATACGCTCGAATATTGTTTGAGAAAACGGCATTCTCATTTAGAAAATACGCATTGTTTTTATTCTGCATCGGTTTAATATTTTTCTTGTCATACCCTGCATTGTCTCATGACATATTCAACTATATCCTTACCGCAAAAGTCGCATATTTTTATCGAGAAAATCCCTACGTGGTGATGCCTACTGAGCTTCTTTTTGAACCGATGCTGCAGTTTACAAGGGCTGCCAATAAGCTCGCGCTGTATGGACCGATTTGGATATTGGGGACGTGGATCCCTCATGTGCTTTCGTTTGGAAATGTTTTGGTTTCAATATATACATTCAAACTTTTTGTCATAAGCGCATACGTCATGGTAGGAATTCTTATATATAGGATGACAAAGAATGTGAGAAACGTCTTGTTTTTCGTTCTTAATCCACTTGTGATTATCGAGACATTTGTATCAGGGCACAATGATACGTTTATGATGGCGCTTGTTCTCTATGGAATATATCTTTGGCGTAATTCGCAGTTAGCAGTAAGGATTATGGGATGGGGTTTTATGATTGCATCAGTATTAGTAAAGGGTGCAACTATCGTTGTATTGCCCCTTTTTGTATTTTTCCGTCACTTATCAGACGAAAAGCGTGCTTTATTGGCAGGAATGTGTATGTTTGGCGTCTTTTTGCTCACACCGCTTCGAGAAGAAATGTATCCATGGTATGCGATATGGTTTCTCGTGTTTGTATCACTATTACCAATGGGGAAACGATCATTTCTTCAGGGAGCCGCGTATATGTTGAGTTTTGGACTGATGCTCCGATACGTGCCATGGATAGCCACGCGTGAATATGGAGGCACAGGTCCTCTGATACGAACTTTGGTGACATGGATTCCTCCCATGATGTATACGGTGTGGTATACATTCAGCCTGAAAAGATGAAAAAATATTTTTTATTTGCGTTATCGATAGCAATAATCTCAAGTCTTCCATTATTTGGTGCACGATTTATACCAACGCACGATGGTGAGTATCACATTATTCGTTTCTGGCAGTTTTATACCATGCTCTCATACGGGTATCTTTTTCCACGGTGGGCTCCTGATTTAAATAGCGGATATGGATTGCCTCTTTTTCTTTTTCATTATCCGTTTCCTAATTATATAGGGAGTTTTTTTCATGTTTTTGGTGTGAGCTTTGTGGACAGTGTGAAACTCACCCTCGCCGCAGGATACTTGACTGCGGTATTCTGGTGTTTTTTGTGGCTCAAGAGAGTATTTGGTGACAGAGCAGCTATGATCGGGACAATTGTTTGTTCTCTCGTGCCGTATTGGTTTGTCGATATATACGTGCGTGGGTCAGTAGGCGAGGTGTGGGCGCTTTCTTTTGTATTGTTAACGTTTGCAGCGTTAGAATACGGTATTTCCTTTGGTGTAGCAATAGGGATAGCCGGTATTATAGTAAGTCACAATATTACAGCGTTCATATTTATTCCAATTATTTTTTTGTATACGTGGTATCGCAAACGAGGCAACATCTTCTCAATCGCTACAGGAATTGGGTTAGCAACGTATTTTTGGCTGCCAGCACTCGTTGAGAGTCGTTTTATGGTGGGGTTAAATAGCGTTTCATATATGGATCATTTTCCAGATCTTTTTCAACTCCTATTGCCGTCATGGGGAACGGGATTCTCTGGCGTAGGAATAAGCGCTGATGAGATGTCCTATCAAATCGGCATCGTGCCACTTCTTATCGTATGTATCAGTTTTTTTATCGCAGTACGAAAAAGAGAATTGCGGAAAAATATTTTACCTGTGTTTTGTGTCGTTGTGATAGCTATATTTGGTATGACAGAGTACTCGTTGCAACTATGGCGATACGTTCCCTTAATGGCTAATATTCAATATCCATGGAGATTATTGATGGTTCCTATGATTGCTGTGGGATATCTTTCAGCACTTTTGACCACTGTGCTGTCGCGTTGGATTATGGTGGGGCTTTCTTTATTGGCGTTTACCGTAAGTTTTTCCTATATGAAGCCGGTGACGTATGAAAAAAGGGATGACGCGCATTATCTTTCTCGGCGAGAATTTACAGACGGTACGTCTTCACTGGGGAACTCTTTCACGACAATCTATACCGGATGGAAAAAAGATCGATTTACTAAACGTTTTCAAGCAAACGCTGAAGATATGACTATACAGGTAGAGAAAGAAGCGCCACTCTCGTATACCTTGAACGTACAAGCGAAAAAAGAGAGCACTATAGCTGCACAAATTCTTTATTTTGCAGGGTGGAAAGCGTACGTTGATGGGAAAGAAACTCCTATTTCTTATCAACCTAACGGTATTATCCATGTGAATATGCCAAGCGGCGAGCATACGTTGCGCGTGAGATTTGAAGAGACTCCACTTAGACTTTTAGCAGATAGCATATCGTTGCTCAGTTTGTTCTCTTTGTTAGCTTTCGGTATATGCAAAGCACTTTATGATAATCGAAGTGCGCATAAATCTACTTTTAAACGTACATAGAGTGCGAGGTGTGCTTAGAGATTATACTTGTTGATAGTTTATTCACTCTTTTGTATGCTAGTGATTAATTTGAAACAACTGTACGAAAATATCGTACAGTAAAATATTTATGACCAAAGTACAGTAATAAATAATTGGTAAAAAATATAGTATAGGAGTATTTTATAAGTAGTCAACTAAACACCGACCGGAAAATAGTTGACTATTTAATTATTGAGAATGTAGAGTGGATACATGGGTAGAAAACAAGGAATGAGGAAATTGAGTCGGGCAGCACTTCAGGTTGCAGAAGGGGTATTTGCGTATTCAGTAGATTTAGGATTATGGATTACGATGTATATGGCTTCAATGGGCGTGCCTCAATCACAGTATGGGCAATTGTGGCGAGCAAGACGTAGCGCAGATAAGTTTCTTGATCAAGTAAACTATGAAGTTTTTAAAAATGCCATACAAACGGCAAGAAAACGAGGATGGATAAAGATCATCAGGCGTGGTGCATTACCAGAGATAACTATTGAAGGAAAAAGGCGGTTAGAAGCAATACTTCCTCATTACGACGAAAATCGAGTATGGGACGGACGGATGTACCTTGTGACATACGATATACCAGAAAAGAAAAGTAGTGATCGTTATTTACTTCGTGAATATTTGAGAGTCATTGGATGCGGCTTGTTGCAGGAATCGGTATGGATCACTCCATATAACCCAATTGATACACTTCGTGGTTTTGTTGAACAACATGGATTGAAAGGAAATATTATTGTTTCTGATATGGGAAAAGATGGATCAATTGGGGAAGAGGACGTGCGGGCGATGATTGTTCGTGTTTACAAACTAGAGGAACTGAATGATCGTTATGTGACATGGATGCATGATCAAGGTGATGGTGATCAATTTTCAATCGTTTCGTATTTAGCAATTCTTAAAGATGATCCTCAATTGCCTTTTTCTTTGCTCCCGCCGTGGTGGAAAGGAGATAGTGCATATAAACGAGTGAAATCAACATTGAAGAAAGTAGTCAATGAACTCTCGACCGGTGTAAAGTTGACTACTTAGGATTTAATGATGCTACAGGTAAAAAAGAGCATAATAAATTATTGGAGTATTGAAAAGTTATATAATTCAAAGTTTAAATGTGGAATACGCTTTGTACGTTTGTTCTCGCTTCTGACATTTTGGTATACTTGAAAGTACTTTATGAGAATCGCAATAAGCACACAGCCACTCTCAAGCGGTCACAAAACACGGGGAGTGGGCGTCTACACAAGAGAGTTGATCGCGGCTCTGAAAAGAAATAATAGTGTTTCCATCTGTGAGTTTGTTTCAATTGGTGATATTCCACAAGAAGTAGACCTAGTTCATTTTACAAGTTTTGATCCATTTTTCATAACGCTTCCATTCTTTCTCCACAAACCGTTTGTAGTGACAGTACACGATCTCATTCCGATTGTCTTTCCCGAGCATTTTCCTGCAGGCGTGCGGGGTGAAGTCAAATGGCAAATACAAAAGTGGAATATATCACGAGCCACAAGGATTATCACCGATAGTGTCAGTTCCAAAAACGACATTATAAAAATATTACGAAGAAAGGATACCGTTGATGTGGTTCCATTAGCACCTCCACTCACGTTTTCTCAATCAATTACTAATGAAGCAACAAAGCGTGTGATAAAAAAGTATGCACTCCCGAAACGTTTTATAGTGTATGTAGGAGATATCAATTGGAATAAAAACATTCTCGGTCTTCTCAACGCTTGGAAATTATTAAAGAATAAAGATATGTTGAAGACAGGCGAAAAGTTGTTTCTTGTGGGAGATGCGTTTTTGAATGAATCCCAAGAAGCACAACGCATAGATGGTGTAATAAAAGAGCTTCAGCTTGAGTCAACTGTGGAGAGAGTAGGTCGAGTATCGGATGATGATTTACCAGCACTTCTTTCACTTTCAAGCACGTGTGTACTTGCTTCCTTTTATGAGGGGTTTGGATTGCCGGTTCTTGAGGCGATGTCTGCAGGTACGGTGGTGATTGCGACGCATGGTGGGAGTTTGAAAGAAATTGCAGGGCCATCACTTATTTGTGATCCAAATGATACAGAAAGTATTGCACGAAAAATGCTTGAAGCGTTTTCTTTATCATCTAACAAACGAGAGGAATTGATCCTTGAGGGTCATGCGTGGGCGAACAAGTTTAGCTGGGATCGTGTAGCTCACGAGACAATAGCCGTGTATAATACCGTAATAAACCCTTCGATATAACGTAGGGTTTGATATATAAACCTTAGGTTATACTTGACAGTAGGATAATATGAGTATACACTACAATTATGGATAGAGAAGTGTGCCAAACGTTAATTTCGACATGGAACCCTCACTTTACTGATCCCTTGAAAGGTAAATGGATACATACCGTGCCTCGAGAGAAGTATCTTGAGCGCTTCAAAAAACTTCTGGATATTCGTCATGTGTTAATCCTTGCTGGTGTTCGTCGTGCAGGGAAATCGACGCTGATGCATCAACTCATGGAGCATCTTATCGTTAAGAAAGGTATACCTGCCAAAAACGTTTTGTATTTGTTTTTGGAGGATATATTGGTGCAGCAGTATTTGACACAAGGCTGGAAACTCTTGGAAGATATTTTTATCTATTATATGGAGACTTACAATCCGCAAGGGAAAGTTTATATATTTTTGGATGAAATTCAGGGAATTAAAGACTTCAATCGTTGGATAAGCAGTAAGTATGAGCGGAAAGATCCTGTTAAGTTTATACTTTCTGGATCACGTCGATCGTTGGTTGAGTCAGAGTCGGCGACAGTTTTGACCGGCAGAAACGTTCAAGTAGACGTCTACCCCTTTAACTTTTATGAATATTTGCGCATAAAAGGAATTACCATAGAAGGGCAAGCGAATATATCATCGATTCTCAAGGCTAATTTCTCCCAACAAACGAAAATTTTACATCACTTGGGGAATTATATGAAAGAAGGCGGGTATCCTGAAATAGTGCTTACCGAAGATGAAGATGTCAAACGGACATTGGCATCAAATTATTTTAGAGATACGGTTTCCAGAGACGTTGTGGTGCCCAATGGTGTTCGAAATCAGCAGGAAGTAGAAGTATTAGGACTTCAGATTATGTCTGATTTTACGAAAACGCATACATACAGTAGTTTATCTCGACCGCAGAAACTCTCTTTAGAGACTACCAAATCCTACATCGAGTATTTTCAGCGGGCATATTTACTCTTTGAGAGTAAGCATTATTCGTATAAAACGAAGGAGACGCAGGATGTGCAAAGGGCTCGGAAGATGTATGTAGTCGATAATGGACTGCGAAATTTTAACGTGCCGCTTTTACGACCTGATATCGGGCAATGTGCGGAAAATATAGTATACATGGAGCTAAAAAAACAATCGCAGGCGATTTACTATTGGAAAGGTAAGAAAGAGATAGATTTTGTGACTATGGATCCTGCGTTGGCTTTTTATAATGTTTCATACACTGATCAGCCGCATGAGAGAGAAACACAGGGCATGGTAGAAGGATTGCAGGAGTTTAATAAGGAAAAAGGACATGTGTTAACGAAAAATTATTCGGCTATACAAAAGATAGATGGAAAAACTTTGGAATTTATTCCGCTCTGGGCATGGTTAATCCTCCACGGTAAGGCCTTTTTCAACGCATGAAAAAACTTTCCATTATCATTCCGGTATATAACGAAGTGTCGACTATTGATGAGCTTATTGATCGAGTGGTTCATGCTGTGGTTTCAGGATGGGAGAAGGAAATTATTGTCATCGATGATGGGTCTACAGATGGCACACGAAATGTGCTTAAAAAATGGACAAAACGAGTGAAAGTCATTCTGAAAGAAAAAAATGAAGGAAAAGGGTCTGCCGTGACTATGGGCATTTCAAACGCCACGGGGAATGTCATTCTCATACAAGATGCTGACTTGGAGTATAGCCCAGCTGATTATCCTATACTTCTTGCACCGCTTAAGAATGATCGCGTTCATGTGGTATATGGTTCTAGATTTTTGGGCGGTCATTTATCTACTATGTTCGTATACGCGATGGGTAATAAATTCGTGACACTTATCACCAATATTCTTTACAACACAAATATTACTGACATGGAAACAGGGTATAAGGTATTTGATGCATCAGTTCTCAAAGGGCTACACATTGATGCCAAGCGATTTGATTTTGAACCAGAAATTACGGCGAAGGTATTGCGAAGTGGCTATCAGATATACGAAGTGCCTATTTCGTATTTTGGTCGTAAATTTTCCGAAGGCAAGAAGTTGACATGGAAAGATGGAGTAGCTGCCGTATTTACGCTTTTACGGTATCGATTTTGGAATTCTGTGAGCACATCATGAACAGATTTTTGCAAAAAATCAAAGATGCGCTGATGCACCCTCTGGCGAAAGGAAGTCTCATTATTTTGGTGGGATCAATGCTGGCTAACGTCGGTGCATATGCATATCACGTGCTCGTAGGACGATTATTAGGCCCAGTGATATATGGAGAATTTTCTGCACTCTTGTCGTTATTTTATATAATCAACATAGGATCGGGCGTCGTCCAAACGATCCTTGCGAAATTTTTTTCACAGCTTCGAGCGAGAAAACTTCTGCAGGAAGTTCCTACACTTTTTTGGGGTGCGTTTCGATATATCAGTGTTGCTGTGTTGATTGGAATGGTGTTCGTCGTGATTTCAGCGAACGCATTGGGTGAATTTTTGCATATATCTTCAAGTTACTTTATATGGCTCTATTTCATATTTGTGAGTTTCATTTTTTCTGTCATAAACATAAGCATCATGCAATCATTTCAACTATTTTTGGCATCGAGTGTAGTGACCAATATCGGAATGCTGCTGCGATTAGTATTTGGCGTTTTAGGAGCGCCATTTGGACTGATTGGAGTACTTATAGGAAATATCATATCCAACGTGATTTCATACGTCATAAATTTTGTGCCGATTTGGGGTCTGATACGAGTAAAGTCAAAGCCTTTGTCGATCTCAAAAGCCGATGCGGCGGTCTATAGTGTTCCGACGTTACTGGCTACCTTAGGCACCATTGCACTCTATAGTCAAGACGTTTTGCTTGTGAAGCATTTTTTCTCTCCATATGAAGCAGGGATCTACGCATCTCTTGCCGTGCTTGGTAAGGTAATATTTTATGCGTCAGCCGCATTAGGGTTTGTGATGTTTCCGATGATAGTTGAGAAAAAAGAGCGCAAAGAATCCTATCATGGTATGGTGCTAAGCGCTCTCGGTGCCGTGGCGGCACTCTCCAGCATACTGACACTTGGATATTTTATTGCACCAGCCTTTATCGTTCGGATTATGTATGGAACCGCATTTGATGGTGCTATTCCTTTTATGGGCTTATTTGGTATATTTATCACATTTTTTACGCTGGTTAATTTACTTACCACTATTTTTCTTGCTATCGGCAGAACGCGCGTATGGGTGATTACCTTGGGCGCTGCGTTTGTGCAAGCTGTTGGGATTTGGTTTTTCCACTCATCACTGTATCAAGTGATATATATAAACATCGGAGTTTCTGCTATAGCCTGTATTGTGCTTTTGGTATACTACCGCTATGGGAAAGAATAAACCAAAGTTACTCTCACTCATCATTCCTGTGTACGCTCAGGAAAAAACTATTCAAAAACAACTGCAATCTATATTAGGTGAGCTCACCTTGTTATCCATTCCTTATGAGGTAATAGTTGTCATCGACGGGAAAGTCGACAACAGTGAAAAAGAAGCAAAAAAAGTTCATTCTAGTAAGTTGATTGTGACTGGGTATAACACGAATCATGGGAAAGGGTATGCCGTGCGCTTTGGTATGGCCAAGAGTCGCGGGGATATCATAGGATTTATTGATTCCGGAGGAGATGTAAGCGAATTAGGGCTCTCCATGATGCTCGAGCATTTTTATTGGTATAACGCAGATATTATTATTGGAAGCAAGCGTCATCCTGTGTCAATAATTCAGTATCCGTTTCAACGAAAAGTATTATCGTGGGGATATCAGATGCTCGTGCGGTTACTTTTTGGGCTGAATGTACGAGATACACAAGTCGGTATGAAGCTGTATCGACGAAAAGTATTGGTAGATGTCATGCCACGACTTCTTGTAAAACAATTTGCATTTGATATAGAAATACTTGCTGTGGCACATCATTTGGGCTATAGAAGAATTTTTGAATCTCCTGTCGAACTTGATTTTTCTGGTGTATCTAGTATTACATCATCATCCGTTTGGAGAATTATTTTACAAATGTTGAAAGATACATTTGCCGTGTATTATCGGTTAAAAATACTTCATTACTATGACAATGCTAATAAAAGAAAGTGGATATTTGATCCAGAGTTAAATTATAAAGTGAATATTGGATAATACACGAATGAATATTCTTCTATTAAGTTGGAGAGATCCCAAAAATCCGCGATCAGGGGGGGCCGAATATGTGACGTTAGAGCATGCAAAAGGCTGGGTGAAGCGGGGCGACATGGTTACTTGGTTTGCAGCTATGTATTCAGGTGCAAAAAATGAAGAAATTGTTAAAGGAGTACATATAGTGCGCCGCGGGAATGTTGTCTCCGTGTTTATGTGGGCAATGCTCTATTATTTATCTAAACGTTCATCAGTTGATTTGATCATAGATCAAGTGCACGGCATTCCATTTTTTGCCGTTATGTATGCGAAAGTGCCTGTCGTACTATTTTTGCATGAGATAGCAGGAAAAATTTGGGATGTCATGTATGGAGCACCAGTTCGCTGGATTGGTAAATTACTAGAACGATTATTTTTATATGTGTATCGCAATCACATGATTTGGACGGATGCGAACTCAACTGTTGATGAGCTTGTCTACTATGGTATTTCTCGCTCAAACTGTATAGCTATTCCATGTCCGATTCAAGAGTACACGTCGCTTTATCAAAAAAAGAAGAATAAAGTATTTACTTGTATTTCTGTTGGTCGTATTGTGCGAATGAAACGAATAGAAGACATCATTGTCTCATTTGCTGAAGTGGCAAGGAGTGTACCGTTAGCAAAATTGTTGATTGTAGGAAGTGGGGACTTAACGTACACAACAAAGCTTCGACAATTGGGTACATCGCTTGGTTTATCTGATGCAATTGTTTGGTGTGGAAAAGTTTCAGAATTGGAGAAACGAAAACTACTTTCCAAATCTCATATTTTGCTTCATACGTCATACAAAGAAGGGTGGGGACTTGTGGTGCTCGAGGCGGCAAGAGAACGCGTACCATCCGTCGTGTATCCTGTTTCAGGACTTGTTGATACCGTAAAGAATGGAGAAACAGGCATCATTACCAAAAGAGAGAATCCTCATGATTTAGCAGTGGAAGTCATACGATTGTATAAGGATACAAAGCGATATAGGTATATGCAAAAAAATGCTTTTGAATGGAGTAATTCGTTTCGATGGGATGAAGCAGTAGATGAGAGTCGAGCATTTTTACAAAAGGCTTATGAAGCGCAATAATCACCTTCCTACCATATCTGTCGTAACCCCAACATATAATTCTATTCGTACCATAGAACGATGCTTGAAAAGCATTAGGGCACAACGCTACCCCCAGAAAAATATTGAAATCATCGTCGTTGACGGAGGTTCTAAAGATGCTACGCTTACGATCGCCAAAAAATATAATGCGCGTATTTATACCATTGATCCGACGAAGCAAAATGCAGAATATAACAAAAGTATAGGTATTAAACATGCTACGCATGAGATTCTGGCGATGATTGATCATGATAATGTACTTCCCCATGCCCATTGGTTATCAAAGATGGTGCGTCCGTTTATGGAAGATACCAATGTTGTAGGTGTAGAGACATTACGATATGCGTACGATTCCAAAGAGAGTCTTCTGGATAGATATTTTGCGCTTTTTGGCACAGGAGATCCGTTCGTATGGTATTTAGGACGAGCTGATAGGCTCTCGTATATGTTTTCGCAGTATAACTTGGCGGGAGAGGTGGCGAAAAGAAAGCCGCACTATATCGTTCGGTTTACTGATATGAATATGCCTACCATTGGTGCGAATGGTTTTCTTGTTCGTCGAAAAATTCTTCTTAGGTATGCACATGCGTCACCGGGTGAATATTTTGATATGGATGTAAATGTGGATCTTATTCGCAACGGGTTTGATACCTATGCGTTTGTGAATGATGCAATTTTACATTTAACAGGATACGGAAATATTTGGAGTTATTTGAAGCGAAGAATGCTGTTTATGAATCAGTATCATGTGGGTGTGAAATCACTTGAGCGAAAACGTGTTCGACGATACGAAATATTTACAAAAAAAGAAATCTGGCGTCTCGTACTGGCGATTTTTTATTGTGTAACGCTCGTTGTTCCTCTTTTTGACAGCTGTAGAGGATTTTTAAAAATTAGAGACAGAGCATGGTTTTTGCATCCTGTAATGGGTGTGGGATTCGTTTTTATCTATAGTTGGGTTATAATAAGGCACCAAATACTTCTGTATGCAAATAAAATCATGGGAAAATAGTCGGGTTCTTGTCACTGGATCGGCTGGGTTTATAGGGCGACATCTTCTGGCACATTTGCAGAAGAAAAAAGCAATTGTACTTGGGTTAGCAAGGCATCCTCATAACCTTACGGTGGAAAAAAAGGTTGATGTTTCGTCCAAAAAAGATCTCATGGCGGTGTTTACACAGTTTAGACCGGATGTGTGTTTTCATTTGGCGAGTGAATCGCTTGTGGAAGCGGGATCAAGGCAGCCGTACGAAACATTTAATAACAATATTACAAGTGCATTAAATGTGCTTGAGGTCTCAAGAAGCTTCAATATCCGTCGTATCATAATCGCATCTACATCACATGTGTATGGAAAAGCGCCAGTACCCTATAGAGAAGATGAGCCGGCAAAGCCGTCAAGACCGTACGAAACGTCAAAAACGTGTGTCGATCTGATCGCACAATCATATGCAGATAGTTTTAATCTACCTGTATTGATACCACGATTTGTAAATATATATGGTCCTGGTGATCTTAATTTTTCGCGTATCATCCCAAAGACTATGATGAGTGTGGTACATGGCAAGAATCCAACACTCTGGGGTGGCAGTGCGAAAAGACAGTACATGTATGTTGACGATGCTATTCGGGCATATAGTATGCTCGGGCAAATCACAGATACCCAATTAGAAAAAAATAGGATATATAATGTTGGTGCAGGGAAACCGATATCAGCTCGTGATCTCATAACTAAGATTATTGCACTTGGCTCAGAGAAACTTTTTATCGATAAAATCGAGGATGAGCGCGAAGATGAATTGTTACATCAAGTCGTCTCATGGGATAAAATGAGAAGGTCCATGAAATGGATGCCGCGAACCACTTTGGATAGAGGCTTGTGGTTGACGTACCAATGGTATAAAACAGTACATGTGAATAGTCGTTAAGATACAATATATGATTCCACTCATTAAATCGACATTTTATAACGAAAAAGAAACGAAAAAGGCTCTGGCCACATTTATTGTTTCAGCAGACAAATTGAGTATTGGGGCCGAGTGTAAAAAATTTGAAGTGCGTTTTGCTCTATACCAAGCACGTAAGCACTGCCTTTTCGTCAATAGCGGTAGTTCGGCAAATCTTGCACTCATACAGGCGCTTTTGAATTTAGGGAGAATTAAAAAAGGTGATCGCGTGGGATTTTCTTCTCTTACATGGTCGACCAATGTCATGCCGCTTATACAACTCGGGTTAGTTCCAGTTCCCATAGACATTGAATTAGACACATTGAACGTTTCTAGTACGCTATTTCTGTCAGTGCTCAAAAAAACATCGATAAAAATGTTATTTATTACAAACTTGTTAGGTTTTTGTGACGACATGGAAAAAATCGCATCGATATGTAAAAAAAAGGGTATCATACTCATTGAAGATAATTGTGAGTCATTGGGCACAGTGTATAAAGGAAAAAAATTAGGCAACTGGGGTTTGGCAAGCACATTTTCTTTCTATGTCGGGCACCATATGTCGACCGTTGAAGGTGGGGCTGTGGTAACAGATGATAATGAGCTCATGACTATGTTGCACCTCGTTAGAGCACACGGGTGGGATAGGAACTTAACAGAGGACAAACAATTATTTCTTCGTGTAAAACATAATGTAAATTCTACGTTCTACTCGCGATATACATTTTATGATCTGGGGTATAACTTACGCACAACGGAGATACAAGGATTTTTAGGGAATAATCAGCTCAAGCATCTTAAGGCAATCGTTTCTAAGCGGCAAAGGAATTTTCTGCAGATGGCAAAAAAGATTTATGCTCGAACTGATCTCTATTATCCCTTACGATTTGATCACATAGATGTCGTGTCTAATTTTGCAGTGCCTGTGATCTGTAGGTCTCAAAAGATTCGAGATGCATTGGTATCGGCCTGTGATGGAGTCGTCGAAATTCGTCCCATTGTCGGAGGAGATATGACCAGACAACCATTTTTTGGTACATATGTTAAACAGAAGCACACGCGCATCGTAAACGCGCAGCTTGTACATGAACAAGGGCTATATTTTGGAAACAATCCTGACATGACTAAGAAAGATATGGATACGATCATAAAGCTATTTACGCAAATAAAAATATGAGCAATTTTTGGCAAGATACGAAGGTATTAGTAACAGGGGGAACGGGGTTTATAGGGAGTCACGTGGTAGAACAGCTTGTCTCTCTAGGCGCAAAGGTCTCGGTACTTGATCGGATGCGAGGTGGTGTAATTAAAAATATAGAGTATTTAAAAGATAAGGTTCGATTTATATCTGGAGATTGTGCTGACGAGACCGATGCGTTAAAAGCCTGTGAGGGACAACAAGTGGTGATGAATTTAGCAGCAAAGGTTGGTGGTATCGCATATAACAGTACACATCAGGCTACAATGCTATTTGATAATCTAAAAATAGCCTCCATCATGCTTGAGTCGGCGAGAATTTCCAAAGTTGAAAGATTTTTAGTCGTATCGTCAGCTTGTATTTATCCAGCTGATGCGAAAATTCCAACTGCCGAATCAGAAGGGTTTTTGCGAGAGCCAGAGACCACCAATGGTGGGTACGGATGGGCAAAGCGTATGGCAGAAAAGTTAGGCATGTATTATAGCGAGCAATATGGGATGAAAGTTGGCATTGTGCGTCCCTATAACGCCTATGGTCCTCGTGATCATTTTGACGCAGAGAAATCCCACGTGATACCGGCACTTATTAAACGAGTGTTTGATGGTGAGAATCCGTTGAGAGTATGGGGAAGCGGCAATCAAACAAGAGCGTTTCTGTATGTAGAAGATTTTGCTGTAGGACTTATTTCTGCGATCGAAAAATATCCAGTGGCAGATCCTGTAAACATAGGGACAGATGAAGAAGTTTCGATTAAGAAACTTATTGAAATGATCGTTGTGATTTCTGGAAAGAAAAATGCGATAGAATTTGATACCACAAAACCAGACGGATCCCCAAGAAGAAACAGTGATAACACAAAAGCTGTAGAAAAAATTGGATTTGTAGCAAAAACTAAGCTTGAAGAAGGGCTCAAAAAAACTATTGAATGGTACAAAAAAGAGCAAAATATATTATGAAGAAGAAAAAAGTTCTTATCACTGGTTCAGCGGGTCTTATAGGATCTGAAGCTGTTCGATTTTTTTGTGGTAAGGGATTTGATGTACACGGGATAGATAACAATATGCGCAAATACTTTTTTGGCGTTGATGGAGATACGAGCTGGATGAGAAAAAAATTGTCTAAAGAAGAGAAATTGTATGTGCATCACACGGTAGATATCCGCGATGAGAAAAAAATTGGTGATATTTTCAAAAAAAATCGATTTGATCTGATCATACACACTGCCGCTCAGCCTTCTCATGATTGGGCAGCAAAAGAACCGCTTACCGATTTTTCCATCAATGCGGTCGCGACACTTATTCTTCTTGAAAATCTTCGTAAACATGCTAAAGATGCCACATTTATATTTACTTCCACCAATAAGGTCTATGGCGACACGCCGAATCGATTGCCCGTCATCGAGAAAGCATCTCGATATGAATTGCCAGTCCAGCATAAATTTTATAAAGGGATAAATGAGACTATGAGTATAGATCAGTGCACACATAGCGTGTTTGGCGTTTCCAAAGCGTCAGCTGACCTCATGGTGCAGGAATACGGACGATATTTTGGTCTGCATACCATCGTATTTCGTGGCGGGTGTCTCACTGGGCCTGCACATTCAGCTGCCAAACTTCATGGGTTTTTGGCATACCTTATAAAGTGTATCAAGGAAGGAAGACAATATTCGATCATTGGATATAAGGGCAAGCAAGTGCGAGACAATATTCACTCACATGATTTGATTTCAGCATTTTATGAGGTGTATAAAAAGCCACGTGTAGGAGAAGTATATAATATTGGCGGATCACGGCATTCCAACATTTCTATTCTAGAGGCAGTGGCTAAGATAGAGGCAATTGTAGGCAAAAAGGCAAAAATTACGCATGTGGATGCTCCACGAATTGGCGACCATATTTGGTATATTTCTGATGTATCCAAGTTTCAATCACACTATCCGAATTGGCAGTATACCTATGACGGCGACCGTATTTTAGAAGATATATGCAAAGTCGCTTGAATATTCCTCAGAGGATCATCATCGTCACACATACCTTTTTTTACGGTGCTTCAGAAGCGCTTCGTGATTATCTTATATCACAAAAAATACAGACGCTTGTCTATATAGGCCATCCGTTGCTTTCTGAAAATTCTTCGTATGCTATCAAACGTTTTAATGGAGGAAAACAATCGGTTGAATACACGGCGCAAAGAAAATTTGCTGGAACAATACTGGCATTTTTTCGAGACGCACTTGCGACAGTTATTGTGTGTATGAAATTACCAAGAGGGTCATACCTTTATATAGGCGTTAATCCCTTAAACACGTGTGTGGGTATAATTCTTAGAGCTATGGGAATTGTTGAGCGCGTTGTATTTTATGCAATCGATTTTATTCCGAAACGAAGCAAGAATTCGTTGGTCAATTTTATCTACCATGGTATGGAGCGTTTCGCAGTGAGATTCTCTGATATATGTTGGAATGTCTCACCACGTATAGAAGATGGTCGAAAGAAGTTTTTAGGACTCAAGACTACGAAGGGCAAACAAATAGTCGTACCAATAGGAGTTTGGGAAAAGGATATTATAAAAAAAATAAAAGCCAAAAATGAGTACAGACTTATTTTCGTAGGACATTTACTGCAAAAACAAGGCGTGCAAGAGATTATTCGCGCGTTGCCCAAGGTAATTAAAAAGCTGCCGCGCATTTCATTGGCTATTGTTGGTGGCGGGGAGTACGAACAAACGCTTCGAACTCTTGTCCATGATTTATCGCTTACAAAACACGTAGCATTTTTAGGTTGGGAGTCTAATCAAAAAGTAATACAGAAGCATATTATGAAGTCTGATTTAGCCCTTGCTACGTATGAACCAAGTGGAAAGGACACAACGAATTTTAGCTACTACGCCGATCCTACGAAAATAAAGACGTATCTATCATGCGGTGTGCCGCTTCTTATGACCGATGTTTCATACAACGCACTAGAGCTTATGCGGTCTGGAGTGGCAGTTGTGATACCATATGAAGCACATGCTATTTCCTCTGCAATTATTCGTTTATTTA
The DNA here is from genome assembly GCA_038063875.1 of Patescibacteria group bacterium. GTDB lineage: Bacteria > Patescibacteriota > Microgenomatia > UBA10105 > UBA927 > UBA927. The sequence continues at coordinate 75,196 of JBBTUH010000002.1, read as the reverse complement.
CCCACGCGAATGTATTAAATGAGATGAAGCAGAAAACAATAAAAGAAGCACATAAATTTCGTTGGGATATGATATTTGAGAAAGCGTTTCAATCTGTATGAATCATCCACTTCTACATTATCTTTGTTGCCCTCATTGTAAAAAATCACTCGTCTCTAAGGTAAAAAGCCTTTTTTGCAGGAAATGTAAGAAAGACTATGCCATCTCAAACGGAATACCAATTCTTATTGATTTAACTTCGTTGCCTTCACATTTACAACAGCAAGTGCAGTATTTTGAAAAAGAAGATCAGGCGAGAATTTCCTACGTGTTAGAGCCATGGCAAAAAAGATATATAGACAACTTTATTTCTTCTTCACCTCGCACGAAGGGGCTTATCATAGATAATGCGACAGGCAGTGGATATATGGCGATAGAGCTTGCGAAACGTGGGTTTAGTATAATTGCAATGGATTTGACGTTTGTAGAACTTATGAAGCTAAGACAGACAGTTGAAAAACTAAAATTACAAAAGAAAATATTACTTGTGTGTGCTAGTTCAGAGGATCTACCAATAAAGATTGGTGTCGCCGATGGGATGGTGGCAAACGCTATACTTGAACATCTCCCGCGTGAAAAAAAAGCAATTAAAGAGATTGGCCGAGTGCTCAAAAAAAACGCCGTACTTATGATGGCTATGCCAATCCAATTACACTATGTTTGGCCGTTTCTTTGGCCGGTAAATATGCTTCATGATAGACGGATTGGTCATCTACGAAGGTATACCAGAGAAATAATCGTAAAAAGATTTGCAAAATTTACGGAATTGCATACGTACTATACAGGAAGTCTCGGAAAAGTTGCTTGTTTATTTTTTCGCATACTCACAAAAAACTCGCGATGGGATGCGTGGGGAGAAAAAATTGATGCGTATTTTTCACATATCCCATATGGAGCAAGTAATGTGGTAAGTATCCTACAAAAAAAATGAAAAAATCCGTATTTTACTATGACACTATATTTCTTTACGCAAGCTTGCAAAGCGTCGGGCATACAATGGAATATTTTGCTCGTCACACAAAAAAGCTTGTTGTATATATAATCATGCCGAGAGTGAATGGTGGTACCAATGCCCTACGTGTGTATGATCGAGGAATATTAACGCACGAGCATAGCGTTGGTTCGTCAACAAATATATTTTTCTATTATTTCTTATGGTGGTATCACCATAATCTTTTTCTGCTGCAGTATTTTTCACGCTTAGAGCATGTGTTGGTATTTGGCGGACATCCTGTAGCATTTATCGGTATGAGTGTGATGAAATTATTGCGAAGTGTGGAGTATGCATATTGGATAGGAGACTATTTTCCTCCAGTGCATTGGTCGCTCATTCTTTTTGAAAAACTAAAAAAATATTATCATGACCGAGTTTCGTATACATACTATTTAAGTGACAGAATTAATAAAATTTTTAATGGCAAGGTCGTTAGACTTGCGAATAAAAAAACAGTTATGTGGGGAGTAAAACCATATACGGGATCAAAAAAGCAAATTACTTCATCATTTAAATTGTTGTTTGTGGGTGCTATACGACCTTCACAGGGCATAGAAGATTTGTTACTTTTTATAAAAAATACTCCAAAGGTAGAATTATCAATTATTGGTGTGTGTGAAAAAAATCTTTTTGAGAAATATAATTCTCTATTAATAAAATATAAGATTTCTGATCGCGTATGGTTTCCCAACAGATTCGTGGATGACGATGAATTGAAAAAAATAGCAAAAGTTCATCATGTTGGCATTGCGTTATATGAAAAGGGAGAGTATACGGCTACACACTATACGGATCCGGGGAAGGTAAAAACATATATAGAAATGGGACTACCAGTCATTATGACAAACACGTCTGCCATAGCGCCATATATAAAGCACTATATGGCTGGTGAACTCATAGATGAAGTAGCAGAGTTTGCTGTCGCGTTAAAACGCATTAAAAGACGATGTGGCGCATACCAAAAAGGTGTACATGCATTTGCACAGTGTTTTGAATATGAAAAATATTATAGCCAAGCATTAGCAGTGCTTGAGAAAGCGGGGTGAGCAACATGGAAAAACACTATATTTGTACCGGAACATGCATAGCAATTATTATGAAGCAGCAGTATGACCAAGGATTAAAAGAATGCAAAGCGCCGCAGGGATGCACGATGAAGGGGCATGCGTTTGTTAAGTGTGAGCATTGTCCAAAATGTAACCAACATGTCCCAGAAGGAACTGTACATACATGTACTGAGTAGACAATTATGCAACAACTACCTACGGTGACGATTATTATTCCTGTCTACAAAGTGGAGCGTGTGTTAGCTGATGTTTTAAAAAGCATTTACGGTCAAACCTATCCGATACAGAAAATGCTTCTTATAGATAACCATTCACCTGATCGGTCCGTCGCTGTTGCACAAGCATTTATAAAGATGCATCATAGAATTCCTATCAAGATTATTCAACGAAAGAAAACATACGGACTTTCGCATAGTTATAATTTAGGGGCGGCGCTTGCTCGAAGTAAATACATAGTGACACTTCATTCAGATAGTACGTTGCCGACGAAATTTGAGTTGGCTCGATTGATGAGTCCATTTGTTTATAAAAAAAACTTTATTGCTGCTATGCCTAACGTGGTTCATCGCAAGATAGAATGGGATAAATATAATTTTTGGCAAAAATGCCTATTTGCTTCAGTTGTCGAAACTAAGCGTCATAGCTTGAATGGTAAGTTTGACGCTTATGATAGAGATATATTTTTGAGTGTGGGTGGATATGATACAAAAAACTTTGATCATTACATTGGATCTGAAGATGCAGATATGAATTTTCGATTAGCTTCCTTGGGTAAGATAGCGGTTACAAACGCTCGTGTGGTTCATCTTCATGGAAGAGACATAAATTACAGCATGCAAGATTGGGTGAAGCGTAGAAAATTTTTAGCAATATCGTACGCTTTGCAGATACGACTTCATTGGAGGGAAATGGGAGTTGGTTTTATTCCTTTTCTCGTGAAGCCTATGTTAGTCGTTTTGACAATTTTATCATTTGTATATCCGTTATTTGTGCTGCCATTAATTATTTTTCCTTTCTGGTATATGTGGACCATGTTTACAGATTCGGTATCGCGAAGAGATAGAAATATACTGCTGTTACCGATTGTTGTGATTTGCTTGGTGTTTCTTGAAACATTCTGGATGACGAAAGGTTTGTTTGTAAAGAGATATACGTTATAATGACTGTATTATGAAGACTATTATTTTATCTGGTGGATTAGGATACAGATTAAAGGAAGAAACGGAGTTTAAACCAAAGCCAATGGTGCTTATCGGTGGAAAGCCTATTTTGTGGCATATCATGAAAATTTATGCCCACTATGGATTTAACGAATTTATTATTGCATTAGGTTATAAGGGCGATTATATAAAAGATTATTTCTTAAATCAAAAATATTTTTTGCATGACTTTACACTTCACACAAAAACTGGAGCAACGAAGATTCATAGGGATAAGACGGACGGAAAGTTAATTGATGATTTTAAAATTACCTTCGTTGATACTGGTCAGGAAACATTACCCGGAGAGAGAATTCTGCGATGTAAGGATTACATTCCTGCTGATGAAGATTTTATGGTTACATATGGTGATGGCGTGGGAGATATAAATATCTCTAAACTAATCGCATTTCACAAAAAAATGAAGACAATTGGTACGATTAGTGGTGTTCATCCAAGAAGTAAATATGGACTCATACAGCTTGGAGCTAAACGGGCGGTATTTCAGTTTAAGGAAAAGCCGGTACTCAAGGACTGGATTAACGGTGGCTTTATGATTTTTAACAGAAAGTTTTTTGATAATTTGCGGGAAGGTGAAACTGAGCACCCAGCGCTTCAACGCTTAGCAAAACAACAACAGCTATCGATGTATCAACATGAAGGATTTTGGCACTGCATGGACACATATGCTGATGTAGAGCATTTGAATGCATATTGGCAAGATACCCAACCATGGAAGCTATGGGAAAATTAAAAGGCAAAAAAATTTTGGTTACAGGTGGCACAGGATTTGTTGGAAGCCATTTAGTAGAATCCCTTATCTCTGAAGGATCTCGTGTAATCGTGCCTTTTCGAAGTCTTGATCCAGGTTCATATTTTGCCACACAAAAACTTGCAAAGAAAGTAACTCTTGTTTCAGGTGATCTCAAAGACTTTTCTCGAATGTTTGACATCGTAACCAAATATGAAATAGATTATATTTTTCATTTAGGGGCACAGGCGATTGTCACTACGGCGTATAATAATCCTAGGGAAACCATCACTACAAACGTTTTGGGCACCACGAATATACTTGAAGCGGCGCGACTCTATGGAAGCGTTAAGGGTATAATAGTCGCTTCGTCTGACAAAGCGTATGGCAAGTCAACAAAAAAGTATGTTGAGTCTGATCCCCTTCGTGGCGATCATCCATATGAGGTTTCAAAATCTTCTGCAGATTTAATTTCTCTTGCGTACGCTAAGACTTATAATATGCCCATTGTAGTAACTCGATTTGGCAATATATACGGAGAAGGGGATTTAAACTTTAATAGGATTATTCCGAGCGTACTTAATGCAATTATTACTCATACTAGATTAGATATAAGAAGTGATGGTATGTTTGTTCGTGATTACGTATATGTAAAGGATGTAGTAGTCGGATATCGAGTTCTTCTTGATTGTATTGATAAGTCTAAAGGAGAAGCATACAATCTTTCATCAGGCGAATCTTTAACAGTTCTTGAAGTTATCAATACGATTGAAACAATGTTGAAGAAAAAAGTACAATACTCGATTCTTAATACACAGCAAAATGAAATACCTTACCAATCATTAAATTTTGACAAGGTGAAAGGATTAGGATACGCTCCATCGTATACGTTGAAAAAAGTCCTAGCAAAAGTGTATTTGTGGTATTTAAATAACACATGAAAGTAATTATTTTATGCGGCGGGAGGGGTATACGACTTTATGATGAGTCAACCTATATTCCGAAAGGTATGGTACGGCTTGGGCATCGACCTGTGCTTTGGCACATAATGAAGCGTTTTGCTCTCGCAGGACACAATGATTTTATTCTTGCATTAGGAGCAAAGGGAGAGCTTATACGAGACTATTTTCTTCACTATGATCAATATGTGACGGATATGCAATTGTCACTCGGATCTTCAAAAATTGATCTGTTGAGTAAACATCAGGAGGAAAAATGGCGCATTACATTTGTAGATACCGGCGAAAATTCTAATTCCGGTGCGCGTATCCATAGATGTAAAGAATATATTCAGGATGAAGATTTTTTTATTACATACTCTGATACTATTGCAGATATTGATATAAATATGTTACTTCGTTCTCATAAGATGTCAAATAAAATATTAACACTTACCGGTGTTATTCCACCATACCGTGATGGAGAATATAGTGTCGAAAAAAATATTATACGTGCACCATATGATGCAAAAAAAGAAGCAAATATAAAACAACAACGCTATGTAAATGGTGGCTATATGGTGGCAAGCAGCAAGCTTATTTCGTATCTTACTTCATTTAATGAGTGTCGATTGGAGTCCGAAATTTTCTTAAAGCTTATAAATGAAAAACAACTTGCTGTGTTTCCGCATCGCGGGTTTTGGAAATGGCTGGATACGGATAGAGATTATCTTTATTTACAAAATTTGGTCGATAAAAATCAAATGTATTGGTTACAAGAATAAAGGATGTGCCCTATGAGTAAAGAACAGAAAGCCATTATGATTGTCGGTAATGGATTCGATGAAATGGAAGTAAAAGTTCCTTTAGAATATTTACCAAAGCATGGAATTACTACTGATATTGCGACACTTTATAGAATACCAGATGTCACAATTGAAGGAAAAAAAGGTTATAAGCTAGAGCCGACTGTGCATATCGCGCTCTTAAAGACAGATGATTATGTTGCAGTACTGTTTCCAGGAGGATATGAGGGTCCAGATCGTGTGCGTTCAAATGAGAAGGTTATACAATTTATTCAAGACATGAATGCGCAGGGTAAAATAGTTGCAGCAATTTGTCATGGTCCGTGGGTGCTTTGTACTGCCGAAATTCTTCATGGAAAAAAAGCGACATGTTACCCTGCTATGAAAGCCGATCTTGTTCATGCAGGAGCTACATATGTTTCTGAAAATGTTGTGGTAGATGGAAATCTTATTACAGCGGATAGACCAGAAACGAGTGAGGCGTGGTGTGATAAAATCGTAGAAGCTTTACGTAAGAAACAAGAATGAGGACGTAACATTCTAGTTGAGCGTTTTATTATTCATGATTTTCCATTTTTATGATCAATCGATTTTATAGGTCAAAGTTTGATATTGAAAATTTGTCCAAACTTCGTACTTCAATTCCCACAGATGTCGATAACTTTAACTATCGGGGTATTGTGGTTAATAAACCATGGGGATATGAATATCTATTGTATGAAAATCCTTTCGTAGCAGCGTGGGTGTTGAATTTAAATAATAATCATAAAACGTCGATGCATTGTCATCCCAATAAAAAAACATCCTTAATAGTTGTTTCAGGTGAAGTTGTGTGTAGTACCCTTGAGGGCTGGCTAACCAGAAAGCAGGGAGATGGAATAATCTTCGATGAGGGAGTATTTCATACTACGCGTGCAGTTTCCAAAGGCGGGGCGCTCGTTATAGAAGTGGAAAGTCCACCGAATAAAAAAGATCTTGTACGGCTAAAAGATGCATATGGTAGAGAAGATCAAGGATATGAGGGAGTCTCTCAAATGTCAAAGAATCTCGACGCATATACCTATGTAGATTTTCATACATATTCCAATGGTAAAAAAATGGAAAAATTACTTGATCATACACTACTTACTATCGCAAGCCATTCATATACGAAAGATGTTGGTGATTGTATTAATAAAGCGCGAGGAGAGCTTCTCTGTTTACTCAAAGGAAAGTTGCATGATGGTGATGGCAGGTTGATTCTATCTGCTGGTGAAGTGGTCTCAGTTTCTTCTTTGCGTAGCATGCAGCGTCTAGAAAGCTTCTCTGATATACTCTATCTCACCTTATCTTATGACAAAAATCGTTAAACTTTCAGATTATATCGTCTCATTTCTTGTAAATAACGGCATTCGTGACGCGTTTATGGTTACTGGTGGAGGGGCGATGCATCTTAATGAATCATTTGGTAGTAATTCGCGTCTACGTTATTGGTGTTGTCATCATGAACAGGCTTGTGCGTTTGCGGCAGAGGGGTATACACGACTTACAGGAAAGATTGCTCCGGTTCAGGTGACGACTGGTCCAGGCGGCACCAATGCAATTACGGGTCTTATTGGTATGTGGTTAGATTCTATTCCAGGATTGTATATTTCCGGTCAGTCAAAATTGGAGATGACGATAGGTAATACCAAAGTGCGGCAAATCGGACTTCAGGAACTTCCTATAGTAGATGTGGTGAAAAATATTACTAAATATGCTGTTATGATTACTGATCCAAGGCAGATACGGTATCATCTCGAGAAAGCATTATATTTAGCAACGCATGGAAGACCTGGACCATGTTGGATCGATGTTCCATTGGATATTCAGGCAGCACAGATTGATGTAGATACCCTTCCTGCGTTTCATCCAAATGAAATTGAGCTTAATGTAGACAGTAACGACAAGGTGAAAAAAGATATAGCAAAAACTGTGGCTTTGCTTAAACGCGCGAAAAGACCAGTGATTCTTGCAGGTAACGGCATCCGACTGGCAGGTGCAGTACAGGAATTCTTACATCTTGCTGATCGGCTTAATGTACCAATACTTACCGCGGTAACTGCTCATGATATTATTTCATCAGATCATCCGCTTTTCTTTGGTCGACCTGCATTATTTGGTGAGCGGGTTGGAAATTTTATTGTCCAAAATTGTGATCTCCTTATTAGCATTGGCACACGGCTTTCGACGTGGACCATATCATATGCTTATGACACATTTGCTCGTGGTGCCACACATGTCATGGTGGATATTGATAAAGAAGAACTTAAAAAGAAAACAGTACATCCAGATGTTCCCATCTGTTGCGACGCTAAAGTGTTTATAGAAGAAATGGATCGGCAAACAAAAAAAGTTGTATTTTCCGATTGGCCAGAATGGTTTGCATATTGTAAAAGAATCAGGAACACATATCTTCCAGTACTCCCAGAAATGCGAGATCAGAAGAAATACATTAATTCCTATCACTTTATAGATGTACTTTCCGACTGTATGAAGGAGGATGAGGTAATCGTAGTTGCGGATGGTACAGCATTTACTTGTACGTATCAGAGTATTCGATTAAAAAAGAGTCAACGCCTCATCGGCAACATTGGTTCTGCACCTATGGGTTATGACATATCAGCTGCAATTGGCGCATCTATTGCAAACGGAAAAAAGAGAGTTGTTTGTATTGCTGGAGACGGGAGTATTCAATTAAATATTCAAGAATTGCAGACGATTGTTTATCATAAATTGCCAATAAAGATTTTTCTTATCAATAACGATGGGTATGTTGCCATTCGTAATACGCAAATTAACTTTTTTAATCATCTTGTAGGAGAAGGTCCTAAAAGTGGCATTAGTTTTCCTAACATGCAAAAAATAGCAAAAGCATACGGCATTCAGTCGAGTAGAATACATGGGCATAATGGGTTAAAGAAAGCAATTCAACGTGCTCTTGAAACAACGGGTCCATATCTTCTTGAGATCATGATGGATCCGATGCAACAGCTTCTTCCTAAAGTTTCTTCATATGTGCGTGCAGATGGTAAGCTCATCTCTAAGCCCATGGAAGATATGTGGCCATTTTTATCCCGAAAAGAGTTTAATAAAAATATGATAATTGATCCAATAAAAGAGCCCTAATTTGTTTTGGAGTTTTATGATTATTTCTTTCTTTGATATTACAGAAGACGAACGGATCAAATTTGCATCATTACCAGCAGAACACACGTTTGTATTTCACAGGCAGTCATTGACGATACAGAACGCGGCAACAATCAAAGAAACAGACATTCTCTATATACGAAGTTTTTCTCAGGTCACAGCAGATATTTTAAGCTGTCTTCCAAAATTGAAGTATATAGCGACCCGATCAACGGGTTTTGATAATATTGACATAGATTACTGTAAGCAGAGAGGAATTGTTGTCTCGAACGTTCCCTCATATGCTACCAATGCGGTAGCAGAGCATACGTTTGGTTTACTTTTATCGCTCACCCACAACATTGCCTCATGTGTTCAGGTATCACGTACAGGACAGTATCTTGTTGGCCCACAGGGATTTGACATTTTTGGCAAGACGATCGGGATAGTGGGCCTTGGAAATATTGGGGTTCGGGTAGCAGAGATTGCAAAAGGCTTTGGTATGCGTGTCTTGGTAAATAGCAAACATCCGAGTTCTAAACGCGCAAAAATGCATGGTGTTAAATTTATTAATCTGTCTACATTGCTTAAAGAGAGCGACATTGTGACGATTCATGTACCTCTTACTGATGAAACACACCATATGTTAAACATGGGCAATATTTCTTTCCTTAAGAAGGGAAGTATTTTGCTTAATACATCACGCGGTGAGATCATAGAGACACAAGCTATTCATTGGGCTTTGCAACATGAAATTCTTTATGGTGCTGGACTCGATGTTTTGGAAAATGAACAAGGTTTAAAGGAATATAATAGTGGTTCTAAGCGCGGCCCATTGGATATAACCTCTCTTAATTATAAATTTATGGTAGATAAACGAGTGATGATAACACCACATAATGCCTATCATACTAAAGAGGCATTGGATACTATTCTGCGAATTTCTTGTGAGAATATTATGGCCTTTTTAGAAGGAAATCCAATTAATAGAGTGATTTGACATATGAGGAAACATACTATTTTTCTCACGGGGGGCAGCGGCTTTATTGGAAGAAATATTCTAGAACAGCTCGGTGAAAAGTACGCCATTATAGCACCCACGCATAAACAGTTAGATCTTGGAAACGTTGACAGTGTGGAAGCTTTTTTAAAGCAGAATCCAGTGGATGTCGTTGTGCACACGGCAAATGTCGGTGGAAATAGAGCTGAAAAGAATGTTTCTAATGTCATGTCGTATAATCTTCGTATTTTTTTTAATCTTGTACATAATCATAGATATTTCAAAAAATTTATTTACTTAGGTTCAGGTGCACAATATGGAAAGCAGTCGTCACTTATACGTGTGCGTGAAGAAGCATTGGATACGCGTATACCAACTGATGAATTCGGATTGTATAAGTATGTGTGTGCAAAATTTATAGAAGAGACACCGCTAAACATGCTTAATCTTAGTATTTTTGGTATATATGGAAAACATGAAGAATATGCGTTTCGATTTATTTCCCAGAGCCTTTGTCGCGTGTTGTTTGATTTACCAATTGTAATAAAACAAAATGTTAAATTTGATTATATTTATGTTGATGATTTTATTCGTATCCTTCAGTATTTTGTAGAACATGATCAACAATATCGAACATATAACATCGGGACCGGCATACCGATTGATCTGGTTACAATAGCCCAGCGTATTGTTATAATTACAAAAAAGAATATACCTATACTCCTTGAAAAGAAGGGGCTGAATTTAGAGTATACATGCGCCACAGACAGGCTACGCAAAGAATTGTCTAGCGTTCAATATACAGATTTTGACACAGCACTGTCTCGGCTCTACGATTGGTATAAGAATAAAAAAACGTTATTGCAGAGGGAATTATTCATTTAATACTATGATGAAAAAAATTACAGATTCTCAATATTTTATTAGATTGTATTTCTATTATTTTACGTTTCAAGCACTACTGAAAAGTGTGTTGCCAATACTTCTTAATACAGAATTAGGCCTGTTTCGACGGTTACACATCCTCGCGTTGGAGACTAAATTTTTTTTGAAAGCAGTATATATAAAATTATTCTGGATACATGTAACGCGTGAATCATTTTTTGGCTATACAATGGAATTTCCTAATTATCTAGAATTTACGCTCCTTTTTATCGAAATATTCGGCATTCAGGAGTATAAATTGAATAAAAAGAAAAACCGCATGACAATTATTGATTGTGGCAGCAGTTGGGGTATGTCCGTACTGTATTTTAAGCATGTGTGTCCGGATGCATTGATCGTTGCGATTGAAGCAAATAGCCATACGGTAAAATTATTGAAGCGGAATATCAAGCAAAATGGTCTCCGTGATATTGAAATCAGAGTGGCGTTTGTTACCGATTCATTGGAGAAACGCCATCCGTTCTATACATTTCAATCCAATGACGGATGGTCTGTTTCGGATACGGGAGCTTCCGATTTCGTTCAGGGCCGGCAGGATATGTCCATTTTGCAGGTCGAGTCGGTCCGTTTGTCTCGGCTTCTTCGCGGAAAAATGACGGATGTGGTGAAGCTAGATGTTGAAGGAATGGAAGGGGAGGTTCTAGCGGAATCAAGGAACTATTTAGATCGTGTTGGAGAGTTTGTCATAGAATATCATCCAGGAATGAATAAGAAAAAGAATTCGTTGAAGAGAATCCTTACGCTATTGGAATTAAATAATTTTATCGTGAACGTTAATAATACAAAATCTATTATAAAGAATGAAAATTCGTTGAAAATGATACACGCAGCGCGTATAAAATAGTTTCTTCATTTTTTGTGAATATGATTGTTAATCCGACTGTGTCCATTGTGACAGGCACATATAATAGTGATTTGGCAATATTCAGCAATGTATTAGATTCACTTAAATCTCAAACATATTCAAAATATATCATCGAACATATCATTATGGATGGGGGCTCGACAAATGCAATCGCTAGCCTTGCAAGGAAATATGGGTGTACAGTGATAGTTCGTCCTGATTTAAGAGATAAGGAGCAGTACAGATTTTCTTTGGGATTGAAAAAAGCTAAAGGTGATTTGGTGCTTATTTTAGAATCTGACAATATACCCGTCGGTGAGAATTGGTTGGCGTGTTTGGTAGAACCCATGATAAAGGAGGATATCTTTTGCAGTTACCCGATGCATAATGATTATCGTGACGACATGTCATTTTTAACAAAATATACTGCTCTGATAGGATCACCAGATCCTACGTTGTATTATCTACAAAAATCTGATAAGGAACCAATCGTCAATGATTTGTATACGAAAGGATACGTAATACGTAAATCTGCACGATACTCAGTTGTTCGTTTCAATTCAGACAATACGCCTACGTTGGGAGATAACGGATTTCTTATTAACCGTTCCATTCTTAATGAAGCCATAAAAAAACAGAGATCATATATTCACGTTGATGCATTTCAAGATATAGTTCAGCGTGGTCATAATACAGTCGCAGTGATACACAATAGCATCATTCATGTGATGGGCAACAATATTTTGTTACATATTAAAAGACGTGTGGCCATAAAGCAGCTTTTTACTGATGAAAAATCAGCAGAGCGGACGTATCATGTCATGGATTGGACGTCTTCGCGTGATCGATGGAATTTATTCAAATATGTCATTTATTCTTTGACGTTTGTTGAGCCGATTATCTTTAGTATTCGAGGATATGTAAAGCGTCGGGATGTGGCATGGTTTCTTCATCCGATTATGTGTTTTTTGATGGTTATTGCGTATGGGTATTCAGAGATAGAGTTTCACGGGAAAAAATTGTTTAAACGTCTGTTTGTGATTTGAGCTATACCTCGATACAATAGGATCCGTATATGAAAAACGCACTAGCTTCACACATTCGCGCACATTATAAGGCTAAATATAACAAATCGAAATTTATTCCAAACGTAACACCTGTGCCTGTGTCTGGCAAGGTTTTTGATGCGGAGGAAATGTATAAGGGGGTCGAAGCAGTGCTTGATGGCTGGTGGACGGAGGGACGATTTAGTGAAGAATTTGAAAGACGATTTCGTGATTATTTGGGTGTGAAATATGTAAGCTTAGTCAATTCTGGATCGTCTGCCAATCTTATCGCACTTTCGGCGCTTACCAGTAGTGTTTTTGGCGAGCGTGCGCTGAAGGCAGGTGACGAGGTCATTACTGTCGCCACAGGGTTTCCTACTACAGTAAATCCTATTATTCAAAATGGATTCATCCCTGTATTTATCGATAATGATTTGGGGACAAAGAATGCGACGGTGCAGGCGATACAAAAAGCGATAACTCCTAAAACAAAAGCCATCATGATGGCTCATACCCTAGGCAATCCCATGCCACTTGACGGGATTATGAAGCTGGTAACCAAACACAAGCTTTGGTTTATAGAGGATTGTTGTGACGCATTAGGCTCTACATACAATGGCAAATTAGTTTCTACTTTCGGTCATGTTGCAACCTTTTCATTTTATCCTGCTCACCAGATTACCATGGGTGAAGGTGGGGCAGTAGTGACAAGTAATCCGTTTATTCATAAAGCGATCCGACAGTTTCGAGATTGGGGAAGGGACTGTTGGTGTGATACGGGAAAAGATAATACCTGCGGCAAACGTTTTCGTTGGCAGCTCGGCGACTTGCCCTATGGCTATGATCATAAATATATTTATTCGCAAATTGGATATAATGTGAAGCTTACTGATATGCAGGCGGCTATAGGACTAGCTCAGTTAGATAAATTACCGAAGTTTATTAAAGCAAGAAAGGCTAATTATCAAGCTTTGCTAGAAGGATTATCCAAATACGAAAAATATTTCTTGTTTATGGATGTAGAAAACGGAGCTGATCCTTGTTGGTTTGGGTTTCCTATAGTCATTGCTGATGGTGCACCATTTACCAGATTGGAGCTTGTAGAGTGGCTCGAGGATCATAAGATAGGGACGAGAAATCTTTTTGCTGGAAATTTATTAAAACATCCGGCATACCGAGGGAGAAAAGATATGCGAGTCGTAGGTACGCTATCCAATTCTGATAAAATTATGAATGATGGATTTTGGATTGGCGTGTATCCCGGTATTACGAATGAAATGATACAGTATGTACTCTCTGTTTTTGATGTATTTCTTGCCAAATATAAAATCTCATGAATACGATCATATACAAATGGATAGGTCGAAATATTCACTGGATATTTGCAGCCTGTTTATTTTCCATACCATTTTTTTGGTTGAAATCTGGCGAGATGGACTTAGGAGGTGATAGCGGGAGATTATATTTTTATGACCCCATATCCTTTATCAAAAATGTGAGCCTCTATCATTTTGTGCCGGAAGGACTTGGGCTTGCAGAGCCTAATACGTACTATCTTCCCTATGTAGCTCTGATTGCCGTGCTGAGGTTTGTTTTCCAGTCTCCGACGATTGTAATCAATATTATTTCGGGTCTTAAGTTGAGCGTTGGATTCTTGGCGATGTATGGGATAGTAAGGGAAGTCATCAGAAAAAAAAGTATACTTGCCCCGCTTATGGCGGGTATGTTTTATATCTTAGCTCCGATTATGCTTGGTAATTATGACAAGGCGCTCACCTCTCATAATCAAGTATTTTTAAATCCTCTGATGTTTTATTTGATCCTCAAGTTTTTTACAGACACCAACGTCAAATATCTTTGGGCCGCACTATGGATTAGCTTTGTCTTCGCGCCTAATTTCGCCCTTACGAGTGCTCCGCCGTTTTTTGCGTTTTATCCTTTGTCAATAGTGTTTCTACTGCTCTACACCAAGTTTGTCGTCCGGAAAGTAATTCCATGGAGATGGATGTTCTATGGAGGATTGTTGTTTTTGGGTATTCAAGCATTTCATCTCCTGCCGCAGGTTATTAATCTTTTTGAACCCGGAAGCTTTACCAATACTCGAGTGTTTGATCGCACAAGTATTATGCATGAAGGTGTGCGGTATTTTACTGCCATTTTACCGCTTGCAAGTGTCGTAAAAGATATTTTTATGACACCTATGGTCACACAGCTTACTTGGGTGAGTTTTATAGCGCCGACCATTATCATGATAGGATTTGTTTTGAATACAAAAAGTAAGGTTTTGATTCTTACTGCTGGATTTTATTTAGTTACTCTGTATCTTTACGCGGCCAAGATTACCAACGTCGGCGTAGAATTTTATAAAAATTTGTATTACATTCCTGGTTTTTCGATGTTTCGTAATTTTATCGGTCAGTGGCCGTCTGTGTATGCGTTCTTTTATGCCCTACTTTTAGGGTTAGCGATACACGTAATTATTAAGCATTTGTCATATCGCAGGTGGATGTCGTATTTGGGTGGAGTAATCATAGTGCTTTGGGTAGTCAGTGCGTTGCCTTTTCTAAAGGGGGAGACGGTGAATAAAATTCATACGCAGTCAGATAATGTACGTATGACGTTTGCCATGGATCCTAAATATGAAGAAACATTAGCGTTTATCCGATCGCTTCCGGATGATGGCAAAATTTTGACGCTGCCCTTGACGGATGCGTATAGTCAAGTATTGGCCGGTAAAAATGGCGGTGCGTATGTAGGCACTTCTACGATTTCGCAGCTTACCGGTAAAAAAGATTTTAATGGCTACCAGATTTTTGGTCCATTTCCGGAGGATATGATGAAATATGCACGGGAAAAAGATTACGAGGCGATTACAAGCTTGCTGTCTCGATTATCTATACGATATATTTTCCACAACAGTGATCCTGCTATTTATGAGGCAGGTTTCCCACAGTCGCCATATACATACATGAAAACATCTTTTCCACAAACGCAGAAGGGGTATGAAGAGTTTGTAGACAAGCTTCCGACGAAACGCATTTATACAAACGGTTCGTATGTAATATATGAATTGGACAGATCGGTATGGAGATCAGAATTGTATGTGACCGATGTGCTTGAGGGTGCACCAGATAGTCAAGCGCAATTTATGGCGACACGGATAAGTCCCGTTTTCTATCATATGTCGCTTACGACCAAGGATACGCATCCAAATATAGTAGTGTGGAATAATACATACAATCGTAATTGGCAATTGTTTGTTGATAACACGCTCGTGCCGGAGGATCGGCATGTCAAACTAAATGGCTATGCGAATGCGTGGCGATTCACCACAGATGATCTTGAAGGAAAAAAGAGTTATACTATGACCTTAAGGCTCAAGAGCCAAAAATATATTTGGATTGGGTGGGGTGTTACCTTGATATCTTTGATCGTATTAGCTTTAATGTCAATTCGTCAAAAAACATATGTTTAAGAAAACACAAAACATGCTTGTGGTGTTTGGCGAATGGATTCATGAAAATCAACTGACGTTTTTAGCATTCGTCTCCATACTTATTGTAGCGGAAGTCTTCGTGTTTCCAATTTCAAAAGATGTGCGATTGTTTGGCGGGCTTTTTCTTTATTGGTTCTTTGCGCGTACAGGAAAGCTTACGAGTGTACGAGTGTTTCAAGTATGTTTTGTTTTGTTGGTCGTCATGGCGATATCGTATCTTGTAAGCAGTGCCTCAATATCTACTGAGCGATTTGCTGTGTGGCTAGTATTGTTTATGGCTCTTGGGCTTATTGCGCAGTGGCGGGAGATAACCGCATGAGGAGTAAGCTTCTTCCTTTTGTAATTACGCTTATTCTCTTTATCTTTCCTTTTTTTTGGCTCAAACCTGGATTTATGGATCTGGGGGGTGATTCCAGCCGATTGTACTTTTATGATCCTCTTCGGTATCTTCTCAATTATTCTTTATTTGCCGTCTCTCCCTCTGGTGTAGGCTCGGAGAATATCGGTTTTATGACCATACCATTTGTGGCTTTTTTGGCGGTAGCAAAGCGAATATTTGTGTCATCGACGGTATTAATAAGCGCATTTCATGGTTTGAGTGTGTCTATGAGTTTTTTGTTTGTGTATTTATCGATCGTACAACTTCTCTATACTGCTACAAAAGGTGAAAGATTAAAAGAGTTTGCTGCGGTGGCAGGAGGGTTATTGTATGTTTTCTCCCCTGTTTCTATTTTTGGTTGGGACAAGGTGCTGATGACGCACAATCATGTGTTCCTTAACCCTATTATGTTTTATTTGTTATTGCGATTTATGGTATCTGATCGACTGTATTATCTTTTCTGTGCGCTCTTGCTGACTTTTGTATTTTCTGCCAATTTTAGTTTTGCGGCGGCTCCGGTTTTTTTTGCATTTTATCCGATAACTCTTGTCTTGCTTTTGATGTATAAACAATGGGTATTGGGTCAGAATATCCGTTGGAAACAGATTGGCGTAGCATGTATTATATTTATACTTCTTCAGGCATTTCATATAGTGCCACAAATTGCGAGTATGGTGACTCCTGGGAGCGTTTTGTATACGTCTGTGTTTTCTGCCGCTGGGAAGTATGATCGGGGACTTGGGTACTTTTCGGCCATAGCACCAAGTATAAAGGCGTCAATTAATGTGTTGATGCTACCACAGACAAGAGAACTTTCCACATTTTTATTCTTTATGATTTTTGTGCCGTTTACGCTGATAGTTGGCTTGTTACGAGGAGCAGGAGAGCCACAAAAATATAGAAAAACGCTTCTAATATTTTGTGTAGGATTTTTGACTATATTTTTTTTTGCTACGGCAAATATAGGTGAGGCGGGATTGTCGCTGTATAAAAAACTTTTTATACTTCCCGGATTTTCAATATTTAGAAATTTTTATGGGCAGTGGGCTTCTGCGTATTTGTTTTATTACGCTCTTGTCTTTGGTATGACACTTTTTGTCATTATAAATGCGTATCCAAAGGTGAAGATTTGGTTAGGAGTATTTATTTTCTTACTCTTTGTCAATGCGTGGCCGTTTATCAATGGATCCTTAACAAACCCGATTTTATGGCAATCCACTAATAGTCGCATAGCGATGAACATGGATCCAGTATTTGTAAAAGCACTTGAATACATCAGGCAATTGCCCAATGATGGAAAGTTTGTAACGCTCCCGTTGACGGACCCAGGGTATCAGATTGTGGCTGGAAAAAGTGAGGGGGCATACCAAGGACCATCGATGATTTCATATTTGGCGGGAAAGCAGGATTTTGCGGGTACTGCGGAGTTTGGAAGATATCGAGAAATTCTATTGGATGCAACTGCCAATAACGATACTACAATGGTAAAGCGCATACTGGGCATCTTAAATATCAAGTATATATTTTATAATAGCGATCCACAGGTGTACGATGCCTTTCCTGCGTTTCCCTACGATGACGTGAGAAAATATTTACCCAAGCGTCAGAAGGAATATAAGCAGTTTGTCGATTCGCTTTCGTTGCGACTCTTAGAGTCGTTTGATAATCGATTTTTTGTGTATGCGCTTGATGATAAAGATGTTGTGCCTCGGGTATATGTTCCCAGCAATGTACTTTCTCTATCACGCGTACTAAACGATGCATCTGTGCCATTGACTGTTTTGCCAAATACTATTGATACGTCTGTATTTTTTGAGGAGGAGGATGTCGAGCTTGCTGACGCTCGTTTTTATCCTGCAGAATCGCAAAGCCATCTTCTTGCCATGGTAAAAAATCCGTATCCGCCGAGAATCATGCATCATGCGTTTGTGACTCAGTCGCCATCGTCATTTTTATATCCGTTGGTAGTGGTGAAGGAAAAAGTAAAATTATGGAAGTTTGGTAGAGCCAATTATTTTTCGCGTATCGATCAACAATCATTTTTATCTGCCAAGCGAATTCTTGAGTTGGAACGCTTTGGTGAGAGTATGC
The DNA here is from genome assembly GCA_038063875.1 of Patescibacteria group bacterium. Taxonomy (GTDB): domain Bacteria; phylum Patescibacteriota; class Microgenomatia; order UBA10105; family UBA927; genus UBA927. The sequence goes on along the minus strand of JBBTUH010000002.1, from coordinate 56,454 downwards.
CGGTATTGGGAACGCTACGCACTCTTGAGGATTTTAACACTGTCTATAAAGAATCGAGAATGTCTATGAACAGTTGGGAGGCGACGCTTGCACGCTACTATAGATATTTTGATGATAGTATCAAAATGATTGATACCACAGATCAGTCGCTATTATGGAAGACGGAGCAAAGATTTCTTTTGACTGAATACTTGCGTCAGCACTATCGGCGTGTAACACTGTTGATTAAAAATAGAGACCCAATAGTTTCACATCGAGATTATCTTGAGGGAATAACAGATATGATGTTTGGAAATCTTCTCGAGAGGACGCGTGCGGATCTTTCCGATTTGACAGTGCCGTATAGCGCGTCTTTACCCAAAAAAGACGCGGGACCATACGACCTGTATGTGGATACGAGTACATATAACGTACATGATCGACTTTCTGTGACTATCAACGATGCACGTTTCCAAGTTCCTGTGAATTTGAAAGAGCGATGGGTAAAATTGGGAACAGTAAGTCATGGAGAAAGTAATCCCTTGGATCAAGGGAGTCTTTCTTTGATGGAACAACAAAATATGCTAACGAATAATTCGAGAATGATGCTAGAATCAGAACTTTCCGCTACAGATTCAGCAAGTTTTGCGATAGACGCACGGTATATTAAGGGTGCAAAAGGATTGGTGTGGAAAATTGATGATTGGCAGCCGCAAAGCTATTATCTTTTGACATTTTCTTATAAGACAAGTGGGGAACCGTTTGTCGTCCGGATGCTAGAAAGTCAGATAAAGCCTGAAAAGGCTGACGGAACAAGTACGATCGTTGAAGATATGCTCAAATCCCCTACATGGCAACAGTATCAAGCTGTGGTCCGGACCAATACGCACGTCAATACTGGGTTTGTACAGATATCTCCGTCCACTGATCAATTATCACTTTCACGAATTGAGCTTAAAAACGTATCGCTTGTTCATGTACCGCATCCTCTCATGATGGTTACAAAGAAGATTCAGAATCAGGATGGTTTGCCACCTACCATATCGTTTGTTCAAGTCAATCCGACGATGTATAAAGTTCATGTTACTGGAGCGCATGGGCCATACGTATTAAGCTTAAGCGAAGCGTACAATCGCAGGTGGCGCGTCTCTCTTGCCGCTTCTGGTAAAGGTATCGCGAACACGCGTCACTTTCAAGCGAATGGATATGCCAACGCGTGGTATATAAAGCCTGAAGATGCCGATGGCCAGAGTGAATATGATTTGGAAGTGTATATGAGTATGCAATCATATTTTTATATTGGTGCAAGCATAAGTGCCATGGCATTAATCGGTTTACTATCGTATGGAATGTGGAGATATATAAAAAATGGGGTCGTATGAATAGAAAAGCTGTGTTTGTTGGATTTTTAGTTTTGTTATTTCTTATTTTTATATATAGACCGTGGTTTACAGGTGGTGAAATTATTGGAGGTGATTGGTCGTATCGATTTCCTGAAATGGTAAACGAGATGGCGCAGTTGTCTAGTGCATGGCAAGGTGGGTATGGTGGAGGTTTAGGGGGATTGTCACCGTCGTATTTTTTGAGTACCTATAATTTTATTTCTTCATGGCTTTCTGTAGCAAGTGGATTGCCATGGGTAATCGTGTATAAACTATTTTGGTTTTTGTGTCCCCTCATTTTTATAGCGACCGGCGGCTGGCAGCTTATGGCGACAATAGTGCCAAGATCATACCTCTGGATGCGTGCAATAGCATCACTTATTTTGACGACGAATACCTACGTGCTTATGGTAACAGGTGGCGGGCAAATGGGGGTGTTTTATGCTGCGTCGATATTTCCATGGGTGCTTATTGCATTTTTTCGATTTATTCGTGGTACAAAAGATCCGTGGACAACAACTCTTATATTAGGGGCAGTATTTGGAATGCAAATTTCTCTCGATCCTCGGATTGCATACCTTTCAGCTATCAGCATGGGGATACTTTGTCTCTTTGAGGAGCATGGACTTGTATTATTTTGGAAACGGTTGCGATTTGGCATTGTGGCGGGTGCAGTAAGCATATTTTTAAATCTTTATTGGGTGTTGCCACTGTTGATTCTTAAAGAGAATACTCTTGATACACTAGGAAGTGCGTACACGACGATTTCCGCACTCCGATTTTTTAGTTTTGCTGATTTTTCTCACGCACTTTCGCTTCTCCATCCTAATTGGCCAGAGAATTTGTTTGGAAAAACGTATTTTTTGCAGCCTGAATTTCTCGTTCTTCCGATCCTTGCGTTTTCTAGTTTACTTTTTACAAAAAAAATTAAAGAAAATGCATTTGTTTTTGGATTTGCGACACTTGGTTTAGTCGGGGCATTTTTGTCCAAAGGTGCCAATGAGCCATTTGGTTTGGTGTACGTGTGGCTGTTTGAGCATATCCCGTTTTTTGTGATGTTTCGCGACCCCACGAAATTTTATGTGCTGATTATGACCTCGTATGCCGTGCTTATTCCGTTTACTCTTTATTTTATTACTCAAGTCACAAAAAAATATTATGCTACATTAGTGTGGCTTATTCCGGTCGTATTTTTATTGTATTGGATGATTTTAATTCGTCCTTCTATGGTAGGTGCCTTGGGTGGTACATTTACCTATCGAGAAGTTCCCAAGCAGTATATTGCATTAAAACAATTGTTGTCTCAAGAACAAGGATTTTTTCGTACATTGTGGGTTCCTCGACAAAGCAGATTTACCTTCACTTCCCAAAATCAGTTATCCATAGAAGCAGGACCACTTTTGGGCGCCACTGACGCCGCTTCTTTAGAACGCGCGATGCAAATTGCGACCGTTAGAGATCAATTGGATGCTTTGAGCATTCGGTATATCATCGTTCCCTTTGATCCGTATGGAGAAATATTTACCGATGACAGAAAATATAGTCAAACAAAAAGAGATGATGTAGAGAAAGTTCTTGATACTGTGTCATGGCTTACGAAAATTCAATCGGGTGATGTCGCAGTGTATGAAATACCACCATCAAAAGATTATTTTTGGATAGAAAATGGAACAGTTTTAAACTGGCGTAATATAACTGATGATTATTACGAGGTAGAGGTTATTACAGAGCAACCCACAAAACTTGTGATGTCGGAGTCGTTTCATCACGGGTGGCAGGCGATTGTAAACGGAAAGAAAATAGCACCGGAAAAAGAAAATTTTGGAATCATGTCGTTTGCGCTGCAAGAAATGGCGGACGGCAAAGTAATTATAGAATTTACCCCACGTCGATATTACCTATGGGGGAGGTGGATTTCCATTAGTACATTATTCGTAGTACTTCTATTCCTATTTACATCTCGCGCGCATGATAGATAAATCTTTTCATGTCCTTATCGCTACGTTTTCACCATGGAAAGATGGAGTGAGGCTTCCTATCAATGGAAATTTGGAGCCGATGCGTGATTATTTCGTACCCAGAGTTGAGCGAGTGGTACTTATAGATCAGGTATATCCGGGGAGTGATTTTGTAAATCCGCGCGTAGAAGTATATGAGGATGGAAAATTTGTTTCATTTCAAGAGCCGGCATTTGTCCTAACAATTCTTTCTCCTTTATTGTGGCTTTCAAATACGTCTGGGACTCAAATAGTGTTTAAGATCAGAGACTATCTTTCCGTTATTGTTGAAGGTTTGAGAACAAGGAAGCCGTTTGATCTTTTTATCGGATTTGAAGCTATTAATGCGCTCGCGGGAGTATTTCTTCGTCGTTTGGGAAGGGTAAAAACTGTGGTGTATTATGTGTCGGATTATTCGCCACGACGATATGTTTCTCACTGGTTTAATGCTCTTTATCTTTGGCTAGATAGGCAGGCCTGTATGCATGCTGATGTCATTTGGGATGTGTCAAAAGCCATGATGCCCGCACGTATCAAAGCGGGTTTAGATCCGTTGAAAGCAGCGCCTGTACTTCATGTGCCAAATGCGTTGTATCCTAAGCAAATACACGCATTGCCAATAACGAAGATTAAAAAAAATACTCTTGTATTTTTGGGCACCTTAGGATTTGAAAATGGACCGGATATCGCAGTACAAGCGACAGCGATCGTAGCTAAAACAATACCGAATGTTATCTTGCATATTATTGGTGGGAGTGAGCCGAATGAAGAGAGATTAAAAGAATTAGCAAAAGCATTGGGAATTAGTAAGAACGTCATATTTCATGGGTTTATCGCAGACAGAGAAAAAATTTCTAGCCTTGCTCGTACGTTTCAGGTAGCTCTTGCGCCATATAAAAACGTAGAGGGATCCGCACGAAAATATGGTGATGCGACAAAAATACGAGCGTATGTAGCAGCGGGATTGCCGGTGATTACGACGGATGTGCCGCCGCTTGGGCAGGATATACATGCGGTAGGCGCAGGACTTCTTGTGGATGATACGAAAGAAGCGTTTGCACAAGCGATACAAAAGATATTAACTACCCCGAAACTTTATCAATCTATGCGTGAGGCTTCCATTCATTTCGCAAAAGAAAATACGTGGGAAAATGAATTTGATAAAGCGCTTGCGCGCTTCGCTGATTTTTGAAAGTGCTTCTTGTAATCAATGTAGGGGTACTATACATTTATGTATAGTATGTTAACACAAGATCAGGCGGAAAAACTTGCGGTTGAATATCGTACGGTTACTGACAATATTCTTAAAGAGCACTACCAGATGTATATTTTGGATACGCTTTTCACATCTTCATTTGAGAGGGAGTTGGTTTTTAAAGGAGGGACGGCTTTGCGTCTTGCATATGGTTCGTTTCGATTTTCCGAGGATTTAGATTTTTCTTTACTCAAAAGCATTCCGTACGCTTCTTTTAAAAGTACTATAGAGAAATTATCAAGCATTATGCCTGAAGTAAAAGTAAAAGATATATATGATAAACGCAACACATTTTTTGCCAAGATAGTGTTTGATGTGGGATTTAAACCCATACCTATCGGCATAAAAGTAGAAATTAATAAAAATGTGGGAGATTTTGCTTCTACTGTAGGTCTTCTGCGAAGTCCTTTTAATAATATTGAAGTTTCTGGTAACGTGTATACTATTGAAGCCATTTTAAAGGATAAAGTAAAGATTTTGGAAACGAAGGAAAGAAGAGAGCCTAGGGATTTATTTGATGCATGGTACATACACCAAAAGTTACATACGGCATTTGCGATAAAACAAGAATTTAAGTATACCCAAAAACAACTGATGGATCGGTTAAATCCATTCATCCCAATAAATCATCGTAAGGTGTTGGAGGAGTTTGCTTTATGAGAAAAGATGAGCTTGTCGAAAAAATAGAACAGCTGGGGAAGGATGTTTTTGACATTTCTGATATAAAAAAACTGTTTCCCGATGAGACGCATATCCATACGGCTATCAAGAGGTTAAAAGACGCCACCGTCCTAATCCAAATAGCTAGGGGCGTGTATATGCTGCGAGGTCATGCGTTTGAAGTAGAAAAACTTGCCACGCAACTGTATTATCCAAGCTATATAAGCTTTGAAAGCGCATTATCAAAGTATGGAATTATAGATCAGGGACTGTATAATCTGACGCTTGCCACTTCCAGACATTCCAAGCGGATAATTTTGAAGAATGTTGTGTGCGAGTATTCAAAAATAAAATCGGAACTGTTTTTTGGATTTAACTTGGTAGGAGGGACATATATTGCCGAGCCGGAAAAAGCTGTTTTGGATATGTTGTATTTAATATCGAGAGGTAAAAAAACAAAAAGTTATCATGGGTGGCACACGGAAGAACTTGATAAAAACAAAATAAAAAAATATTTACCTCTTTTTGGCAGTGCGGTAGGAAACTTATTGCGAGAGGTTATTGGGGTATAATTAGGGGAATCTGAAGAGAGTTTTATAGAGGTTTTTATAATATAACGATGATGCGAAGCGTAATGCGTTTTTCTGGTATGTTCGCTGCTGTTTGTATAATGTTTGAATCGCCTTAAGTAATTCTTTATTTGTATACACGATAGTAATACCAAATTTGTTTTTTTTTGCGAGCGCCCCATATTCTGTGACGTTGGTTGTAATAATTGGCACTCCTTGGCTTAGGTATACTTTAATTTTTGATGGATCTCCAAAATATGATTCATTTCCCATGATAGGTTTATACGGCGCAAGTCCTGCAAACCATCGATGTACAATCCTATTGATCATGTTTTGATTTTCGATGAAGCCATAAAAATTTATTTTATTACCATATTTTTTAGCTTTCATGCGAAAGTATTCTTCCTCAGGTCCTGACCCAATGATTTCTAATCGAATATTTGGATTGTGTTTAAGAACTTGATCAAAGCAGCTCAAAATAAGATCTAATCCTTGACTCGATTTGAGCATGCCCAAAAAACCTATAACGTTTTTTTGCTTCGATGAATACAAAATTGGTTTGGAGCAACCTAATGGGATGATTGCATGATCGCCTTTGATACCGTGTAGAGATTTTCTGAGTCGCAACTGTCGAAGATTTGGAAAAATGAGTTTATCGGATAATCGAAGCGCGATCATGTCAAAGATGAGGTAGGTATATCGGATAATTTGAAGAGTCCAGTCGGGACCTTTGACAGGAAAATAATCCCACACCCAGTAATGCACGTGTGTCACGATGTGCATCGTGCGAAGTATGATTCCTATCATAGCTGGAAATGCGTTTACGGTAAAAAATACTGAAGGTCCAATTGTTTTTTTGAAAAGAACTGAGTGTTTGATTGTTTGAAATATCATAAGAATCCCGACGAGTGGAAGTGATAAAAAGAGTAGGTATGGAGGAGTTCTTAAAGAATAAAGCGTGTTTTGTTTGGGTTTGTGGCCTTTTTGATACAAGGTAATAAGATTTGTTTTTCTTCCGTTTTTTAGTCTCAAGTGGTCGAAGGAAAAGTGAAGGACATAGGTAAAGCGCTCTGTGAGATAATCAAGTATTCTTCCTGTATTATCATATTGTGAAAAATTGACATAAATAACGGCGTTGTTTGTCATAGTCTTTTGCATCAGGGCATTGTATTATATTGTTCATGGATATGAAACTGATTAATGCTCAGAGAAAAGTACAAATACTGAAAAAGTATTTACATGAGGGGATGAGCGTGCTTGATTTTGGATGTGGAGATCTCGTATTTGCGCAAGAACTTTTTAAAGCGATGCCGTCTCTTCATATAACAGGAGTTGATGTTGTTGATTTTGGCAGTCGTCCAAAAGGAATTCGTTTTAAAAAATATGATGGAAAATCATTGCCTTTTAAGAAGGCATCATTTGATATTGTGATTTCCTATCATGTGTTTCATCATACGCCTACGCCTTTTGCACTTCTTTTTGAGTGTATGCGAGTCGCAAAGAAACAGGTGTTATTCGTTGAGCCTGTATATCGCGGGCTTTGGGATATCCCTGGGATGAGAATTATGGATTGGTTTTTTAATGCTTGGAAAGACCATGCCATATCTATGCCTTATGCATTCGCTTCAAAAAGTGATTGGATGAATGAAATAAAAAAAGCAAGATTTTTGTGTACAGATCAAATAGATGTAGAACTTTTGCCTAAATTTTTACCAACTGGACGATCGTTGTTATTTGTATGCAAGAAGATACATGCCTTTTGAGAGAGGATAAAAACGTCCATAATAGCCTATTTTTTGTACCGTTAACCCCACATTTTTTACACATGTTGATAGTGTCTTTGGTGAAAAGTGTCGAATGTGTGGAGAATTGGGATCAAAGTAGAATTCAAATCCAAAAAGAATAGCGAGTATTAATTTTAGCTTTCCGTTATATGGGCAACTAATAAGCAGTGATCCGTTTGGTTTTAATACTCTGGAAAGTTCTTGAAATGCAGTTTTTGTATCATAGATATGTTCGAGCACATCAGATGCTAGGATGAAATCAAATGTATTGGTGGGAAATGGTATTTTTTGAGTTTCTGTGATTACGTTAAATGTGCCCGAGGGAACTTTTTTTTGGGCAACCATTAGTGCTTTTTGAGAAATGTCTACACCGCTGATGCTGTACGCTGGTCGAAGCTCGTGTACTTTTTTGGTAATAACTCCTTTGCCACAGCCAAAGTCAAGAAAGTCAAGTGCTGCGTCAGGGAGCAGTTCTTTAAGTATAGGCCATTTATAAGGAAGATCACTTAATTCTTCTTGATCTTTCCAGTATTTATCGTAGTAAAGCTTTGTCATAAGCCCATGCAAGAGTTTTTGATAATCCTTTTTGAAATGTCGTTTTTGGCTTGAAAGCAAAATCCTTTAAGGCTTTTTTCATATCAGCCTCCATAAAACGTTGTTCTCCTGGGCGTTGATCTTTAAAGATGATTGGGTACGTATCGGGATTTTTGCCGGCTGCCAGTATCACCGCTTTCACCATATCGTTGACACTTATTTGTTTACCGTTTCCTAGGTTGTATATCTGTTGAAATGCGTGTGGCTCGTCTACAGCGCGAATCCACGCGTCGACAACGTCTTCAACAAAAATAAAATCTCGTGTCTGTACGCCGTCGCCATATATAGTAATCGGTTCATTTCGCAACACGTTGCCGATAAATATGGCGAGAGCTCCTTGATAGGAATTAGTCAGGCTCTGCCTTGGGCCATAGACATTAAACATGCGAAAAGAGGTTACGTTGAAAGCGTGTGAGAGATCGGTGCGCGCAGCTGTCGCGTGGACGAAGCGTTCGGCAGCATATTTGGATATACCGTAATATGAAACCGGCCTGCAAAGCATTGATTCCGATACTGGGAGCGTATCAGGATGGCCATAGACTGTCATGGATGATGCATAGAGAAAACGTGGTGTTTTTGCGGCAAGGGCTGCGAGCACCATATTGACCGTCCCTTTAAAATTGACGTCGATGTCAAAATGCGGATCGGAAAAAGAATTGATATTGGAAGCTTGTCCTGCGATATGAAAAACAACGTCCGGTTTTATTTTTTTAACTAATAAAAATACTTTTTCTTTATTTCGTATGTCATCGATATGGAGTGGGATGTCCTTGTGAAGAAACGTTTTATCTCCTGTGGCTAGATTGTCTATTACATGGACGTTGTAGGTTTTTGACAATTTGCCTACAAGGTGAGAACCGATAAATCCAGCGCCACCGGTTACCAATGCTATTTTCATGATCATAACTGTATCATATTATTTGATATAATCAAGCCATGTCACAAGAACTACGAGAGGGAATAATGCAGAAGTCAAAAAGAGAATTGATGATGCAAAAAATTCCGGTGGACAAATTTATAGAGAAATATCGCGTGGACAATCCATTCGTGATTGAAACGCTTAAAGAATTTCCCGTACTAAGTTACTTATTGGGTTCAGTATCAGAAAAGACATTTGAAAATAATAGAACTGTCACAGAAGGGTCGGGGATGTTTGGGCTGTCAAATTCCTGAGGATGCAGTGCGTTGGAAAGGAATATTTAATTATATAGTGGGATCCGCACGGCATGTACATTTTTTGGCAGATAAAATTGCACATGCGACACCCATGCAGAAACAAAAATTACTTGCATTAGGATATACGCCAGCATCCCTCGCATCTCTTGATCCTGATTTGCTTCGTGATCATAAGCTTATCGATCATGCGGGACGAAGGCAAATGGATGAATTAGGGTGGCACAACGTGTCAGATGACGTCCATCCATCAACATATTCTGAAAAAAAATACGCTGGCGTTATTAGAGCAAAATGGGGCTGATCCATATTTTCTTCATCATATGAAGGAAGAGGATCATGCGTATCTTTTCTCTCGAGGGAAAAGCGGTCGATTGAAAGATATACAATTTGCAGTACTCACCTACGGTGACTGGACATTTGATCAAAAATCCGTGAGCCTCCATGATCGGTTTGTAGGTTTGCGATCACGAAATCGTGCTGACACGGCAACGCTTGATAGGTTAGAGTATCTAGGGCAAACTTTTGAATCGGATTTACAGCATGTATTTGGAGAATCAATTATCCATGAAATGATGGAATTAAAGCCGTATAAATGGGAAGAAAAAATGAAACATGCATATGCTTCAAGTGCAGGATTGCCAGTTTCAATTTTTGCTTAATGCTTTGCGAGGATAGCAATCGGGGTGACACAGTCTGCCCTTGCAATCATTTTCACTATTTGATATACTTTCACTGTTTAATGAAAAGTCTTATATGAACGAAAAGACAATAATAAATCAACTATCAGCCAGTATTCCTCAGGGTTTAGCTTTTGAGGGTCTTGTCGTGCCAGCAATGGGCACAAATAGTCCTGATTCACAAGGAATTCTCACTGTTGAAGGCAGGGATTATCAAGTCGCTATTGAGGTTAAATATACAGGCGGAACAGCTAGTTTTAGAGAAGTTGCCCGTCACGTTAAAGCATACGCAATTCAAGCTGGGAGCATACCCTTTGTTGCCGGACAGTTTATAGGTGAAAAAGCTCGCCAAGTCGCTAAGGAAGAAGGTGTGGGAATTATGGATTTAGCTGGCAATTTCTATCTCAAAAAAGGTTCTTTGTATATCGAAAAAATTGTTGAAAAAAACCCTTTTGTTCAAAAAGTGCCGCTAAAAAATCTTTTTGCTCCAGTTTCAAGCAGAATTACTCGTGTATTACTTACTCAACCGATAAAAACTTGGCTGTTAGGTGAATTAGCAGAAGAATCCAACGTTAGCCTAGGGCAAACGCACAAAACATTGGATCGAATGATTGAAGAAGAATTAATCGAGTGGAATCAAGAAGATAGGCTCTCTTTGAGGGATCCTGTTTTTTTACTAAAAGCGTGGGAAAAAGTATATCCCTCCTATAAAATAAAGAAGTTTACCTTTTTTAGTTTCGTGCAAAATCCTACAGAACTTCTTACCTCTGTTTTAGAGAAAGCTGAAAACTTGCCATTTGCTTTATCGTATTTTAGCGGCGCAGATCTGATTGCCCCCTTTATTCGTGGAATTACAAAGTTACAGTTTTATATTAAGCAATCTGGTGATTTAGAAAACTGGGAAAAACTTCTCGGTCTTCAACAAGTTGAAAATGGCGCTAATGTTGAGCTATATATTCCCTACGACGAAGGAGTTTTTTATCAGACACAACAGATATCTACTCCTTCTGGGAAAAAGGCTCCTGTGGTATCAAATATTCAACTATATATGGACTTATTTAATAATCCGGCACGTGGAGCAGAACAGGCCCAACATTTGCGAGAGCAAAAGATGGGCTTTTAACAACAACCATGGCACAAAAACAAGGAGATCGAACAAAAATTACATTTACATCAAACATTGCTGATGTTTCGTTGTCATACCTTCTTGAGCTCATGATTTCCCTCCGTGCATATCGTGATGGCTTGGTGTTAGTAGGAGGCTGGGTTCCGTATCTTCTATTGAAAGCGTACCAACCATCTGGTGTGGATTTTAAACATATTGGTTCTAAGGATATTGATATCGCCGTCAATCCACAACTTATAAATGAAGCGGGATACGATTCAATTCTCACAATCCTCAAACAACGAGGGTATGAGCCAAAACTAGATTCACAAGGGAAATCAATTCAGCATTCATTTGTAAAAAATGTGATAACCAGCAAAGGGGAAGAACAAGTTCAGATTGATTTTTTAGGACCTGAATATGGCGGAACAGAGCAAAACAAGCGTCACCAGCGAATTCAAGATGATTTTCTTGTCAGAAAAGCTAGGGGTGCTGATGTAATGTTTGATCATGCCATCGATATTATACTGGAAGGCAAGTTGCCCGACGGAGCCGAGGGTAGAACTACCGTCAAGATGGCGGATATTGTGGGCATCATGACCATGAAAGGGATTGTAGTGGGTTCTCGGTATAAGCAAAAAGATGCCTACGATATTCATAGTTTGATCTTGTACTATAAATCCGGTCCCTTTGCCGTGGCGGAAGAAATTCAGCCGTTTATCACGCATGGGTTGGTTAAAGAAGCCATCGAATCTATTCATGACAAGTTTCGCTCGAGAGAAGCAGAAGGGCCAAATTGGGTCGCTGATTTTCAAGAAGCTGTCGGAGAATTACGTGAACAAGTTAAAACACAGGCATATCTCCAAGTTCAGCGGTTCCTTACAGCCTTATATGAATCCCCTCAACCAATAAAGAAAGAAAACGGGGAAAAATGTACTAAAACGTCTGCTTGTGATACTTGATAATCTGCAGTTAATTAGTTTAGATTGATGTTAGATAGTACCCCTAAGAGGGATACTATCTCTACATGAAACAAACTTATTTTAAGTATTACGCAAAGTGAGCTCTTGGAAAAGATTATTGTTACGTATGTGAATAAATATGGTCAAAAACCTTGTGATACAATGCAATCATGGGTAAAAACGCGGTTAGTCTTGTTACTGGTGGTGCAGGATTTATAGGGAGTAATTTAGTAAACAAACTTCTTGATCTGGGGCATATGGTAGTTGCGATTGATAATTTGATTACCGGTAAGATGGAAAATCTTAGAGAAGCCAAAAATAATCATCAATTTTCCTTTATTCAGGCAGATGTTATAGGGGGATTACCAGTGATTGATGATGTCACACATGTATGGCATTTGGCATCTCCTGCATCAGTGATCGATTACCAGAATAATCCAGAAGTAACAGCGCTCGTTAATTCTGTGGGAACGAGAAATGCGCTTCTATTTGCCAAAGAGCATGGGGCTCGTTTTCTCTATACTTCTACAAGCGAGGTATACGGGGATCCGAAAGAGCATCCACAAAAAGAGGACTATTGGGGAAATGTAAATCCGAATGGTGTCAGAAGTTGTTATGACGAAAGCAAACGTTTCGGCGAAATGATGACTATGCTTTATCACACAAAATATGGCGTGGACACAAGAATTGCACGAATCTTTAATACTTACGGCCCGAATATGAAAAAGGATGATGGTCGTGTGGTGTCTAATTTTATCAATCAAGCACTCGCAAATATACCATTGACCGTGTATGGAGATGGTTTACAGACTAGATCACTTTGCTTCGTGTCAGATCAAGTGGAGGGCCTTATTTCTTTGATGGAAAAAGAAGATGCCAACGGTGAAGTCATAAATATTGGTAATCCTGAAGAGTATACGATGGTAGATTTGGCAAAAAAGATTATAGTACTTACCCAGAGTACATCAGAGATTATGTATGCACCTTTGCCATCAGATGATCCGGTAAAGAGGCGACCAGATATCACAAAGGCCAAAGAGCTTTTGGGTTGGCAACCAGTGGTATCGGTCGATGAAGGATTGAAAAAAACTGTTTCGTATTACAAAAATTTACAATGAAGCCACAAGACATTGTGTTTGGTATCATACTCGGTACGTTTTTAGCGTTGAAAAATCCACTGCTATTTGCGTGGACTGGTCTTCTCATGCTTAGTATATCTTTACCACTGTTTGCACTGCATATATTTTTTACCGCAGAACGGCTTACGTGGTATGCGGCAGCATTCTTTCTTTTCTTCATTCTATTTTCCTTTACACCCTCTCATAAGGTAAAATAACAGTATGAAGTTCTTAGTCACTGGAGGTGCTGGGTATATCGGAAGTAACATGTGTCGAATGCTTCAGTTGCACGGTCATGAAGCTATAGTCTTGGATACCCTCGAATATGGTCATGCACGCGCAATGGCAAAGGGCGTGGCGTTGGTAGAGGGGAATGTCGGTGATAAAGATGCTGTTTCTTCTCTCTTTACCAATCATCACATAGACGGAGTCTTACATTTTGCGGGGTATATATCTGTCGAGGAGTCAATCCAAAATCCCATTCGATATATGCGCAATAATCTCATCGCGCCGACTGTACTATTAGAATGCATGCGGGACGCAGGATCCATGCCGATTATTTTTTCTTCGACAGCAGCTGTCTATGGCATGCCGCAAACAGTACCAATTCCTGAGACCCATCCTATAAATCCATTATCCACATACGGATTGTCGAAATGGAATTTTGAGCAACTTCTTGATGTCTATGATCGGTCTTCTGGCATACGATCAGTGAGTCTTCGTTATTTTAATGCATGTGGAGCAGCTTCTGATGGATTAAACGGCGAGGCACATGAGCCAGAAACACATCTTATCCCGCTTGCGTGTCAAACAGCATTAGGTCTTCGGGATCAGTTTCACATCTTCGGCACGGATTATAAGACCAAGGATGGCACTGCAGTTCGTGACTATATTCATATCGATGACCTATGTGAAGCGCATTTGCTGGTTATGGATGCACTGATAAACGGTCATAAAAGTGATGTGTACAACGTAGGCACAGGGGTCGGTGCGACCGTTTCTGAGGTTTTAGCGTTGGTGAAGGAAATATCAGGGCGTGAGTTTACGGTCGTCACATCAGAAAGGCGAGTGGGTGATTCGCCAGAGCTTGTGGCTGATCCCTCTAAGCTTAAAAAGGAGTTCGGGTGGGTACCAAAACATTCAAAACTCTCAGACATTATTGCCTCCGCATGGCATTGGCATGAGAATCATCCTACGGGATATATCGCAATATGAAAATAGGAATTGATATAAGCCAAGTAGCCTTTGAACACACAGGAGTATCACGGTATGTACAGCGGTTAGTAACTTCCATACTTACCAAAGGTGCCGGCCACCACTATATTCTTTTTGGCGCATCACTTCGCAGACGTCATATGTTAAAAGCTTTTGCCGCTTCGCTTGAAAAAAAATACGCCAATGTTTCATCGGTCATTATTCCTGTCCCGCCAATTCTTTTGGATATTGTATGGAACAGGCTTCATATCGTACCAATTGAGTGGATTATCGGTAATGTTGATGTGTTTTGGAGCAGTGACTGGACACAGCCACCACTTATCTTGGCAAAAGGTGTGACAACGGTGCATGATTTAGTCGTTTTTACGTATCCAAATGACGCTCATCCAGAGCCACATATAGATATCAAACAAGGACAGTTTCGGGCAAACATCGTCGGTGTGCATAAAAGACGTTTGCATTGGGTAAAGAAAGAATGTGATCGGATTTTTTGTGACAGTATTGCCACAAAGAATGATGTCATGAAATTTCTTTCGATCTCAGAGGATAAGCTCACAGTCGTGTATCCAGGATATCCATAATACATATGATACTTTCCATTGACGGGTATGAGGCAAATAGTGGAAATCGTGTAGGCATTGGTCGATTTGCCTACGAGATGCTGACTGGGATAAAGACAGCGGTAGAGCTAGGAAAAAGTCGATTCAGTACTGTGAGGGTATACATGCCTGATGCACCGGTTGATGATCTTCCCATCGAGACTGCTGTATGGCGCTACGTTGTGAGACGACCGAAAAAACTTTGGACTTTTATAGGTCTCCCATGGCGTCTCTATAAAGATAAACCACGCGCGGATGTCGTATTTTCTCCGACACATTACGTGCCTCGTTTTATAGGTATTCCCCGCGTTTGCTCTATTATGGACGTGTCATATCTTCATTATCCTGAGTTATTTACCAAAAAGGATCTCTATCAGCTTACAACGTGGACAGCATATTCAGTGCAGCACTGTGCAAAGGTAATAACGATTAGTGAGTACTCCAAACATGCTATAATGGAAGCCTATAACCTAGCCTCGGATCGCGTCGTTGTCGTGTATCCAGGGATGAGTATGAGCGTGAAGAAAAAAAAGATCGATAATCGTCAGGCCCCTCTTACCCGATACGGCATACGTACGCCGTATATACTCTCAGTCGGCACGCTGCAACCGCGGAAAAACTTTGTGCGCCTTATTGAGGCTTTTTCAAAGCTTGAAGACACTTCGTTAACACTTGTTATTGTCGGTAAAAAGGGCTGGATGTATGAAGAAATACTCGCAGCTCCTAGTGTGTATGGGGTGAAAGATCGTGTAAAAATTCTTGATTTTGTGCATGATGATGACCTCGCGACACTTTACACGCATGCGCAGTGTTTCGTATGCCCAAGTCTGTATGAGGGCTTTGGATTACCAGTCCTTGAGGCGATGGCGTATGAATGCCCCATAGTGGTGAGTAACGTATCAAGCATCCCTGAAATAGCAGGTGACGCTGCCATATATGTTGATCCGCTACGTGTCACAAGTATTACAGACGGACTGACCAAATCACTCAGTGAGCATGGATCAGCAGAGCAAAAAGCACGTATTCAGGTAGGCAAAGAACGAGTTTCGCTTTTTTCTTGGGATACTGCCGCCAAACAAGTGCTTTCTGTTTTGGAAGAGGTTGTCAGTCAGGTAAAATAAAACTATATGAGAATGCTTATCGATTTTTGGGTATATTTGGCAACCCTCACAGGATACATTCCTAGCCATACGATCCGGCTTTTTCTTTACCGTACGTTATTTAGAGTAAAAATTGGAAAGAATTCTTCAATTCACTGGCGAGCTGAATTTAATCAACCAGCAGGGGTCAGTATCGGGAATAACACAATCATTGGAAATGATGCATTTTTGGATGGGCGAATGAAACATTTCATTTCTTATCTTAAAACGCATCGATCGCCGCTTATCATAGGTGATAATGTGTCTATTGCTGGGGAAGTTCGCATTTACACGATGGAGCATGATATCGAGAGTACTGATTTTAGTGAAATAGGTGGACCGGTCGTGATTGAAGACTACGTAGTCATAGGCACACGAGTGACTATACTTCCCAACGTACGTATAGGAAAAGGAGCAGTGATCGCAAGTGGCGCGGTCGTCACAAAGGATGTACCTGCATACACTGTCGTTGGAGGAGTTCCCGCTAAATTTATCAAGGATAGAACTAAAGACTTGCACTATACATTAAAATTTGCACGACTATTTCAATAACCCCAATTTTTTATGGATCTATCTATTATTATCGTTAGCTTTAATACGCAAAAATTAACACATGATTGCATTGCGTCTATTTTTCGATCACTTGATCACACCAAAATTTCATTTGAGGTTATCGTCGTCGATAATATATCCACCGATGGCACAAGAGATATAATCAAAAAAAAGTTTCCGAAAGTACGACTCATACTCAATCGAATAAACGCAGGGTTTGGAAAAGCAAATAACCAAGCGATAAAGGTCGCAAAAGGAGAATATATATTGCTTTTAAATTCTGACACCGTAGCATTGAATTCATCTATTCTCAAGCTGCATGCCTTTGTAAAACAGCATCCCAACGCGTTTGTCGGCGGCAAACTTTTAAATGCCGATAGAAGCCCACAGACGTCGTGTGGGCCATTTTTCACGTTGCCCGTTACCTTTGCCGCGTTATTTTTAAAGGGTGATGTGTTGGGGCTTACTCGTTGGTCTCCCGATCGCACGAGAAAGGTAGATTGGGTGTCAGGAGCCTGTATCATCGCTGCCAAAAAGCTTTTCATGAACGATTTATTATTTGATGAAGATATTTTTATGTATATGGAAGAGATTGATCTTTTGTATCGAGCAAAGCTTAAAGGGTATCCTACATATTTTTACCATCGCGCGCTTGTTGTGCATCTTGGAGGGGGTAGCTCACAAAACAAGAGGAAAGGGCCAGTCTTAAATATTTATCGTGGGCTTCTCCATTTTTATGGGAAGTATATGCCTGCATGGCAGCTTTCTATTTTGAAATTTTTGCTAAAAACAAAGGCGCTTATTGGATGGATGATCGGTGTTATGATGGGGAGAGCACAGCTAAAGGATACTTATGCAGAAGCTTATACACTGGTGTAAAAAAGAGTGGCTCTTGTTGGGAGCCGCCTTTCTTTTGGCGTTTATCCCGTTGTATCCTAAATTGCCGCTTTTGGATGTAGTGCAGACATGGGTGTATATACGACTTGAGGATTTTTTGGTAGCTATAGTTTTGTTTGCAGTAGGGATATTGGTAGTCAAGCGAAAAATTGATCTAAAAACACCTCTCACTGTACCGATTATTGTGTATTGGGTAGTTGGTCTCATCTCTGTCGTAGTGGGCATGGTTGTCGTCAAAAATCCTGACTTTATTGCCCATATAGCATTTTTGCATCTATTCCGAAGAATTGAATATATGGGAATGTTTTTTGTGGGATTTTATGCGGTGTACAAAAATCCAAAAGCATTACCTGTGTTGCTTTGGACTCTTACGGTCGCGACACTTGTTGTGATTATCTACGGCATCGGGCAAAAGTTTGTAGGGTGGCCAGCATTCCTTACTATGAATGAAGAATTTTCCAAGGGCATTCCACTGCGCTTACCTCCCACCGCGCGCATCGCATCTACCTTTGGTGGTCATTATGATTTAGCTGCGTATTTGGTGCTTTTGATCCCGCTGTTTGGGAGCTTTGTGTTTGGGATGAAAAAATTGTGGCAGAAGCTTTGTATGCTCAGTGTTGCCATAGGATCGTTGGTTCTCTTACTTTTTACCGCATCGCGTGTATCGTTTGGTGTGTATCTTGTATCGATTGTGATGATGTTGTGGTGGAAAAATAAGAAAATATGGATTATTCCTGTCGTGGTAGTGAGTATGCTTCTTTTAAATTCCATCTCTACAGCGTCTGAGCGGTTTTATAAAACACTTCGGTTCTCTGATGTCATTATTGACCTCTCAACGGGTCAACCCATAGGAACGCTCGAGAGTATTAATGGCTCTAATGCGGTGGTCAGTACACAAGAAAAGCCGGATGTAGAAACACTTCCGACGGGCAGCGGATTTATAAGTGCTCCGCAGGTAGCTACAAAGCCCACAAAGACATTTAAAACTATAGAGATGTTTGTCAGCACTCCTCTCTCCACAGGCTCTGGTGAGATCGCTACAGTGTCGGGAAATTTTCTTATACAAAAAGCATTTGTGTATGACATTTCTTTTACCACACGATCACAAGGCCAATGGCCCAAAGCGATAGCGGCATTTAAACGAAATATCATAACAGGGAGCGGATACTCAAGTCTGTCTGTGGCAAGTGATAGCGATTATATGCGGATGCTTGGGGAAACGGGAATCCTTGGAACGATTGCGTTTGTTGGAATTTTTATCACGTTATTTGCGCTCTATGGTAAGGCAAAGCCGTTACTCTCGCCATACGAAGAGGCCTTTGTGACAGGGTTATCCGCTGGTATCGTCGGGTTATTTTTAAATGCGACGCTTATTGATGTGTTTGAGGCGTCGAAAGTAGCGTTTACGTTGTGGCCGCTTATCGGTGCAATGGTGGCGGTACTCTCTGTGAGGGCGTGGAGAGAATCATACCCGAAGCTTTTGCTGCGAGTATGTACGAGTCAATTCTCAATGTATGTGTATATCGTTATGCTGACGTTTTTGATATTCAAGGATAGTATTTCGTTTTATTTTGTCGGAGATGACTTCACATGGCTCAGGTGGGCTGCCTCAACGACTATTTCCGATCTCCCAAAGTTTTTTGTTGATGCAAGCGGATTTTTTTACAGACCAATTGCAAAAATTATGTACTTTGTCTTGTATAGTTTGTTTTGGCTCAAGCCTTGGGGGTATCACATGGTGCTTATTGGATTATTTGCAGCCATTGCGGCTATTGTATATGCGATTTTGCGCGCACGATTTGTCCGTACAAGTGTCGCGTTTTTGACGACTGCGGTGTTTATCGTCTTGGCTATCCATCATGAGAATGTCGTTTGGACGTCAGGTCTTTCTAGCCTCTTGTCTACTCTGTTTCTTGTACTTTCTATTCTTATCAGTACAAAGAGCACAACGCGTAGATTTGTAAAGATAATTTATGCGGGCGCTGTTTTAGTATTTGCGTTGGTATCCGCACTCTCCTATGAGGGTGGCATCGTAAGTCCATTGATTGTTGCACTCGTTGCTATTCTCATACTATTTAAACGTACGCACTATGCGCTGATACTCGGGGTTATTCCCATATATTGGGTTATGCGATCGAGTGCGCACTCACTACTCCAGTCAGGGGATTACAGTGTCAATTTCTTGAGATTACCGTTTAATATTCCCGCCAATGGCATCGGCTATATATTGGCAACATATGGAGGACCGCGGGTCGTTGAGTGGATGACAGCCTTTCGAGAAGTCGTAAAAGGTATGCCTGTGATTGTGTTGGGTGTACTCGGGATATTCACGATAGTGTTGGTGTATTTTTTCAAGCGCTTGGGGAGGATGGTGTCATCAAACAGAGAGGTTTCGTTGTGGATTTTGATGGCGTGTGTGTCGATGCTTCCCTTTATCGGATTAGGTGGTATGGCAGAGCGTTATGCGTTAAGTGCGACCGTGTTTTTGTCGATTGCAGTCGGAGTTTTTATAGAGAAACGAATGTTTAAAGGACGTGGTATCTTTGTTGCAATAACGCTTCTTTTGCTGGCGTTTGGTTTCAATTATACAGAGCTCCGGCGCGTTATCGGTGATTGGCACACTGCCTCCAACATTTCCGAGCGTACTATCTTGACGCTGAAAGCAAATTATTTTCCATTACAAAATTCTCATACCTTTGTCTTTGTAAATATGCCGATACGATTCGGGAGAGCATGGATATTCCCAACGGGTCTTGAGGATGCATTGTGGCACATGTTTAAATTCAATCCGTATGCGTATCTAGTATATACAGCACCCACGGTTAAGGATGGATTTGCCATAAAGAGTCCGATTGGTGCTCCTGATGTACTTCTTTTTGACGAACAGTTTGTCCTAAACAAAGCGCGACAAGAAACAAAGGTTATAGAAGTAGAATGAAAGATTTGAAAAAATATTGGTTTACGATTGCTCTTGTGGGGATATTTGTCGTGGCTGTAGGGCTTCGATTGTACAAAGTAACAGCGCCTGTTTCTGACTGGCATAGTTTTCGTCAAGTAGATACCGCATCTGTCGCTCGAATTTTTGTGACAGATGGTATAGATGTATTGCATCCCCGTTACCATGATCTTTCAAACATCCAGTCAGGCAAAGATAATCCACATGGGTATAGGATGGTGGAAGTCCCACTGTATCAGGCGGCAGCTACGATGCTTGTGCGTATGATGCCGTTTTTATCAGTCGATATAGCGCTTCGTATAATCACTATCATTGCATCAGCCTTGACAGCGGTACTTCTTGCGGTTATAGCCTCTGTGCTTATCACACCGCTTGCTGGAATTTCAGCTGGGTTTTTGTATGCGATACTGCCGTATAGTGTTTTTTATGGGAGGGTAGTGTTAGCCGAGCCATTAGCGGTGTTTTTTGCGATAAGTAGTATTTTTTTAATGATGAAGACTTCTTTTTTCTTATCCGTAATTTGTGCATCCCTATCTATTCTTATCAAACCGACAGCAGGCTTTTTGTTGTTGCCATTGGGAGGTTTAATGATTTTACAGTATAAATTTTCTTTACAATTATTTGCGCGTGCGGCTATTGCCGCGTTGATCACTATTGTCCCATTTCTTTGGTGGAGGCAATGGATCTTGCAGTACAAAGAAGGCATCCCTGTGTTTTTATGGCTATTAAATGATGGCAATATCAGATTTAAAGGCGCATGGTTTCATTGGTTGTTTGCTGAACGCGTATCGAAACTTATCTTAGGATATTGGGGAGTAGTTTTTGTAGGACTTGGCATTACGTTAAAGCTTGATAAAAAAGAAAAATGGGTCCCACCTCTTTTGTTGCTTGGAAGCATTGCATATCTTGTTATTTTTGCCGCTGGCAACGTGCGTCATGATTATTATCAGATACTCCTTCTTCCCGTCATATGTTTATATGCAGGTAAGGGAATTGCATATCTGTTAACGAACACAAATTTCTCTCGTGTCGCATCTATTACATTTTTAGTTGTTGGTATAGGATTTACGACTGCGTTTTCGTGGTTTCATATGCGTACATATTACTGGATAAACAGGCCAGAAATTATCATGGCAGGGATAGAAGCTGATAGGATATTGCCCAAAGATGCCAAGGTCATAGCACCATATAACGGTGATACGACGTTTCTATATCAGACCAAGCGTACAGGATGGCCTTTGGGATTTGATATAGACAAAAAATTAGCACAAGGTGCGACACACTACGTAACTGTGTCCCCAACAGATGCCGACTGGGAGACAAAAACACTGGCAGAGACCTATACAGTGCTCGTGCGAAATGATACGTTTGCTATTATCGATCTTACAAAACCTAAATGAATATCCTCGTCGTTTCAGCAGTGTTACCGTATCCTCTGCATTCGGGGGGACAAATACGGATGTATAATCTTCTCAAGCGTCTTTCTTCAAAACATACAATCACACTCGTCTCATTTATTAGGGATGAGAAAGAGCGATCCTATAAAAATGACCTTTCATTTTGTGAGCAGGTTTATATGGTCAATCGTGGTCGCGCATGGCAGGTGCCGTATATAGCCAGAGCTTTGTTTACACGGATGCCGTTTTTGCTTTCGACCTATGCCAATGCCAAGATGTATAGGCTTCTTACGAAGGTACTCGCTACGAAAGCATTTGATCTTATTCACCTTGAACCGTTTTATGTGTGGCCATCGATACCAAATACACGCGTTCCTATTGTGGTTTCTGAACATAATATTGAGTATCAGGTGTATGAAGAGTATGTGCGAAAACGTTCTTTTTTGCCGTTGCGATTTCTTCTTATGATTGATGTTTCGCGGCTTAAACGCTGGGAGCACTATGTATGGCGAAAGGCTGACATGGTGACGGCGGTGTCCCAAAAAGATCAACGTGTTATGGAATCATATTTAAGTTTTCCTGTATCTGTCGTGTCAAACGGTGTAGATACAGAATCGTTTACGTTTCCCAAACACAAAAAAGAGATACTCCAAAATTTTCTCTTTGTTGGTAATTTTCGTTGGTTACCAAACATAGAGGCTGTAGAGCGTTTGTTATCAGATATTTGGCCGAGGATTGCAGAGAGTTTTCCAAAGAGCACATTGACAATCGTTGGGAGAAATATGCCTGAAAATGTATTGGCTGCATTAACCGGTAGAATTATAGGTAAAACTGATGTTTCTGATATCCGTGATGAGTATAATGCTGCGTTTGCCTTATTAGCTCCCATGACCATCGCTGGCGGCACAAAGTTTAAAGTGCTCGAGGCGATGGCAAGCGGTGTACCTGTCGTTTCTACGCGTGCGGGTGTAGAAGGTATTGATTGTGAAGATGAAAAACACGTTTTGATTGCCAATACGCCACATGAGTTTGTCGATAAACTGGCGCGATTGGTCAGTGATCACTCCCATAGAGAAAAAGTAGTAAAAGCAGCTCGAACGCTGGTAGAGAGAGAATATAATTGGGATAGCATTGCAAAAACGCTTGATACAGTTTGGCGTACTACACATGAAAAAAAACGATAAGGTCGATCTTTCTGTCATCATACTTTCGTATAACACAAAGGAGCTGTTGCGTGCGTGTTTATCTACAGTCTTTGCTTCGTTGCTTGGAGATTACACAATGGAAGTCATCGTATGTGATAACGCATCAGATGACGGAAGTCTTGAGATGGTCTCGAAAGAATTCCCCGAAGTTATACGTATACAAAATGGAAAAAATATAGGTTTTGCAGCAGGGAATAACTCAGGGATCAAAAAATCCAAAGGCAGATATATTTTACTATTAAATTCAGATACAGAAGTGCGTGAGACGACATTTTTTTCCATGATCTCATATATGGATGCGCATCATGATGTGGGCGTCTCAACGTGCAAGGTGTTATTACCATCAGGGGACTTGGATCCTTCGTGTCATAGAGGATTTCCGACACCATGGGCATCCTTGACGTATTTGTTGAAGCTTGAAAAATTGTTCCCTACGTCAACAATATTTGGACAATATCACCAAGGATATAAAGGTTTAGAAACTATTCACGAGGTAGATTGTATCGTCGGTGCGTTTTTTATGGTGAGGCGTGAGGTTATAGAACACGTAGGACTTCTGGATGAGGATTATTTTATGTATGGTGAGGACATTGATTGGTGTTATCGGATAAAAAAAGCTGATTGGAAGATCATGTTTAATCCGCAAACGTCGATACTGCATCGCAAGAAGCAAAGTGGAAGAGACAACATTCTCAAAAAAAGGCGAAACGTTACAGAAGTATATTTTCATAGATATAACTGGTTGTTTTACAAAAAGCACTATAAAAAAATATATCCGTGGTGGATTACGATGATGGTAGATGATTTTTATACTATTCGTATATTTTTATTGGAGAGAATCGGGATATGAAAATAGGCATAGACGCGCGCCTTATAGATGAGACTGGTGTCGGACGGTATATCCGTAATCTTATACGGCAACTCATAGTACTTGATGACCAGAATGAATACGTTGTTTTTTTATATCGGACAGGATTTAACAATTTTATTGTTCCCAACGCTCGATGGAAAAAGGTGCGCGCTAATGTCCGATGGCACACTGTTTTCGAGCAGTGTGTGATGCCGTTTTTGTTTGCTATAGAGCGTTTGGATGTTGTACATATTCCATACTTTAATATACCAATTTTTTATAACGGAGCGATGATTGTGACGATTCATGATCTCACAATAAAACACTTTGATACCGGAAAAGCTTCTACAGGTCCATGGTTGATGTACAAGGTGAAAAGATTTTTATATGGTGTAATTGTATCCATAGGTATTAAGAAAGTACGACATATCATCGTTCCATCAAACGCCACCAAGAATGAAATTCAAGAACACTATGGAATTGCAGGCGACAAAATAACCGTGACATATGAAGGGGTGAATTTAGAAAATAAAAAAACAGGCCCACTGTTTTCTTTTCCGTATTTTTTGTACGTAGGAAATGCGTACCCTCACAAAAATCTTGCTGTCGTTATTGACGCTCTTTCTCATTTCAAATCAAAAGCGAAAATAGTATTTGTCGGGAAGGAAGATTTTTTTTACAAACGTTTGCACGCACAGATTATCACGCGAGGATTGTCGTCACGAGTAGTTTTCTTTGGAGCAGCGGATGATGCGACGCTTGTCTGTTTGTATACATACGCGCAGGCACTTTTGTTTCCTTCCCTGATGGAGGGTTTCGGGCTGCCGCCCCTTGAAGCACTTTCTTTCGGGTGTCCCGTTATCGCGTCAAATATTCCTGTGCATAAAGAAATACTTCAGGATATGGTTACGTATTTTCCATCAAGCGACAGTAAGCATCTTGCCACTCTTCTTTTTGCGTGGAAAAAAAGCGATCATCAAATTTCACCTCAAAAGATGACATCATTTTTGAAAAAATATGATTGGCATGATATGGCAAAGAAAACGTTAAAGCTTTATGAGAGTTGCACTCGTATATGATCGGGTAAATAAGTATGGTGGAGCTGAACGGGTGCTTATGGCGCTTCATGAGCTGTATCCGGATGCGCCTCTCTATACTGCCGTATACAATGCTAAAAAAGCAGGATGGGCTGAGGTATTTAGCGTGCGACCCTCGTTTTTAAACAACCTTCCATTTGCCTCTTCATTTCATGAAGTGTTACCAATGTTGACACCGTTTGCCTTTGAGCAATTTACTTTTGATCAGTTCGATCTTGTGATTTCTGTAACGTCTGCGGAAGCTAAGAATATTATTACGAAACCGCAGACATATCATATATGTTATTGTCTTACCCCAACGAGATATTTATGGAGTGGGTATGAGCAGTATGTACGAATGCCCGTATTAGGATTTTTTTTGAAAAAATGGGCACCTATTTTAAAACATTGGGATTTGATAGCCTCACATAGGCCGGATGCATATATTGCAATCTCAAATCGCGTGAAAGCGAGAATTGAAAAATATTATCATAGAAAAACTATGGCTGTAATCTATCCGCCAGTAGAAATTAGTCCTGCCAAGCAATTTGTTTCTGGTGATTATTTTTTGACAGTTTCGCGCCTTGTTTCGTATAAACGCGTTGATTTACTTATCCGCGCGTGTAATCAGTTACAGGTCCCCTTGGTGGTCGTTGGGAGCGGGAGAGAGTTGCCTATGTTACAAAAAATAGCAGGAAATACCATAACGTTTGTGACACATCATTTGACAGAGAAAGAGTTGGTTTCGTATTATGACAACTGTCGTGCGTTTCTGTATGCGGCTGACGAAGACTTTGGTATAGCAGCAGTAGAAGCACAAGCGCGAGGGAAAGCAGTTATCGCGTATAAACATAGTGGCGTGTCAGAAAGTGTTATAGACCTAAAGACTGGTATACTATTTGAGGAGCAGTCTGTGGAATCTATAAAGCAGGCTATCAAAAAATTTGATATGGCACGTATCCTATCCATAGATTGTAAAAATCAGGCAGCACAATTTTCAAAAGAGCACTTTAAGCAAAAAATGAGCGATACTCTGATGCGTATAGTTTCTGAAAGGTAGGAATTTTTATGAAAGCGATAATATTTGCGGGCGGCGTGGGCACGAGGTTATGGCCATTATCACGGAAGAAATCTCCCAAGCAATTTGAAAAAATAGTTGGAGATCAATCTACGTTGCAGCTTGCTGCGTCACGGCTGCAACCTGATTTTTTATGGAGTGATGTGTACATATCGACGGGAAAGCAGTATGTAGAGCTTGTGAAAAAACAACTTCCCCATGTAGCCTCTACCCACGTGATTGGAGAGCCGCAAGTGAGGGATGTGGGGCCAGCAGTAGGGCTGATGTCTGCAATTCTTTTGAAAGAAAGCCCTCTGGAGCCCATGGTGATTCTCTGGAGCGATCATTTGGTCAAAAAGGAAGAATTGTTTCGTAAACTTCTTATCACGGCAGGAGAGGTTATATCCAAAGATCCGCAAAAAATAGTGTTTGTATCACAAAAGCCTAGATTTGCTAGCGAAAATTTGGGTTGGATATCGTATGGCAAGAAAATAGAAGAGCATAATGGCGTATCGTTTCATTCACTTGAAGATTATCAATATCGACCAGATGTAGAGACCGCACAAAAATATTTTGTCAGCGGGCATCATGCATGGAATTTGGG
Source organism: Patescibacteria group bacterium (assembly GCA_038063875.1). Classification (GTDB taxonomy): domain Bacteria; phylum Patescibacteriota; class Microgenomatia; order UBA10105; family UBA927; genus UBA927. The sequence goes on along the minus strand of JBBTUH010000002.1, from coordinate 29,649 downwards.
GTACTTCGTGACCACGCCAGCATTTTTGTGGAAACAATATCAAAAGTTTGCACCAAATTTGGCTTCTGGCATACAGAAAATCGCCAATACGTATGGGACAAAAGAGTTTGAAACGGTATTAAGCCACGTATACCCGACGCTAGAGAAAATAAGTTTTGATAATGCAATTTTGGAGAAAATGAACGTAAAAGATTCACTGGTCGTTACGGAAAACATAGAGTGGAGTGATATCGGTGCGTGGGAAGCGCTCAAGGAGTCGTTGGAAACCAGTGATGATAAGAATGTGACGCAAGGCAATGTTATGCTTACAGATGTTCAGGATTCATTAGTGTACAATTATACCGATCAGCTTGTAGCGACCATTGATCTGGATGGCATAATGGTTGTCAACACCAAAGACGTTTTGTTGATCTGTAAAAAAACATCAGTACCGAAAGTCAAAAAACTTGTAGAGTCTATGCAGGGGACTGACAACGATCACCTCACCTAAAACTTTATGTGGTATTCCATTTTTAAGCGGTGTATAGATTTGGTTGGCAGTGTGATCCTTTTTGTTTTTTTCTTGCCTATAAGTATTCTCGTGGCAATTGCCATCACACTTGATTCACCGGGACCTATATTTGCTGACACGCCTGAGCGCGTCGGCAAAGATGGGAGACCGTTTAAACTTCTAAAATTTCGATCAATGATCGTCAATGCGCATGAGAAGTTACGTACAGATCCGACACTAAAGGCGCTGTATCAAGAGTACAAGCGAAACAGTTACAAATTGCTTGAGGATCCTCGGGTGACCACTGTTGGCAAATTTATCCGCAAACATTCACTCGATGAGATTCCACAATTCTTAAATGTCCTTAAAGGTGATATGAGTTTAGTAGGCCCCAGACCCTATTATCCTGACGAGCTTATAGAGCAGCAAAGAAAGTATCCACACACCAGAGAGTTGGTAAAAGTAGTGCTTTCAGCGCGCCCTGGGATCACTGGATACTGGCAGGTGTCAGGACGAAGTGAGGTAAACTTTGACAAACGCATCAAGCTTGATGCTGATTATGTACAGCGAGGGTCTCTGCTTCTTGATATCATCATAATACTGAAAAGCCCGTGGGCGATGATCTACGGCAAGGGGGCAGTGTAATGGTTTGTATTGACAAACATACCCAATTTCCGAAACAATAGATTGTATGTCCGAAGAACTTAAGAAAATTTCAGTAGACACCCTCCCTGATCAAGTCCCTCCTCCTGCGGCAAAAAAACGCACATTTCAGTGGAAGTATGTAGGTATTCCATTTCTAGTCATCGTTATTTTTATCGCAATCATTGGCATCATGTTGTTGCCACTTCGCGGCGTCATCACAAAAGCTAATGAAGCACTCCCTATCGCTCGCCAAACTGCAGACGCACTCAAAAATCAGGATTTGGCTGCCACGAAAGATGGATTAGCAAAGACTCGCGTAAAAGTAACAGAGTTATCGAAAGAATACGCGAAGGTCAAGCCTCTCTCATATATTCCATTCTTAGGCGCATATATAAATGATGGGTTACACGCCGTCAACGCGGGACTTGCAGCGCTTGATGCGGCAGATCGAGCTATAGAGGCATTAGAGCCAAATGCAGACCTTTTAGGGTTTACGGGTGGCAGTAAGTTTGTACAAGGATCAGCTGACCAACGTATACAGGTTGCCGTCAAGACCATGAGTGCCCTCACGCCAAAAATAAATGAGATGGCGACAGCCGTTGATCTGATGCGTAAAGAAATCGATCAAATCGATCCCAATAGGTATCCAAAGCAGATTGGTAAAACAGTAATTCGAGAAAAGCTCATTGCCGGTAAGGAAGTGATAGATAATGCAGCGAATCTTTTCGTCAACGCGCAGCCGCTTCTTAAGAATTTGCCAAGCATGCTCGGTGAACCAGAGATGAAGCGGTATCTTATCCTTTTTCAGAATGATAAAGAATTACGATCCACGGGTGGGTTTCTCACTGCGTATGCGCAGTTTCGATTTGAAAAAGGCAAGATCGTCCTTGAATTATCCGATGACATTTATTCTCTCGACAGTGCTCTGAAAAAGAAATTTGAAGCACCGCGAGAGATTCTCACCTTTCATAAAGGGGTCTATCAGCTCCATATACGAGACAGTAATTTGAGTCCTGACTTCAAGATTTCTATGCAGCAATTTGAAAAGATGTACGACTCAGCGGCAGGAGCAGAAAAATTTGATGGCATCATCGCACTTGATACGCATGTGTTGGTCGAGGCGTTAAAGATATTGGGTCCTGAGACTATCGGTGGACGGGTATTTTCGGCAGATATCGATAAGCGCTGTGATTGCCCGAGAGCTGTCTACGAGTTAGAGGATTATTCTACGCGTCCTGTAGGATACGTGCGTACAGCTAGAAAAGATGTCATAGGTACTCTCATGCAGCTTCTGATGCAAAAAGCATTGGGTGTATCACCGTCACAGTACTGGGGGAAGCTTTTCCAGATGTTACTCTCAGAAATAAATCAGAAGCATATGTTGACGTACTTCCATGATGAATCCACACAACTTGCAGCAGAGAGCTTCAACATGGCGGGTCGCATTATGACAGGTGAGAATATCGCAAGCACCCTCAAGTACCAAGAGGGAAATGGGTGGGACTATATACACGTCAACAACAGTAATATGGCTGGAGCTAAGTCAAATATGTTTGTGAAGGAAAAAATAACCAAAGACATTACGGTCAATGCTGATAGTACAGTGACTACCAAATTGTCTGTCGATTATAAAAATCCATACCAAGGCAGTGACTGCGGCTTGGAGAGTGGTGGACTTTGTCTTAACGCACCGCTTCGTAATTGGGTTCGGATATACGCACCAGCTGGAAGTACTCTCATTGAGAGTAAAGGTGTGCAGTCGCCGAAAGATAATAAAGCAAGTACCATGGATACGTTCTCTGATCTTTCAAAGACCTACTTTGAGGGATTCTTGATCGTCAATCCTATGGGAACTGCACGTCTAGAGCTCACATACACATCACCGGTAAAGTCACCTGATGGCAAGTACAGACTGCTTATCCAAAAACAGGCAGGAACTGATGGTCAAGAGTGGCTCATCAAGCAAAACGGCAAAGATAAGCGAAAATTTATCTTGGATGCTGATACAGAAATTATTCTGTAACATGTATCGCTCCTCCCACAAATTGTATTCTATTGAAGCGATCGTACTGTCTCGTAAAAATTACGCAGAGGCAGATCGTATCGTGACCGTATTCTCCAAAGAGTTTGGCAAGATGCGACTGATGGCCAAGGGTATACGAAGAATTACCAGTAAGCGTGCGCCGCATTTGGAGGTGTTTACCAAGCTCACGTGCCTTGTTTATACAGGAAAGACGATGGATAGTATCACAGAGACACTCTCCATAGAGTCATATCCAAATATCCGTAACGAATTAGATCGCGTCAGCGTCGCGTACCTTCTTTGCGAACTTATAGATACCCTGATGGGTGAGAAGCAGGAGCATAGGGACGTGTATGCGCTTTTAATGCATGCGTTTGAGGCTATAGGGAAAGCCTCTGGCAATTCGTTGTATACAATCAGTCGAGAATTTGCCCAACAACTTCTGTGGGCATTAGGATTTTTGCCAAAGGGACAGGTGTTGGAAGGCAAAAAACTTGAGTCATTTATAGAAGACATTACAGAACGCAAATTAAAGTCGGCAAAACTTATCCGTCGTCTTGCTGCATGATATACTATACATATGCCAACATTGGATGAAATAAATAGTCTGTGTAAACGCCGAGGGTTTGTGTATCCCACGAGTGATATCTATGGGGGACTGATGAGTTCGTATGATTACGGACCATTAGGAGTCGAATTACTTCGCAATATCAAATCGCTGTGGTGGAAGACGTTTGTGAACAATCGCACGGATATGGTGGGTGTGGATACGCAAATTCTTTTGCATCCTCAAACGTGGGTGGCTTCAGGACACGTCGCAGCATTTAATGACCCGCTAGTCGAGGATAGTGTTACCAAAAAGCGATATCGCGCTGATCATCTTATAGAAGCATGGCTTAAAGATCATACAGACGTCCAAGTGGTAGTTGAGGATATGACGCTTGATGATATGGATGCGTTTATTGGAGAGCATATGATTTTAAGTCCTGACAAGAATCCGCTTTTGAGCCCGAAGAAATTTAATTTGTTGTTTGAAACCAAACTCGGAGTGATAGAGGGTGAAAAGTCCCTTCTCTACATGCGCGGAGAGACCGCTCAAGGGATATTTACCAATTTTAAAAATATTCTTGATTCCACTCGTGTATCACTGCCATTTGGTGTAGGGCAAATTGGAAAATCATTTCGCAATGAAATCACCACAGGACAATTTGTGTTTCGCACGCTTGAGTTTGAACAAGGAGAGATAGAATATTTCTTCGATCCGAATGTTTCAGATTGGAAAACGCTTTTTGAGGCATGGAGGACGGATATGCACGACTTCGTGGTGAAAGCCTTGGGAGTCAAATCCGATAATCTGCGTTGGAGACAGCATACAGACAAAGAACGCAGTCACTACAGCAAAGATACCTACGATCTCGAGTACCAGTACCCATTTGGATGGAAAGAATTGTGGGGTGTCGCGTATCGTACGGACTACGACCTTACGGTGCAGTCTAAGCACTCAGGTGTGGATCTCTCCTACATAGATCCTAAGACAGGTACCAAAGTAATGCCGCATGTGATAGAGCCGGCAGTAGGAATTAATCGTATGTTTCTGATGGTGCTCTCTGATGCATATGAGAAAAATGAGAAGCGTACCGTGCTTCACCTCAAGCCCGCGTTAGCGCCATATAAAGTCGCAGTATTTCCATTGGTGGCCAACAAACCAGAGCTCGTTGAGAAGGCTAAAAGTGTGTTTGATAGCCTCAAGTCATCGCTTACCATAGCGTGGGATGATAGAGGAAATATAGGCAAGCGCTATCTCTCCCAAGATGAGGCGGGGACGCCGTGGTGTGTAACGATTGATTATGCTACGCTAGAAGATGGTACAGTCACAGTGCGTGACAGAGATACCATGACGCAGGAAAGAATTGCTGTCAGTGATCTGTCAGCGTATTTTCAAAACAAATTATGAAAAATAAAATGACGTTTATGTACATCGGTCTTGCAGTACTGCTTCTTATTACCGGTGTCGTGGTGTACAAAATGGTAGCACCATCCAGTGAACCAGTGCCAGTGGTAGAAGAAGTGCAGGAATTGCTTCCAGAGGCGGATGCATCTCTTGTCGTTACCGTCACCGAAAGTAAATCCAAGGCAAATGCAGTCGTGCTTTCTGTGAGTGCGTTGGCATCTAAATACGCCACGGTGGGGTATGAGTTGACCTATGATAGCCAAGGGCTCATCAAGGGTGTCAATTCCGGTAGTAAGCCGGTAGACGTTGCTGGACAAGACAAATTTGAACGCGAAGTCTACCTCGGGACGTGCTCACGAAACGTCTGTAAACCAGATGCGGGCGTGACTGCAGTGTCTGTAGCACTCGAATTTACCGATACCTCCAACAAAAGGAGCCAGTTCTCCAAGGATTTTGAGCTAGAGTAAGTCACGCCCATCCGAGGATTGTTCGAACCTGATCCGGAAGTGATTGCTTAGCTCTATTCACATCATGAAAAGCCATACGAATAGATGAATACTTATTCTGTGACAGCTTTTCCGTTAACCGTCTTGTTCTCTGTTCAAATCCTGAGCCGCGTGACTGAATCATTTGAGCTGTTAAATCAACGAAGGTCTGTACGTCATTGGGTGAAAATTTCTTTAAACGTTTTTCAGTGGCAGAAACTTGCCGCAAAGCGCGTCGAACATCAAGGTGTCCCAACCCGGTTTCATTAAGTTGTTTTTCCCATACAAGAACCTGTTCAGGAAGTTTTCGTGCTGCCATATGCTTAAGATTTTATCCAGTTTAGCGCCCGACGCGCTGACTCTGGCATTTTCCGCTCCACTCGTTCGCGGGCACGTAGCGCATTGTCTATTATAACGGTTGATGGGTCATATTGACGCGCAACATATAATCTAAGTTTTTTTTGTTCGAGCTCAAAATCAGCGACATGAGGGTATGGGTAGCTCGGATCTTCAAGTGATTGCCTCAAAGAAGCAATTTTTGTTCTTAACTCCTTTATACCGGCGACAGCATCAAACGAAAATCGATGCATACACCGTTCAGCTTTGGCTATAGCCATTAAATGCTTGCGCATTTGAGGATATGTAGCTTCACGCGCTTCAAGCATTCTTTCTCGCATGATTACACTAGGCGGTACTGCAGTCATAATTCAATGATGCTTATTCTCTCTCTCACAACTCCTCCTGTCAAGGTAGTGGATAGGAAAGTAGTCAACTTTTCTGCGATCGCTCCAAAGTTGACTACTTTGTAAACTACTCCCACTTGAGGGCGCGGGTGACCTCTTTAGGAAGCATGTTTCTCAATTGTATTACTTCACGTTGTTTCTTGACTATCGTTGCGTAAGGCTCGGTTTCTAATAACTTCCTATTTTGTGCCAGAGTTTGTTCCATACCCCTTCTTCCACCTCGACTACGTGTAATGATCCCAATAACTCCTTGTGCACCGTAAACTCGTGCTACATTTTCGGTATCATGACTCCCTAATTCCTCTTGTGCTTCGGCAAGTTTCTGAATCGTAGCTTGGGCTTTTCGTGAAATGAGGGCTTGACAAAACGTGAAAAATGGGAAAAGATGGTATGTAGTGGGAAGATATGGTAAATTAAAAGCATGAAACTTTTCCTAGGGGAATATGATCATGCATTAGATGAGCGTAGTAGGTTAATGCTCCCACGTAAGATACGGCAAGAGATCGAGGCGAGGGCAATAGTATTAGCCAGAGGGTACGACGGATGTATATTTGGGTTTGATACAAAAGCTTGGGAAACAGAGGCACAAAAGCACCTTGAAACACCTGTCACAGACCAAAAAGCACGAGAAGTGCGGAGGTATTTGTTTTCGGGAGCAGAGAAGGTAGAGATGGATAAGTTAGGTCGTATCGTCCTACCACAAGCTCTCAAAAGCTACGCCACCATAACTCGTGATATAAAGGTCGTCGGCGCTGGAGATCATTTCGAAATCTGGGACACGAAATTATGGATTGAGTATGAGAAAAGGTTAAGCCAAACATGAGCGATTACCACACACCAGTACTAAAGACAGAAGTGATTGAGGCGCTAGAGATAGAAACGGGAAAGAAGTATATCGATGCGACACTGGGGGGTGCTGGACACACAGAAGAGATTCTCAAACGTGAAGGCATAGTACTAGGTATTGATACAGATACAGATGCGATTGACGAAGCCAAACAGAGACTGCAAGAGTATGAAGGTTACACATTGGTACAGGGAAATTTCAGAGATATCGGAAAAATAGCTGCGGATAACCAATTTTTGCACATTGATGGAATATTGTTTGATTTAGGCGTATCTAGCCATCAGCTCGATACACCTAATCGAGGATTTAGTTATCGATTCACCGATGCTCCACTCGACTTACGAATGTCGAAAGACGATGGAGACACTGCTGCCCAATTGGTGAATCGTATGACCGAGGAGCAGTTGTATGAGTGCATTGCAAAATTTAGCGAAGAACAGTTGGCTTTACCAATTGCTCGCGCTCTTTGTCGCTCCCGTCAGATAAAGAAAATCGAAACGGTGACTGACATAGCAGAGGTAATAGAGAAGATGGCCGGCTCTAGAGAGCACGCGACACCGATATTATCTCGAGTATTTCAAGCATTACGCATTGCAGTAAACGATGAGTTAGGAAGCTTAAAAACAGCATTAGGACAAGTTCAAGACATACTAAAGCCAGACGGAATACTCGCGATTATTACCTTTCATTCGCTAGAAGACAGGATAGTAAAGCAGTACATGAGGGGAGATGGATGGAGAGTGATTACCAAGCACCCAATTGTCGCAGGCGAAAAAGAGGTATACGAGAATAAACGATCACGAAGTGCCAAACTACGCATTGCTAAAAAAATATGAAACGTATTGGATCACTTTTTTTTATCATATTACCGATTATTGCGGTTACCCTTGTCATCTATCAAATTGTGATCTCAAACGAACTAGCCACCCTTGGGAAAAATCTCGGTCAATTAGACAATGAATTATCTACCCAAAATGATATGCGCGATATGCTGGTGACAGAAGTGGCATCGGCCTCGTCATATCTTGTCATGCGAACCAAAGCAGAAGCGCTCGGATTTAAACCACCACGTAAAAATCAAATCGTCGCACTCTCGTCTGAGGCTCCAGTTGCCCTTGGCGTCACACTGCCATAATCGATATATAAACATGGTACGATATACTCGATGAGTACCTCACGGCCCTCTATAATTTATTCTGCTATTCTTGTCGGATTTTTGGGTGTTACTCTGCGATTATTTTATTGGCAGGTGATAGCAAGTGACAGGTTACAAACTGAAGCATCAGCACAACATTTCATCGAGTTTACCCTCCCTGCAGCTCGCGGCACGATTGTCGATCGTGAAGATAATCAGATCGTGGTGAACAAACCAGCGTACCTTGTCTTTGCAGAGCCCAGAGTTATTCCCGATCCTACAGAGTTTGCCAAACTCGTTGCCCCTATTATCGGTCAAGAGGAATCCGTTGTTTTACAAAGCGTGTCCGACCCAAAGAGCGTATGGGCGCCACTTGTTCATCGAGCAGACGGCAACATGGTAGAGGCGCTAAAAAAGTTGAATGTATCCTCTCTCGGGTTTGAGAAAGAGCCACTGCGCATGTATCCTGAGGCCTCTACAGCTGCACATATGTTGGGATTTGTGGGTTCTGACGTTAATGGTACAGATCGTGGATATTTTGGATTAGAGGGGTTTTATGATCGTCAGTTAAGAGGAGTATCTGGAAAACTTCGGTTAGAAAAAGATGCCAAGGGTGCGCCAATCCTTATAGGAGAGCAACAACGAGTCGAGCCAGAAAATGGGCGAACACTTGTCTTATGGAGTGAGAAAGCTGTACAAGAAATCGTGGAGCGCAGACTCAAGGAGGGTATGGAGAAATATGGTGCGAAAGAAGGGTCAGTCGTCGTATTGGATCCCAAAACAGGTGGTGTTTTGGCTATGGCAAGCTTCCCTAACTACGATCCATCAAACTTTGCGGCGTTTCCTAAAGAATTGTATATAAATCCTGTGGTCGCAGGGAGTTATGAACCAGGGAGTACGTTTAAGTCACTGGTGATGGCCGCGGCGATACACGATAAGCTTATTACACCCCAAACTATGATGGATGAGTCAGGACCGGTCGAAAGTGGACCGTATTTTATACGTACATGGAACAACGAATATCACGGTACTATATCTATGACACAGGTTCTCGAGTACTCTTCAAACGTTGGCATGGTCTTTGTCGCCAAAAAACTAGGTCATGACCGACTTTTATCAGCCATTAAGCGATTTGGTTTTGGGAAGCCGACGAATATAGATTTAGAAGACGAATCGTCGCCAACGCTTCGTGATGATAATGCATGGGCAGAGGTAGATGAGCTCACGGCATCGTTTGGTCAAGGGATTGCGGTGACGCCAATTCAAATGGTCACTGCAGTCGCGGCTCTGGCAAATGGTGGTAAACTCATGCAACCCCATGTTGTCAAAGAGATACGTGAGGGATCAGGTCGAGTCATAGCAGTCAAGCCTAAGGTGGTACGACAGGTTGTAAGCCCTGAAGCTGCAAGAATTACTGCCGAAATGATGGTGGAGGCAGTGGATAAGGGTGAAGCCAAATGGGCCAAACCCGTAGGGTACAGAATTGCTGGTAAAACTGGCACAGCGCAGATTCCCGTCGCAGGTCACTATGATGAAACCAAAACAATAGCCTCGTTTGTCGGATTTGCACCGGTTGATGACCCCAAATTCGTCATGCTTGTCACCCTTCGCGAGCCGCAATCATCCCAGTGGGGATCAGAGACTGCAGCGCCACTCTTTTTTACGATCGCACGCGAGTTTTTTACCTACTACGGCATAGGACCTCGATAAAGGCGAGATTTTGGTAAATTTTGCTTCAAACGGTATAATACGAGCATGGGAGAACTCGTAAAAAGGGTATACCATTTTTTCATCGCAATAGCCGCCAATATATGGTTTGGCTTTCCCGCACGAGAATTAACGGTTATTGGAGTCACAGGTACTGACGGGAAGACGACAACCGCGACTATACTCTACGAAATCCTCAAACGTGCAAAAATAAAAACATCCATGATTACCTCTGTGCACGCTGTCATCGCTGGGCGTTCGTATGATACCGGCTTTCATGTCACCACGCCGACCTCATGGTCCGTGCAACAATATCTTCGGGACGCACTAAACCACGGTGATACGCATGTAGTTCTCGAGGTGACCTCTCACGCCTTGGGACAATCACGTGTTTTAGGTATCCCATTTAGTGTTGGCGTGATTACCAACGTGACCCATGAGCATTTGGATTGGCACGGCACATTTGAGAATTATTTGGCTACGAAGTTATCCCTTTTTAAACATTCCAGAGTCGCAGTCGTCAATCGTGATGAATCGGATTTATTTTCGGCATCCTTGCCATACATTAAACATAAACGATATGTGACGTATGGAATTCGAAGGGATAGTATGGTCAATCCAAGTACGCATCCGCTTAAGATACTGCTTCCGGGAGAATTTAATCGCTACAATGCACTCGCCGCAATTGCTACGGCAGAAGTCTTAGGTGTGAAACCATTCGTCTGGAAACGAACACTTGCGTCATTTCAAGGAGTCGTAGGTCGCATGCAGGTCGTGGGAAAGAAGCCATTTCGGGTGATTGTCGACTTTGCTCACACACCAAATGCATTGGATAATGCGCTCAAAACAGTGCGCAAAATGACCAAAAAACGAGTGATTCATGTGTTTGGCAGTGCCGGACTTCGGGATAGCACGAAACGTCCAATGATGGGTGCACAATCAGCAGCATACGCTGATATCAGTATCATTACAGAAGAAGATTACAGGACAGAGGATATAGAAACGATTATGGATCAGATTGCAGCGGGCATTCCTGACGGAAAGACCGTCTATCGATTTCCCAATCGAAAAGATGCCATCAAATTCGCATTAAAAACAGCGACAAAAGGAGATAGTGTGATTATTACAGGAAAAGGTCACGAAAAAAGTTTATGCAGAGGAACTATTGAATACCCATGGAGTGATCAAAAAGAAGTGAAATCACTCCTTAGAGGTCTAAAGCTTTATGCTTCATAAATCATATCGCGGCGAATATACATCTACGCTCCTCTCTTCTATAGAGGGCTTGAAACATGGATTTACCACCAGAGAACATGGCGATATGCGCGATAAAAAAAATGTAGCATCGTTTCTTGGCAACGATACGATTTTTGTTCAAGCGCAACAAATACATGGCGGTGACATAGAGACTATTACCTCAAAAATAAAGAATACTCGTGTGTTTGATGGTGTGGATGGGTTGATAACAGCAGATGATCAAAATCAGATATTTCTAACGGTAAGAACTGCCGATTGTGTGCCCATACTGGCAGTTGACCCTCAAAAACGCATTATCGGCGTTGCTCACTGCGGATGGAAAGGTACTGTCGCCAAAATTCCAAAATATTTAGTAGAAAGAATGATTGCGGCGGGTGCAAATGCTAAAAATATTCGTGTTGTACTGGGTCCATCGATAGGCGCGTGCTGTTACAACGTAAACACTGACCGTATGCAATTATTTGTCGACGCATTTGGCACGACAGCAAAAGGGCTTGTTGTCAGGGCTGGTGAATTTTTTCTTGATTTAGAAGCAAATATCGTTGAGCAATTTCTTGGGAGTGGTATCAGAAAAGCTCATATTGAAACAGCAAACATGTGCAACGCGAGTCTACATCCTGCATTTTTTTCATATCGAAAAGACACAAAAGAAACATTTGGTGAGATGATTGGGTTTATAGGGTATCAACGTTTACTATAATCAAATTACGCAGTATGTATAACACTATCGGGATGAAAAATCATTTGCCCAAACGCTTAAAGTACGTTCATTTGGTCGGCGTGAAAGGTGTGGCTATGGCAGCGCTTGCTGCGTATTTGTCTGATCTTGGGGTCAAGGTTACTGGATCTGATACAGAAGATATTTTCCCTACAGATCAAGAACTTCATGAAAAAGGAGTCACCATCTTTGTCGGATTTGACGCACAGAGATTTTCAAAAGATATTCCTGACCTTGTTATTTATACCGGTGCGCATGGGGGAAGGGACAATGTGGAAGTAGTTGCTGCACTCTCGCTAGGGATACCAGCATTACCACATGGGCAAGCACTCGGTGAGTTTATGGAGGGCAAACGACAAGTTGTGGTAGCTGGCAGTCATGGGAAGACGACAACCAGTGCCATGGTCGCATGTATTTTTCAAGAAGCCAAGCTCCAGCCGTCGTATGCCATAGGGTGTGGTGCTATCACGGGATTGGGAGCCGCAGGACATTTTGGTAAAGGCAACTGGTTTATCGCCGAAGGGGACGAATATGTCACCGATCCTCATCATGATGATACACCACGATTTCTTTGGACGCATCCTGAGATAGTAGTGGTCACCAATGTCGACTTTGATCATCCTGATGTATACAAAGATTTATCGGCAGTCAAACAAGCATTCCAAAAACTCGTAGCCAAGATGGATTTCCATACACAATGCTTAGTCGTCAATATTGATGACGAAGAAAGCAGCTTTTTATTATCGAATAGATTTGTGGTTAGTTATGGATTCTCTCCGAGAGCTGATGTGCATATCACACATGTAAGTCAGGGTGATGGGAGACAATTTTTTACGCTAGAAAAAGCAGGCGTTTCCATGGGTGAGTTTGTGATAAAGGTGGCAGGTAAACACAATATTTCAAACGCGACGTCAGCGATTATCGCGGCTCAGGCAGCAGGGATATCGTTAGATCATATACGAGAGGGACTGAAAAACTTTGGGGGTACGAAAAGAAGGTTTGAATATCTCGGAGAAAAAAATGGTGCCATCATCGTCGATGATTATGCACACCATCCGAAAGAAATACAAGCGACATTGCAGGCTACAAGGCAGTGGTATGCTGGAAAACGAATTATCGCAGTGTTTCAACCGCATACGTACTCACGTACAAAAATACTTCTGTCTGATTTTGCCAAAAGCTTTGATACTGCGGATGTAGTAGTGCTGACGGACATATATGCATCAGCCAGAGAAAGTGACACACGTGATATTACGGGTGAGACGTTGGTTTCTCATGTACGAGAGCATCACAACAGCGTCGTCTATGCGAAAACAAAAGATGCTGTATTTGCAACGCTTGCTAAACTCTCAATAACAAACGACGTTATTCTTTTTATGGGCGCTGGAGACATTTATACATGGGGAAAGGAATATCTCAATAACAAATAACCCTGCCTCGCCGGCAGGCAGGCACTATTCAATATGACAAAATCACTACAAAAGTTAAAACAAATCTTAGGAGATAGAATACAGGAAGATCATCCGTTAGGTCCTCTTACGACCTTTAAAATTGGTGGACCTGCAGATTTGTATTATGAAGCACGTACCGCGGATGAATTACTGCAGGCAGTCAGTCACGCTCGGTTACTTTCTGTGCCGGTGTTTATGCTTGGCGGAGGATCTAATATCCTCATTAGCGATAAAGGAGTGCGAGGGCTGGTTATAAGAAATTTAACAAAACAAATACTCATCAAAGGAATCAAATCTCAAAAACAAGGATCTATCGAAAAAAAGACTGTGTTTGTAGAAGCAGAGTCAGGCGTACCGATAAATTTACTGGTGCGATTTACGGTAGATGAGGGTCTTTCTGGTCTTCACATGCATTTGGGACTCCCCGGCTCTGTCGGGGGTGCTTTGTATATGAATTCTAAATGGACGCATCCGAATGGCTATGTCGGTGACTGTGTGTATCAAGCAAGAATTGTTACCAAGACAGGGGAAGAAAAGATAGTCCCACAGTCGTACTTTCATTTCGCCTACGACACGAGTAGTTTACAAACAACCGATGATATTGTGATTTCTGTCGTATTTGCTTTGACGGCTTACGATAAAGATAGACTGTGGGCTATTGCAAACGAAAGTATTGCTCATAGGAAAAATACGCAACCACAAGGCGTATTCACCGCAGGATGTACATTTCGTAATTTGTCGCAATCTGAAGCGATTCTGGCATCTACTCCTGATGGTACGATGTCAGCGGGGCGTCTTTTGGATCATGTAGGGCTTAAAGGAACTGTGGTGGGTGGTGCGATGATATCACCCCAGCATGCCAATTTTATCGTGAATACTGGAAAAGCGACAGCAAAAGACGTGATAGAATTAATTGAGATCGCAAGAGCGAAAGTGAAAGAGCAATTTGGGATTACACTTACAGAAGAGATAGAGCGTATTGGGGAGTTCTAATATGGATACATTTGTTATTGAGGGAGGAAAGCCACTTATCGGAGAAGTGACGGTAGCAGGCGCCAAAAACGTCGCGGTCAAAGCTCTCGTTGCTTCCCTTCTTACGGATGAGCCGCTTAAACTTTTAAATATGCCACATATTCACGATGTGCATCTTTTATTAGAGCTTCTCTCAAAGATGGGGATACAACACACGTGGTCTGATCACGAGGTTACACTGACGCATAAAGGTGTGGCAAGTACGACGGTGCCGCTGGATTTGGGTGCACGCATACGAACATCTGCGATGCTTTTAGGACCTCTTCTGTCTCGGTTTGGTGATGCAAAGATTCCAAATCCTGGAGGGTGTCGCATTGGTGCACGACCAATAGATCGACATATCGATGCATTACGAGCAATGGGTGCACAGATTACGTACAATTCACAAGACGGATATTTTTATGGTAAGGCGGATACGCTTCATGGTACGCATGTCACATTTCCCAAAAATACACATACCGGCACAGAAACCATTCTTTTGGCGGCGGTACTTGCAGAGGGCGAGACGGTTATAGACAATGCCGCAGAAGAGGTAGAGGTAGACGATCTCATCAGTCTTTTGACTTCGATGGGAGCCAATATCAAACGACCGATGCCACGACAAATCGTTGTGACCGGTGTTTCCAGTTTACATGGTTGCACATATCGGATTATGCCGGATCGTAATGAAGAAGTGACGTTTGCCATCGCGGCTGCAATTACAGGTGGGAATATTACTGTTCATGACTCAAACCTTTTGCATCTTACGACGTTTTTAGAATTTTTTACCAAAGCTGGTGGGCTCGCAAGTGTCATTTCTCCTACTGAAACGCGATATAGTCTCGCGACAGGCACAGTTGGAAACACCGATGTTGTCACTATGCCACATCCAGGATTTATGACGGATTGGCAAGGACCATGGGCGGTCTTTATGACACAAGCAAAGGGCGTATCGACTATCCACGAGACAGTTTTTGAGAGTCGATTTAGCTATGTCTCAGAGCTCCATAAGATGGGAGCGAAAATTGAATACTTTACCCCAAAGGTCAAAAATCCATCAGCGTATTACAATTTCAATTGGGCAGATAAATCAGTTGAGAGTCAGCAGGCGATACGCATTACAGGCAAGACCGAGCTTCATAATGCAGTATTATCGATGAATGATTTACGTGCTGGTGCAACACTTGTTTTGGCTGCCTTAACTGCAAAGGGCAAAAGTTATGTGCACGGTGTCGAACAGATGGATCGTGGGTATGAGCACATCGTAGAACGATTACAAAAATTAGGCGCAAGCATTTCTCGTGTAAAGGAGGAAGAATGAAAAAATCACCAATTCTTGTATTGCTTGCGGGTGGCGCTGGCAAGCGTTTTTGGCCATTTACCAAAGATAAACCATTATTTCCATTTGCAGGGAAGCCACTTATTTGGCATGTGGCCAGCATTGCCGCGAAACGAAATTTTTCATCAGTCATCATTGTGACGCCGCCAGAAACCAAAACACAATATGAGTCGTTATCACTGCCAGTACCATATCAAGTAGTGGTGCAAGAAAAACCACGTGGTATGGCTGACGCTTTTTTGACAGTAGCGGATCGGCTTGGTGATAATCCAGTTTTAATTGTGATAGCCGATGATCTGGTAGAGCCGATACTTTATGATCAAATTCTAAAGCGAGCAGACGATCCATCGGTGTTTGGCGTATTAGTGGGGTGGAAGCCCGAGAAATATTTTCACGGTGGGTATCTTGAATGTATAGGTGATCGAGTGACGGAAATTATCGAGAAACCGGGAGAGGGACACGAACCCAGTCCGTTTGTCTATATATCTAGCCAATACATCAAAGACGCACAAATATTTGCAAACATACTGAGGGAAATTCAAGGTTCGTCTGACGATATCTATGAAAAAGGATTGACGAGTGTGATGAAAACACATCATGTAACTATGATTCCGTATACGGGAGCATTTACGACTCTCAAGTATCCTTGGCATGTTCTAGACGTCAATGCGATGCTTTTGTCTAAGCTTCATCGAACAACAGGCAGAAATGTGATTATCAAAAAAAATGTGATTCTAGAGGGGAATGTGTATATAGAAGACAATGTAACAATTCATGAAAATACAAAAATTATCGGACCAGCATTTATCGGTGAAGGATCTATTATAGGAAATAACAATATTATACGAGAGAGCCATATAGGTCGACGATGTGTAACGGGATTTAACACAGATATCACGAGAAGTTATATCGGTGATGATTGTTGGTTTCACTCTAATTACATAGGAGACAGTGTGTTGGAAAAGGATATAAGTATGGGCTCTGGTTCTGTTCTTGCCAATCTTCGGCTTGATGAACAAGATATTGGATCAACACAAAAGAATAAGTGCGGGGCGATGATAGCAAGTCATGTGCGGATTGGCGTGAATGTGAGTATTATGCCCGGCCTAAAGATTGGGTCACACACAAGCATTGGCGCTGGGATAACGATTGTCAAAGATGTAGAAGATCAATCGTTTTGTGTAGGGAAACAACCCTCCTATATCGTGAAAAAAAACACTCACGTTGTGCATGGTGCGACGCGAGAACAATTTCGCGCCAAGATATGAAAACGGTTGACGTCGTCTTACTGCACGGATGGAATTTATCCAAAGTTACGTTTGCGCCACTTCATGATGCATTTAAGAATGCTGGATTTCGCGTCCATTCATTGGATTTTCCGGGATTTGGAAATGAAAAAGCACCCGACAGACCGTGGCATATCGTGGATTATGCAGAATTTTTGAAGCGGTATTTTGATACCCATCATATACAGAAGGCGGTCGTAGTAGGACATTCATTTGGCGGACGCGTGGCACTAAAATTTAGCCAACTGTATCCGTCTTCTGTCTCAAGCCTTATCCTTTCGGGAACTCCGGGACTTAGCCCAGTACTAAAGCGTAAGATGTTTTTCTTTTTTATTCTCGCCAAAGTCGGTACATTTATTTTTTCTATTCCACCGCTCACTATTTTTCAGGATTGGGCAAGACGACTTTTGTATTACGCATCAGGATCGAGAGAGTTTTTTAAGGCGGAGGGCACGATGCGACAAACATTTAAAAACGTCGTCACAGACGATCTGCTTGTCCCTATGCAATCTATCATGATGCCGTGTCTTCTCTTGTGGGGTGAATTTGATCTGGTGGTGCCGCTTTCTATAATGTATCGTATGGCAGAAGTAATCCCTAATGCAAAAATTAAAATTATTTCAGAGGCTGATCACGGTGCGCCATTTAAGTCACCAGAAGTGTTTGTGTCATACGTTCAAGCATTTTTAAAGGATGTGTCATGAACACCATATTTATTCTTATAGCGATTGTATGGGTATTTCGTATTATCACCAATATCTTAAGTTGGACTGCTTTGTGGTGGATTAAAGAATATCGGTTTGACCGAATGCTCATTCATTTGAAAACAAAGCAAGGGAAAAAAATATTATTTCCGCAATTTAGACTACCGCCAAAATCCGTACGAAGTGTGAGTATTATACTTGTAAGCCTTGCTCTTTTGAGCGGTGTGTATATGATGCTTGGCGTTAGCCTTTTATCGGTACTTATTTTGGATCTCCTTTCATTTCCTCTGACAGCTGTGGTAGTGTTTCTCTCACACATTCCAATACTGATATATCACTCGTGGAGAATCTATGAGGCGACTACTCTGATGCGTTCACGACCAGATCTTTTGGTAATTGGTATAACAGGGAGTTATGGAAAAACGTCGACGAAGGAGTATCTCTCAACGATAGTATCGCAGCATCTTGCGACATTAAAAACTGAAGCAAGCAAGAATTCTCCCATCGCAATAGCCGAAATTATTTTAAAAAAGCTGAAACCAGAACATAAAATATTTGTTGTAGAGATGGGTGCATATAAAGTAGGAGAAATACGCGCGATGTGTAGAATCGTGCAACCGCAAATTGGCATTATCCTTGCCATCAATCCGCAGCATCAAGATTTATTTGGCACGATTGAGACGACGATGCGGGCAAAGTATGAATTAGTAGAAGGCTTGTCCGGAAAAAATATAGCTATCATAAATTATGATGATCTGCGAGTGAGGACATTGTCAGAATGGGCTCTTCGTGACGGTCACCGAGTATTGTATGTGACGAAAGAAAAAAAAGAAGAACACAGCAAGGATACCTATGAGATCACAAATATAGAAAGTACAAAATCTCGTCTACGATTTTCTGTATCTTTTGATACTGATACTAAAGATGTATCTGTCTCTGTTATCGGGAGTCATCAGGCAACCAATATTACTGCGGCAATCGTTGCGGCCGTTACGGCAGGAATGCCGTTTGAAAACGCAGTCGCTGCAACGAAGCGATTGACGAGCGTGCCACACGTATTGGAAGAAAAAGGGGGAATTGCCGAAAGTATATTCATCGACGATACATTTAACAATAATCCTGACGCCGCAAAAGCCGCGATTGCCGTATTGTCGAAATATAAAAAGCGAAAGATATTAGTATTTCAGCCAATGATTGAGTTGGGAACGTATGCACAGAGTAGTCATTATGACGTAGGTCGCAGTGCGGGAGAAGTATGTAGTGAAGTGATCCTTGTGGGAGAAGATTGGGCAGAGGATTTTATCAAAGGAGTGCGATCCGTTGGCACGGAGTGTGTCGTGCAAGTACTCTCTGTCGATAAGGCAGCCGCGTACCTTCGCACACACGTCAAATCATCAGACACCGTTTTGTTTAAAGGAAAAGCATCCGGTATTGTTTTGTCAAGAATATTTTCATGATTACAGGATCACTCTCTCCCAATACAGAATTAGATGATGTGATGGAAGCGGCACGAACATTTTTAAAGCCGTGGACATGGAAACACGGCAGCGCAATTGACGCTGTGCATGATTGGTTTCGTACACGATTTTCTGTACAAACTGTCGCTTCTTTTTGCAGTGGTCGAATGGCTGCGACAGCAATCCTTACGTCTTTTGCCATTGGAGACGGTGATGAGGTGTTGATGCAGGCCTTTACCTGTGTGGCGGTGCCAAATAGTGTTCTTTGGTCAGGTGCCAGACCCGTGTATGTTGATATTGATGCCTCAGGAAATATTGCTGTACACGATGCAGAAAAAAAGTTGACCAACAAGACAAAAGCTATAATTGTTCAACACACATTTGGTGTCGCGGCAGACATACAAACACTGGCTGCATTTTGTAAAAAAAATAATCTCATTCTTATCGAAGACTGTGCGCATAGTCTCGGTGTCAAGGTGGATGGGAAGCTTCTGGGAACATTTGGTGATGCAGCATTTTTTAGTTTTGGTCGTGACAAAGTGCTCTCGAGTGTGTGGGGGGGTGTGGCGATTATCAAGAATATACACAAAAATGAGTCCCAGAAACTCTTGGCGTTTGAAAAAACATTGCCTTTGCCTTCGATGGTCTGGATCGCGATACAAATCCTGCATCCTGTATTATTTGCCATAAGCATGCCGCTGTATCGTGTAGGCATCGGAAAAGTAATGATAGCTGGTTTTAAATTGTTGCGGTTGATAACATTGCCTATTTATTTGACAGAACTCACAGGCGGTATGCCGAAAGAACTAAAAAACAGATACCCCAATGCCCTCGCAACACTTGTGCGTATACAGCTTAAAAAGCTTGATCGGTATACATCGATGCGTGATAAAACCTCGCGTGGATATATAAAGATATTGAGTAAAAAGAAAAAAATACAGACATTTGAAACACCTTTTGGAGCGACGTATTTGCGATTTCCCATACTTGTGAGAGATCCAGTGGCGCTTACTTTAGCAGCCAAAAAAGAAGGCATACTTTTGGGTAACTGGTATAGTGCGGTCATTGATCCCAAAGGGGTATCGTTTGCCGCAATAGCATATCAGAGAGGGAGTTGTCCGCGCGCTGAATATTTTTCGGAGCACATTATTAATGTGCCTACGCGATTAACGCTTAGAGAGCGCTCTTTTGTATATAGATTTTTATCACGCCATGTATAATATACGCCCATTGGTTCTTGGTGATTTGGGAAGTAATTGTTATATCGTGTCTAACCAACAAGAGAAAACAGCGATCATTATAGATCCTGCAGATACCCCAGAATATATTGGCGAAAAACTTGTGGAGATGGGACTTACCCCTGTGGCGATGGTTGCGACTCATGGGCATTTCGATCATGTGTTAGCGGCATTTGGGTTGCAAGTTTTTTTCCCACAGTTGCCATTTTTTATACATCCTAAAGATATGTTTCTTCTTAAACGAATGCAAAAGACAGCACTTCATTTTAGTAAAAATCGTCTCACATCTCCAATCCCGCAACATGTGTTTGATATATCCAGATTTGAGAGCTCATTTTTTGGAGATGAGCGCGTAGAGATACTTGATCTTTCTGGACATACGCCCGGTAGTATCGGTGTGTATTTTCCAGAGTCACAAGCCGCGTTTATCGGTGATCTCATGTTTGCTGATGGAACTTTTGGCGATACGCATCATGTCTATAGCAATAGACAGCTGATGAAAAAAAGTATAGAGCGAATTAATGCACTTCCCCCAAACACAAAACTATATGCAGGACATGGAGACATGATGCTTTTAGGAGATTTATCCATATAGCGTGTATACTCATTATATGAAAGCAATAGCAAATCTTGTCATTTCGGCGTTGTCTTTGATGGTAGTGTCCAAAATTGTTTCTGGTGTGACTATCACAGGATTTTGGGGTGCAGTACTGGCTGTCGTTGTGATGGCAATCCTCAATACATTGATAAAACCAATTTTGTTTCTTTTGACATTACCAGTGACCATCGTAACGTTTGGACTTTTTACGTTTGTCCTTAATGCCCTTATGTTTCTCTTGGCGAGTCGATTCGTCTCAGGATTTGCGGTAGATGGATTTGGTGCGGCGCTTGTAGGTTCGCTTGTTTTTTCAATCCTCACAACAATTTTTTCATCGTTGGTGAAATAATCTATGGCGTCTACAAAACAGGACGTGGTTATTCGTTTGTTGAAAGACAAAGGTACGTGGGAATTATTTGTTCTGACCCATGCACCATTTGCGCTTTTTCAGAGTTGGAGTTGGTATGAAACACTGCTGTTACGTAAAGCTCAAGTCGAGCCGTATGGTGTATATATCGGAGAAGTGTTGATGGCTGTGTTTCTTGCGCAAATTGTACGCGCGAAACGTGGATCATTTGTACACCTTCGTCACGGTCCCGTCATCGCTTCTTTCGCGCCTGAGAGAGTGTTTCAAGAAATTGCTACGTTTACGAAAGCGTTGGCAAAAAAAGAACGATGTTGGTTTGTCAGGATGAGTCCTCAATTACCAGTAGACGCCAAAAGCGATCTGGTGCGAAAGAGTGTCGGAGGAATCCCAGCATCCATCCATAGGATGGATGGAGAGTATTGTTGGGTTTTGGATTTGAACGCCTCAGAGGAGGAGCTTTTGTCTGACATGCGTAAGGCAACGCGGTATGAGATACGTAAGAGTCAAAAGGATGGCGTCGAAATTTCTGCAAGCCGTGATGCTCGGTATTTGAAGGAATTCGATGCACTGTACAAAGAAACGTCTGGTAGGCACGGCTTTGTACCGCATGAGGGTATTGCTGAAGAATTCACGACGTTTGGAAAGCGTAATCAAGCGATGTTGTATTTAGGATCATTTCACAAAAAGATCTATGCATCAGCTATAATTCTTTATTATGGCAAGCAGGCTATATATCATCATGGCGCATCTTCACTCTCGCCAGTACCTATATCTGCGGCAGTACAATGGAGAGCGATATGCGATGCGAAAAATCGAGGGATGAATGTGTACAATTTTTGGGGAATTGCTCCTGAAGACAGCCCAAAGCATCCATGGCGAGGTATAACGGTGTTCAAAAAGGGATTTGGGGGTCATATAGTCGAACATATGCACGCATTTGATATCCCTATATCACCATTGTACGCACTCACACGGATTGTCGATCTCGTACGAAAGTACAAACGTGGCTATGACTGAGATTTGTTGAGTTTTGGTTGAGGATTCAGGTATACTAAAAGTCTATGGAGAAGAGATCAGCGCATCATGTATCGTTTATCCATGCGTGGGAGGGGATTGTATGGGCGTTTAAAACTCAGCCAAATTTTAGAATTCACATCGTTTTTTCTCTTCTTGCATTATTTTTGTGCTTTTTCTTTGCGGTCTCGACAATCGAGTATCTTGTCATCATATTCACAATTATTTTAGGGTTATCTGTTGAGATGATAAATACGTCTATAGAGTCGATGACAGATCTTATTACACTCGAGCATCGGCAAGATGCCAAAGTCGCCAAGGATGTGGCTGCAGGCATGATGCTTATGACAGCACTTGGTGCGTTTGTCATCGGGTGCGTCATCTTTGGACCCAGAGTACTTGACGTTATTACATCGCTATAAATTTATGGAATTACTCTTAGGTGCGTTATTATTTTCATGGTTTGTGCACAGTGTGCTCTACGTTCCTTTCATACGGCTTTTATATCAGATTAAATTCCAGAGACTTACCCAAGTTACCAGAGATGCCTTTGATAAACGAACGCCACTTTTTGATAAGTTTCATAAACATAAGGCAGGGACACCTGTCGGTGGAGGACTACTTATCATCGTATTGACGACCTGTATGGTACCATTGGTACTGCTTTTGATGCATTACTTTTGGGTACCGATCACCTCGGTGTATCCGTTACGTGCAGAATTAAAGGTGCTGCTGTTTACCTTTGTGTCCTTTGGATTGTTGGGGCTGTTGGATGATGTCAAAAAAACGTTCGCGTGGGTAAAGGGAGGATTTTTTGGGCTACGTTTGCGCCACAAACTCATACTTGAAATAGCGCTTGCATCGCTTATTGGCTATTGGTTGGTAGCTGAGTTAAAAATAAGTATTTTTCATATCCCGCTTATCGGTGTCGTACAAATGGGCTGGTGGTATATACCCTTTGCGGCATTTGTCATCATTGCATTTGCCAATGCGTTTAATATCACGGACGGACTAGATGGCTTATCATCGGGAGTTCTTACGATATCACTCTTTGCATTTTGGTTTATGTCAGCGTCAATTCTGGATACGGTGCTGTCTACGTTTATCGCGTTGTGGGTGGGTGGTGTACTCGCATTTTTGTACTTTAATATTTTTCCATCCCGTATATTTTTGGGTGACGTCGGGGCTCTCTCCTTTGGTGCTACGTTTGCAGTGGTAGGACTTATATTAGGAAAAGTACCTGCACTCATTATCATCGGCGGTGTTTTTGTTATAGAGGTAGGGTCATCACTTATACAGTTGGTTTCTCGATCTGTGTTTCATCGTAAGGCGTTTGTGGCGGCACCATTTCATCTTTGGCTTCAAGCGAAAGGTTGGCCGGAGCCAAAAATAGTTATGCGATTTTGGATTATGTCTATTATTTTTGCAGTGTTTGGGTTGTGGCTTGCGTTGCTTGCCTAAAAAGCCCTATACAAAGCCTTCCATGAAACGATTACGCGCCCTCTATCAGCACAAGATTTTATTAGGAGATAGAATATTGATCTATCTTATTCTCCTTCTTGTCGCGTTGGGTCTTGTGATGGTGTACGACTCGTCTGTCGCTATAGCACTTCGTGATTTTAAAGATCCGTATCGGTTCCTTCGGGAACAAGGCAAGTGGGTATTTTTGGGTCTTGCGGCATTTGGTGTGTTATCGAGAGTCTCGTACACTGTGTGGCAACGGTTTGCCGTACCGATGATGGTAGGTACCATCGTTCTGCTTCTTTGCGTTTTTATTCCAGGGCTTGGGGTGCGCACACTTGGTGCGAATCGATGGCTTAACCTTGGATTTATCGTATTGCAGCCGGCTGAAATTGCAAAATTTACGGTTTCGATGTATTTATCTGTGTGGTTGGCGACACGAGAAAAGGGACGGCTTCCGGCATTTTTATTGTTGATAGGAATTGTCTGCGGTCTTGTCGTCTTGGAGCCTGATTTGGGAACTGCATCGATTATTTTTGGTATAGCGCTTTCTCTGTATTATCTTTCGGGAGCGGCAATCGGACAGTTTCTGTTATTACTTCCCATAGCGGGAATCATCCTTACCACACTGGCGCTTACCTCTCCGTATAGACTGCAACGTGTGATGACGTTTTTGAATCCTGAATCTGATCCACTCGGCTCCTCATATCAGATTCGACAAGCAATTATTTCTTTGGGATCCGGTGGCGTATTTGGGGTAGGGCTTGGGAAATCTCGGCAAAAGTATGAGTATCTGCCTGAAGCAAATACCGATTCAATTTTTGCTATACTTGGTGAGGAGTTGGGACTTATCGGTGGGGTGACGCTTATAGGATTGTTCGTCTCCCTTGTATCGAGACTATTTAAAATCGCAAAGGCAACAGCCAACGAACAGGCAAGACTCTTTGTGTACGGCGTCGGAAGTTGGATAGGATTGCAGACGCTTATAAATTTAGCCTCTATGGTAGCGCTTTTCCCGTTGACCGGCGTACCACTTCCCTTGATATCGTATGGTGGTTCCAATTTGGTTATTACACTAGGGGCTCTTGGAATAGTGCATAATATCAGTAGAACGAGTCATGAAAAATCATAATCCTGCAATACGAGTCCTTTTTACCGGTGGACATCTTACTCCTGCCGTTGCCACAATTGCGGCATTGAAGCGGCACGTGCCGAATGTAATTGTGCACTTTGTTGGTCGCAAAAGCGTCTTTGATACGACGGATATCACATCGCACGAAAAAGAGACTATCGAGCATATGGGTGTTTCTTTTTTGCCGCTTACGACGGGTCGATTGATGAGAGCTGGTTTGTTTGTGGACATCGTATCGTCGCTTATAAAAGTTCCTATCGGTTTTATCATGGCATTTTGGTATGTATTAAACGTTCGACCTGACGTAGTCGTCTCTTTTGGTGGGTATATAGCCGTGCCAGTCGTTTTAGCCGCGTGGATTTTGGCTATACCGATTATCACACATGAACAAACGCACACCATAGGACTCGGTACAAAAATTATCGCCTTTTTTGCAGACGTTGTATGTGTCAGCGACAGAAAACAAATGCGATTGTTTCCTTTTGTGCGCGTCGTGTATACAGGGTTACCGCTTCGAGATCGTATCGTAGAAGCTGTCTTGAAAAAACGTATACGTTCAAAAAAGCGTCGACCATCAATCCTTATTACTGGAGGTACGAGTGGCGCTGTGAGCATCAACGCAATTGTGTATCAGGCATTGCCTGAGTTGCTTGTCATAGCTGATGTTCTCCATCAAGTCGGGCGTACATCTATACAACAGGCTCTTCGTGTACAAAAAGCCTTACCAGTCAACGTAAGACATGCATATACTGTGGTCGAATATATGGATGAAAAAGCGTATCGTAATGCACTACTTGCATCTGATGTGATTGTAGGCAGGTCGGGCGCCAACACAGTCGCTGAAATCGCAACTCTTGGGAAATCTGCAATTTTTATTCCGCTTCCGTGGGCTTCCTATGATGAACAGCACAAAAATGCACAGGTCTTAGAAAAAGCTGGGAGTGCCACGATCATTCGTCAAGAACGCGTAACACCAGAAATATTAGTGGCTGCAGTGAAAGATCATATAGTACGACGGGATATCTTTGAAACGTCGGGAACAGTATTTGCAAAAGATATGAAAGTAGATGGGGCAGATGCACTCGCCCATGAGATCATATCGCTTGGTAAAGCATTCGCTGTATGAGTTTCCAAGAAACGCCAGTGTCTATAAAAAAACGAGTGATTTTTACCGTACTTGTTTTGATCGTTGGTGCGATGCTTTCTTTGTTTTTGATAGTAAATTTTCATACATTTTTTCGTTTAGAAAGAATAGAAGTCGTAGGAACTGGCGCTGTGTTTGCCGCTGACACCGCGAAATTAAGTTCTAATGTATTATTTTTTCCGACGAAAACACTTGAGGATGAGTTGCGTACGAATTATCCATTATTTCAAACGGTAACTGTGACAAAAAAATTGCCACGCACTATCGTGATTACCTATACACTCAAAGACCCCTCCTATTATCTTGAAAGTGCAGGACACACCTATGGCGTGGATGATCATGGGATCATTCTTGGAGAATATGATAAACCGTTTATACATCCGATCATGAGCTTTGATATAGGCGTACAGTCTATAGGTGTCTTGGTAGTAGATGCTCGAGTGCGTGCGGCAGTAGCATTTTTGCGTGCGCTTGATCCTTCTATACAAGTAGCATTTGTGAAGCAGTACTCTCAGACCGCATTTATGGTAAATGTAGATTCACTTGACGTACTCGTACCTGTAGATGGTGATATGGGTGAGAAAGCGCGTGCTTTACTTTTTCTACAAAACGGGTTTAGAATCAAGGGAGTACTGCCCTCAATGGTTGATTTGCGTTTCAGTAAGCCGGTAGTGACGAAATGAACGTAAACATTGTATACTAGGTAAAAGATTACACTATTATGCAGAGGGATAGAATTATCAGTGCTATAGATATCGGATCTTCGAAAATTGTCACGCTTATTGCTCACATGACAGAAGAGGCAGAAGCGCGAGTGATCGGCGTTTCCACCACTCCCTCTCGCGGACTTCGTAAAAGCCAAGTGGTCAATATAGAAGAAGCGACCGATGCTATCTCAGCATCTGTAGAGGCTGCAGAACGTATGGCAGGTACATCTGTGGCACAAGTGTTTGTAAGTGTCGGTGGGTCACATATCGCATCCATGAATTCTCATGGGGTTGTTGCGGTATCAGAGCCAGATAAAGAAATTACGGCAAATGACATCAAACGCGTGATCGATGCGGCTAAGGCAGTGCAACTGCCGACGTCTCGAGATATTTTACACGTATTACCGCGTGGGTATTCGGTGGATGGTCAAGAAGGGATTGTGGATCCTGTCGGTATGTCTGGTGTGCGGCTTGAGGTAGAGACACATTTGGTGACGGGCGGATCAACAGCGATACGTAATCTTCATAAATGTATAGAAGAATTAGGCATAGAGGTTGTAGATGTTGCCTTTGGAGGTCTTGCTTCTGCGGTCGCCACCCTCTCTGACACGGAAAAAGAATTAGGCGTGGTACTGGTAGACATCGGTGGTGGGACGACGGATGTCGCGATATTTGTGGATGGTGCACTCTCGTATTCATCAGTAATCCCCATAGGTGCGATAAATATAACGAAAGATTTGGCAGCAGGGCTTCGTGTATCTTTAGAGAGTGCGGAGAAAATTAAATTGCGCTTGGGGCAAATAGCAAAAGCGCCAATGATGGTGGATGAAGAAAGACCAAGGGTTGGCAAAACTGAAAAAGACGATGAACTGGATATAGCAGACCTTGGGTTGCCAGAGGGCATGCGAAGTGTTTCTCGAAAGACATTGGTAGAGGGCATCATCAAACCGAGACTTAATGAAATATTTGCGATGGTCGCCCTTGAGATTAAGCGCAGTGGCTTCGGCGGGATGACGCCGTCAGGCGTGGTACTTACGGGCGGTGGCGCACTCACGATGGGGGCTGTGGAGTCTGCGCGGAGAAATTTGGCGATGCCGGTACATATCGGCATACCACAACGCATCACGGGATTGGTTGATGAAATCATGACTCCAACATATGCTGCTGCGGTAGGACTACTTCTCTGGGGAGATAAGCAAGGTGGTAGTGAAGGTACGACGGCGGGTCTATTTTCGGGAATTGGAAAGCTTGGCGGGAATTTACATATGAAGGGACTTGCCGGAAAGGTAGTCAATCTGGTAAAGTCATTTTTGCCCTAAATAAAAAGTTTCTTCAGCCTGTCTGCAGGTCTGCCCCTGATGAACTCCAACATTTTGTTATGTTAATCAAACCTGATACAGCCAGATTTGCAAAGATTAAGGTCGTCGGCATTGGCGGTGGTGGCAGTAATGCGGTCAACTCGATGATTATCAATAATCAAATAACCGGCGTGGATTTCATCTCGGTCAACACAGATGCACAGGCGTTGCTTCTCTCTCAAGCGCAAAATAAAATCCAAATTGGTGATAACTTTACCAGAGGCTTAGGGGCTGGTGGTAATCCTGATGTAGGGCGACAAGCGGCAGAAGAATCCCGAGAGAAGATAGCGGAATATTTGCGCGACTCTGACATGGTGTTTCTTACCTGCGGAGAAGGCGGGGGGACTGGGACAGGTGCCACCCCAGTATTTGCAGAGATTGCCAAAGAACTCGGTGCACTTACTGTGGCAGTCGTCACCAAGCCATTTCATTTTGAAGGCACGCGGCGCATGGTATCGGCTGAAGAAGGTATTGCAAATCTCAAAGACAAAGTCGATACACTTATTGTCATCCCAAATCAAAGACTTCTTGAGGTCATCGATAAAAAGATGACGCTTCTTGAGGCGTTTCGCGTGACGGATTCAGTTTTGGGGCAAGGAGTGCAAGGCATATCAGATCTCATTACGATGCCCGGACTTATAAACGTAGACTTTGCAGACGTGCGCGCCATCATGACCAATGCCGGATCAGCACTTATGGGAATAGGGACTGGAGTCGGGGAGAACAGAGCGTCAACTGCAGCAAGAACTGCTATCGCATCCCCACTTCTTGAGACAACGATAGAGGGGGCCAAAGGCGTACTGTTTAATATCCTTGGCGGCAACGACATGACAATGGCTGAGGTAGATGAAGCAGCCAAGCTCATATCATCAGCCGTTGATCCAGATGCAAACATCATCTTTGGTGCAACGATAGACGAGAAGTTGGTCGATCAGATAAAGATTACGGTGATAGCCACAGGATTTGACGAGACCAAGAGAAGACTTCGAGAAATGTCTAGTAAACCAACACGTGATGTGCGCTACGGTATGCCACAACAGCGCCAAGGTGGTGCGGTATTTACACAAACGAGTCAACAGTCCGTGCCACTGACGCCAGTGGTAGATCCCGCCGCACACAATACCCAGATTTTTACCCCAACGGTCGATGACGTTCCGCCAGAGGAGGACGAATTCGACATCCCCGCATTCTTGCGACAGCGGAGTTAATATTCCCCTCTTTTAATTTCTATTGACATTGGTAGTTGATAGTAAGCTATAATATTTATGATGAGCTTGTTATTTCAGCGTTGGAGCATTATAATTCCTCACTGCCTAATACAAAGAAATGGCGATAAAACTGTCCAAAATGGATATTAAAGGGGTCAAATAAAAGGTTAATT
>JBBTUH010000001.1:0-62950 GCA_038063875.1 Patescibacteria group bacterium | reverse complement strand
GAATTTAAAAATACGACAAGACATATAGCAATAATTTATAAATTATTCTTGTACCAGTGTATTAATACACTGGTACATATATGACACAAGTATCTCGCTTTCCATTGTCCAAAGCATTGAAGGAAGAAATGAATCTTCTTTTCTTGCGCTCGTTTGCAATGCTTCGATCTGAAACTGATGTGCAAGATTTATTAGAAGATCTTCTTACTCCAAATGAGCGCATTATGCTCGGGAAACGCCTTGCTATCGCCTACCTTCTCGACAAGGGATTAAATCAACGCGATGTTCATACTATTATGAAGGTAAGCGTCTCGACAGTAAGTGGTGTGAATTATTGGTTAACGCATAGAGGAACAGGATATAAAAATGTCTTACGCTTATTAAAAAGAAACGAAGAATGGAGAGATTTTCTAGAGAAGCTCGATAAAACTTTGTATGAAACATTTTCTGTAAAAGCTCTGTATAGACGCGCGTACGGACACATGCCAAACCCAGATCATTCATAAATACTTTGTACTGGTGTATTAATACACTGGTACAATTATGAGTATCACCCTCTTATTCCTCGTATAAATGTGATTACTGGCTTCCCGCGAGTTCGAGCAAGTCTAATCCATTTACACGAATAAAGATTTTCATATAGATTACTTTGTCAAACACGTTGCGGCGGCGATGGTATCACCTTTGTCTGCAAAGCGCATCAAAATAACACCTGAGGTCGCGCGAGATAATTGTGGCACAGATTTGATAGGAAGTTTGACCACTTGGCCTTTCATGGAGGTGAGGATCACTTCTTCTACATTTTCTGATACCATTTGAGACACCACAACTTTGCCTGTCTTTTCTTTAATCTCAGCCACCTTCACACCTTGTCCACCGCGGCGTTGTTTGGGGAACCCTGTCACACTTGTTTTTTTGCCAATCCCCTTCTCCATCACGGTGAGAAAGTCTACCTTTTTATTATTCTTGGTAATCATGTCCATGCCGACGATGAAATCGCCCGTCTTAAGAAGTATCCCGCGTACACCCATCGTGTCGCGGCCTGTGTGACGCACTTCGGACTCTGCAAACCGGATGGATTTGCCTTCGTGAGACACAAGAAGGATGTCGTCATCACCGCTTGTGAGTTTTGCCCATATGAGCGAATCACCACTCTCGAGTTTGATAGACACGAGTCCATTGCGTCTGATATTTTCGTATTCAGATAATTTTGTTTTCTTGACGACTCCTCGTTTGGTCGCCATCAAGATATACGCGATACCTTTTTCTTTTTGTTCTTTCTTATCCAAGCTGTAGGTAAGAATCGAGGTAACTTTTTCCGTGCTTTCTGTATTTATTAAATTAACGACTGCTTGACCTTTGGATTGGCGACTGCCTTCTGGTACATCCCAGACCCGTACTTGATACACCTTACCCCGATCCGTAAAAAACAAGAGGTTGTCATGTGTTTGTGCGGAGACGAGTTTGCCTATCGCATCTTCATCTTTGGTCGTCATGCCTATAACACCCTTGCCTCCTCGCTCTTGGAGTTTAAAGGACGATCGTGGGACGCGCTTGATGTAGCCAGTCTCGGTCATGGTGATGATGGTTTCTTCGTTGGGGATCAGTTGTTCGTCGGTAAATTCACCGACTTTGCTTTTAAATACCTTGGTTCTTCTGGCATCACCAAATTTTTCCTTGAGCTTGAGAATTTCTTCTTTGATGACTTTCAATATTTTTTCTGGATGGCCTAAAAGATCCAAGAGATATGCGATGGTCTCGCGAATCATAGCCAATTCATCTTCAATTTTTTGCCTTTCAAGAGCGGCTAATCTACGAAGTTGCATATCAAGGATTGCGACTGCTTGCAGTTCCGATAAGCCAAATTTCGTTTTTAATTTTTGTTTGGCTTCTTCGGCATCTTTGCTTTTTTTGATGATGGCTATCACTTCGTCTATATGATCAACAGCGATTTTAAGTCCCTCAAGAATATGTTCTCGCGCTCTGGCTTCACGTAACTCGAATTCACTCCGCCTTCGAATGACACTGTGTCGGTGTTTGAGGTACTCTTCCAAAATTTCTCGAAGTGTCAGTGTTCTGGGTGTGCCATCAACCAGCGCTACCGTGTTTACGGGAAATGATGTTTGTAATTCTGTTTGCTTGAACAGGTTATTCAACACACGTTTGAGTTGAGCGTCACGCTTTAATTCGACAACGACGCGTATGCCTCTGCGATCTGATTCATCACGAAGGTCACTGATACCCTCGATTTTTTTGTCTTTCACAAGATCAGCGATGCGTGCGACGAGATTGGCTTTGTTGACTTGATACGGAAGTTCAGAAATCGCTATGGCGCTTCTGCCATTGCCCATTTCTTCAATCTCGGCCTTGCCTCTGATGACAATTTTGCCTTTGCCTGTAGCATAGGCACTTTTGATTTCATTGATGTCATAGATCATGCCCGCTGTCGGGAAATCTGGGCCAGTGACAAATTCCATGAGGTCTTCAACCGTTGCATCCATGACAAACGTCGGTGCTTCACCAGATTTTATATTCGTCACTTTTGTTTTAGAGATTAAAAAGACAATCGCATCAACGAGCTCTCCTAAATTGTGCGGAGGGATTTTGGTCGCCATACCCACGGCAATACCCTCGGATCCCATCAAAAGAAGGTTTGGAAGCTTGGCCGGTAAGTACATCGGTTCTTTGATCGTGCCATCAAAGTTAGGTTCGAAATCAACAGTTTCTTTTTCGATATCAAGAAGCATTTCTGCCGAAATGGCTGATGATCTGGCTTCTGTATATCGCATGGCAGCAGGTGGATCGCCGTCTATAGATCCGAAGTTTCCTTGACCGTCAACGAGTGGGTATCGGATAGAAAAATTTTGGGCTAACCGAACCATGGATTCGTAGACTGGTGCGTCTCCATGTGGGTGATATTTACCTAACACTTCTCCGACGACTGTCGCACTTTTTCGATATTTTGAAGTATGGTGAAGTCCCATCTGGTGCATCGCGTAGAGGATTCTTCTGTGCACGGGTTTTAATCCATCTCGTACGTCAGGCAGCGCCCGAGATACGATGACAGACATCGCGTAGTCAAGGTACGACTTTTGCATTTCTACCACGATATCTGATTCTTTTACTTTGCCTATATCTGCCATATTGGTATTATTTGTGCGCAGCAATTCCTGATGTCACTTCCGCTTGTGCCGCTTTTTTGTCTTTCCAATCCTTGATCTTCACCCATTTGCCGGGTTCTAATTCTTTGTAGTGCTCAAAGAAATGTTTGATTTTTTCCTTGACTGGTGTTGGGATGTCGCCTACATCTTTCCATACGCCAAATAGAGGATCAGATTTTTCGGTCGGGACAGCAATAACTTTTGCATCAATACCCGCCTCATCTTCCATCTCTAGAAGTGCAATAGGAACGACGTTGACTAAGATGCCGGGATACAACGGCTCACTGCAAAGCACAAGAACGTCAACCGGATCGCCATCACCGGAGAGTGTATTGGGTACGAAACCGTAGTTAGCAGGATAGCCCATGGTCGTTCGGACAAAACGGTCGACCATAATAACTTCTGCGTCTTTGTTCATCTCGTATTTGACACGAGCTCCCTGCGGGATTTCGATGATGACATTGACGTCCTCTGGTGCGTTCTTTCCTGCTTTAATTTTTGATAGGTTCATATGAATTCCTTTCTTTCTAAATTATATATCAAGATTTGCACTTTTGGCGTGGGTCTGAATAAATCGTTTCCTTGGTGGCACTTCGTCTCCCATAAGCATCGTAAATACTTGATCTGCCATGGCAGCATCGGGAAGCATGACTTTGCGAAGCATTCTATGTTCAGGATTCATCGTCGTTTCCCAGAGTTGTTCTGGATTCATTTCTCCTAAGCCTTTGTAGCGTTGGATGTTTGGTGGAGTCTTGGCAGCTGTTGCCTGTGTTTTTAGAATCTCATCTCTTTGCTCATCGGAATATGCATAGTGAATAACTTTGCTGCCGACAAATGTAATTTTAAACAGTGGTGGTTGTGCGATGTAGAGATGTCCATGCTCCACTACGTAGGGAAGATGGCGATAAAAGAATGTCAAAAGAAGGGTCATGATGTGCTCGCCGTCGACGTCAGCATCAGTCATGATGATGATACGATGATAACGAAGCTTATCGGGATTGAGACTCTCCGCTATCCCCATGCCGAGGGCTATAACCAAATTTTTCAATTCTTCAAACTCAACGATTTTATCAAGGCGCGCGCGCTCGGTGTTGAGTATCTTCCCCTTAAGTGGCAATATGGCTTGAAATTTACGGTCTCTCCCCTGCTTGGCTGATCCACCTGCAGAGTCTCCTTCTACGATATAGAGCTCTGACACAGTCGGATCTTTTTCCTGACAGTCTGCAAGCTTTCCTGGGAGGCTTGCGCCCTCAAGTGCGCCTTTTCTAATAATAGCGTCTTTGGCGGCCTTAGCTGCCATACGTGCGCGAGCGGCAAGATATACTTTTTCTAATATTTTTCTCCCGTCGCTCGGGTTTTCTTCAAAGTAGGTATCGAGTAATTCCTTGGTCGCTGACTGAACGAATGGTTGGACTTCAGAGTTTCCCAGCTTGCCTTTCGTTTGACCTTCAAACTGAAGATCTGTCGATGGCATCTTAAGGTACACAATTGCCGTCAACCCTTCGCGTGTATCATCGCCTATTACTGCATCACCAGCGTCTTTAAATGCGCCAATTTTTTTGCCATAGTCATTGATCACTCTGGTTAGCGCCATGCGAAACCCCGTAAGATGTGTGCCGCCCTCAGGCGTTGGGATGACGTTGACGAATGAATCGACATTTTCTGCAAATCCATCGTTATATTGTAATGCGATTTCGATAATCATATCGCCCTGCATGCGCGTGAAATAAATAGGATCATGCAGCGTCGCTTTACTTCTATTTAACGCGGCAACAAGTGATTTGATGCCGCCTTCGAAATAATAACTGGATTGTTCGCCCGAACGCTCATCGAGAAGATGAAACGCGAGACCTGCGATAAGGTAGGCTCTGTCTCTGACTTGTTTTTTGATCGTATCAAAGTTGAGGCTAATACCTTCTTTGAAAATTTCTTCATCCAAACGAAAGGTAGTTTTCGTACCTGTGTCGGTGGCTTTTCCTATAGATTTTATGGGGCTTACGGTGATGCCGCGTTTGTAGGATTGAGACCAAATCTTCCCTTCACGACGCACTTCTACTGTGACGTCGGTAGAAAGAGCGTTGACCACTGATGCACCGACACCATGCAATCCTCCTGATACTTTGTACGCTTTCCCTTCAAATTTACCACCGGCATGCAGCTTGGTCATAACAAGCTCTAAAGCGGAGACGCCGTATTTGGCTTGCTTTTCTACAGGTATACCGCGGCCATCGTCTTTTACCGTAACCGAATCATCAGCATGCAGGGTGACCCACACATTTTTTGCAAAGCCCGCGAGTGCTTCGTCTATAGAATTATCGATGATTTCGTTTAAGCAGTGTTGTACACCCGTAAAAGAGGTGCTTCCGATGTACATCGCAGGACGCTTGCGGACGGGCTCAAGTCCCTCAAGGACGACGATTTGCTCTGCTGAATAGGAATCTTTTTTTGCCATAGAATTAGATGATCTTACTGTTATAGAAATGCATTTTCAATAAGCAGTTGCATATTCATACTTGATTGGTTGACGTCATAGAGCTTTATAAGGCGTGTAATAATTGTTCCGATTTGACCAGTGCCTTGCGTTGGATTTTGTAATAACTTTTTCTGAAGAAGTACGATCGCTTCGGATAAAAAGATTCGACTATCTTCTTTTGTTTTGCAAGGGAGAGACAACATCGATAATCGATTCCCAGAGCTGGCGACTACTAACTCGTCGATAAACGTTGGCGTGATGGAATGAAACGCCCCTACATCAACAGGTGCGGTTTTGAGGATGATGCTTTCGCACCGAGAAAGAATAGTCTCAAGGAGTACATTTTTTTGTGTTACACCCAAAAAGATTACAGCATGTGCAGGTGGTTCTTCAAGAGTTTTTAAAATGGCTTGTTGCGCGTCGCGTGTGAGACGTGAAGCGTCGGGTATGATACCAGCTACTTTGGGTGATTGTGATGGTATCAGTTGAAGCTTTGTGATAAATTCACGGACGTCTTTTATACCCACTGATGTTTCAGACTCTGTTATGACGATTGTGTCAAACGGTGAAATGTGAAAAGACAAAAGGCGCGATTGTATTTCTTTGTCGCGATCGTCTGTCTGCCCGATGATAAGATAGGAATGCATTAGTGGTTGAATTATACATCTAAACGTGTCAATAATGGATGTAGCACTATGTCAACTGCCCAAGATATACTATCAGCACTTGTTTCCGCACAAAAAATTACTGCCGAGGTCGCAGAACAGATACGCACTGAGGCCTTAAATAGTGGAGACACAGAAGTCGCAATCATCAAGAGAAAGAAATTAGCAACAGATGAAGACGTCTCTCGCGCGAGAGCTGAGTCTCTTGGTATTCCATTTATCTCACTTACTGGTCGTCCAATATCCCCTGACGTTATCTCTCTTATTCCCGAACCTGTGTCGCGTCGCTATACACTCGTGCCGTTTGAGTTGGATTCGAAGGGTGGAACACTCTCTGTTGCGATGCTTGATCCTCTCGATTTTCAAGTTATAGAATTTTTGGAAAAAAAGTCAGCACATTCTGTTAAACCCTTTATGGCATTTAAAGACGATATCCTCTCATCCATTGATGATCTCTATACGCAAAATTTAGGAGCAGATGTTACCGCAGCGCTTGAGGAAAACAGTACATCAACGATTAAAACATACGAGGCGGGTCATTTGGGTGAGGTCATCCGTGAAGCACCCATTGCACAAATAGTATCGGCTATCTTAGAGCAATCGATCCGTATACGCGCGTCAGACGTGCATATAGAGCCACAACCTGGGGATACACGTGTGCGATATCGTGTAGATGGTATTTTACAAGAACGATTGATGCTTCCTCGAAAGCTTCATGAAGCAGTAATCTCTCGTATAAAAATCTTGGGAGATATGAAGATTGACGAGAAGCGCGTGCCGCAAGATGGTCGATTCAATTTCAAAATGGGAGAACAAGAGGTGGATCTTCGTGTCTCGAGTCTTCCCACAGTACATGGCGAAAAAATCGTCATGCGTCTTCTCAAGAAATCCGGCGGTATCCCAACACTTGGTGAATTAGGGCTTCGTGGTACGGCACTGAAAAATCTTGAAACAGGCATACGTCGACCACATGGCATTATTTTGGTCACTGGTCCTACTGGCTCAGGTAAAACGACGACACTGTATTCTGTTTTAGCAATTCTCAATAACGCAAAAGTAAATATTTCAACGCTAGAAGATCCTGTCGAATATCAAATCTCGGGTGTCAATCAGGTACAAGTCAACCCACAAGCAGGACTTACCTTTGCAAATGGGCTTCGTGCATTTTTGCGCCAAGATCCAAACATCATACTTGTCGGAGAAATTCGTGATAAAGAAACATCAGAGTTGGCTGTCCAAGCGGCACTCACCGGTCATTTAGTGTTCTCTACCCTTCATACGAATAATGCCGCAGGTGCCATACCGCGTCTTATTGATCTTGGTGCTGAGCCGTTTCTTCTGGCATCAGCACTGACCGCGGTTGTTGGTCAACGTATCGCTCGGCGCGTATGCCCAAAATGCATGGAAGAATACACACCGGAAACGCAAGTCTTGGAGGATCTTAAAAAGATTGTAGGCTCATTGTGGTCAGCGGATAAGCCTATGAAACTCTATCATGGGAAAGGAGAGCTCAATGGCGGCGTGTGTGAAACCTGTAGTGGTACAGGGTACTTTGGTCGTATGGGTATTTACGAAGTATTTCCAGTGACGGATGCGATTAGTAAAATGATGCTTTCACGGTCTCCTATGAAAGACATTGAGAATAAGGCGATAGAAGAAGGTATGATCACCATGAAACAAGATGGATATTTGAAAGCGCTTGAAGGCGTTACAACCATTGAAGAAGTGCTCCGTGTGGCACAGGACTAAACTATACCTATGGATATACAACTCATGTTTTCGGAAGCAGCACGAAAAGAGGCATCAGATCTTCATCTTATTGTGGGATTTCCGCCGATTCTTCGCGTCGCAGGGATTTTGATGCCTATAGATGGTGGGCAGATATTAAAAGATGCTGATACCAGAAGCTTAATCGTCAGCACACTTAATCTTGAACAAAAAGAAATTCTTGAGACGAATAAAGAACTAGATTTCTCATTGGCTACAACAGCGGGTCGATTTCGTGTTAATGCGTATACGCAGAAAAATACTCTCGCAGGTGCGTTTCGATTGATCCCCTCTGTTATAAAATCTATCGATGAACTTGGACTTCCATCTATTTGCAATGATTTTGTAAAACTTAGGCAGGGCCTGATTCTGGTCACAGGTCCCACAGGACACGGGAAATCAACAACACTCTCGTCGATGATAAACGTGATAAATCAAACGAAAGGTATGCATATCATCACCATCGAAGACCCTATTGAGTATGTGTATGCGCCGTCTCTCTCTATCGTCTCCCAGCGAGAGATGCACGCTGATACGCATTCGTGGAACATGGCGCTTCGTAGTGTGCTTCGAGAGGATCCTGATGTGGTGTTGGTTGGTGAGATGCGTGATTTTGAGACTATACAGGCAGCTTTAACGATTGCTGAAACAGGGCACTTGGTATTTGCTACACTGCATACTAATTCTGCCGCACAGACGATTGATCGTATCGTCGATGTATTTCCAGAAAATCAACAAACACAAGTTCGTCTCCAGTTATCCAATGTTCTTGAAGGAATAATTTCTATGCGATTGGTACCTGCCATGACAGTTCCTCGAGTACCTGTGGCAGAAATACTTACAGGAACTCCAGCCATACGGACCCTTATTCGTGAGGGAAAGTCTCATCAGATAGACAACGTGATTCAGACATCTTCAGAGTTTGGTATGCTTTCTTTAGAGGGTGCACTCTCAAATCATGTGAAGGCTAGAATCATCAGCCAAGATGTGGCGATGTCGTATGCCCTTCGACCTGAAGAGCTATCCCGTCTTTTGAAAGGAACAGTCTAACGCGCTATGCCGTTTTATACCTACAAAGGTCGAGAACTCAATGGAAAAACGATTACGGGCTTGGTAGAGGCACCGAGCGCGCAAGCTGCGACGAAATTACTGCATGATAAAGAACTTTTTATTATCTCTGTTACGCAGTCAAAAGGAAATAGCACGGGGGGTGGGCGTTCAGAAAATTTTTTTCAACGCGTGCCGTTTAATGAAATAGTCAATTTCACACGACAATTAGCGACAATGATCGTTGCAGGGTTGTCGCTTCCTGAGTCGTTGTCTATTTTAAAATCGCAGACTACGAACAAAACACTTGAGACTGTTCTTACAGATATCGAACATCAAATCGTCAGCGGTGGTAATTTAGGTGATTCTCTTGTCAAATATCCGCAACATTTCTCCCCCATCTATATTGCCCTCGTGAGGGCGGGTGAGTCGTCAGGGCAGCTGGATAAAGTGTTTAATCGTCTGGCGGACACAATGGAAGGGCAACGAGATTTTCGTAGTAAAGTAACGGGCGCGATGATTTACCCTGTCATCATTTTGATTGGTATGGGCATCGTCATCATGGTTATGATGACGGTCGTCGTCCCGAAGCTTACGGAACTTTATAAAGATTTTGGGGTTGAGCTTCCGATATCTACGCAAATTCTCATGAGTACGTCAGGATTTTTTGTGAAATTTTGGTGGCTTATTATTTTTGGGGTCGTAGGCTCAATCGCAGCATTTAAAAAATGGCGTAAAACACCTACGGGCGAGCAAATCGTCGATACCATCATCTTAAAAATTCCGCTCTTTGGTGAGCTGCAAAAGAAAATCATATTGGTTGAATTCACACGGACGCTTGCGATGCTTATTACGTCCGGTATTCGGCTTCTGGATGCGTTACAGATTCTCAAAAATGCGTTGGGAAATAAATTGTTTCGTGATGCCATAACAGACATTTCCAAGAAAGTAGAACGTGGTGCGCCTTTGGGAGAAACATTTTCTGGATACAAAGTATTTCCCCCCATAGTTTCGCAAATGATACGTGTGGGAGAGGAGACAGGGAAGCTTGATGACACACTCTTAAAGCTCTCTAAATACTTCGAATCCGAGTCAGAGAATTTAGTAAAAGGCTTAACGACTGCTATAGAGCCGATCATTATGGTTGTTTTGGGAGTTGGGGTCGGATTCATTGTTATATCGGTTATTACTCCTATTTACAACTTGACAAGTCAATTTAAATAATGATACACATACATAAGAGGTAATTATTTATGAAACATACATCTGCCCAAGGTTTTACACTTATAGAATTACTTATCGTCATCGCACTTTTGGGAGCGCTGGCTGTCGGACTTCTTGCTACCATTGACCCGTTTGAACAATTGAAAAAGGGACGTGACACATCGCTTCGCAACACCACGTCTGAATTTTATAACGCGAATCTTCGATTTTATTCCACCAAGGCTCAATTTCCATGGGGAACGGCACCGATTGAGGGTGCTGTGTGGCCAGGGTTTGGCTCGTCTCTTACAGAGCTTATGACGGTAGGAGAATTGAAAAACAGGTTTCCAGATCTTGCAGGAACGGGAAATCTTGGCAAGTTATACGTCAACTCGACGTCTGCCGAAAATTTATCTGTCTGTTTCAAGCCTGAAAGTAAATCATTTCAGGAAGACTTGAACACGATTTATGGATCAGGTGGTGCGACGTCTGCCGTGACGTGTAAATCACAGACATCAGGAACAAGCGGCACTGAATGTTACTTCTGCATCCAGTAATGGCATTATTTATAGGCATAGCATCGTTTGTTATATTTCTTTTCTTTCAAGCCCTTGGGATATTCACAGGAGACAGTGGTGACGTAGTCACCGCAGCAGTTGTTCACGGTGTCCCCCATCCTCCCGGTTACCCTCTGTATACATTTTTGGGATATCTTTTTTCGCTGGTGCCAGTGTACACGCCTTCATGGCGCGTGACACTCTTGTCGTCTCTGCCTCATGCTGTAACCATCGCATTGGTGTTTGTCATCGTGTACCGATTAACCAAAAGCCGAGTAGCTGGAGTGTTTGCGTGTCTGGTGCTGCTTGGTAATTATCTTTTTTTCTTGTATTCGGTGACACCAGAGGTGTTTGCATTGTTTGATCTTTTTTTCGTGCTTTTGTTACTTGAATGTATCCAGTACAACGCAGTTCGTTCGTTAGGCATGCTCTCTTTCATGGCGTTGACCTTTGGGTTAGCGCTGACCCATCATCATGTGATTCTCTTTATGCTGCCTGTACTGATGTATTACGTGGTACGAGTCGGATTCCCAAAAAAGTTTGGTGTGCGTGAGGTTGGTACAATTGTCATATTTTTCATCTTTGGACTTTTACCATACATATATGCGCCTATTGCAGGGTCTACCAATGCAATTATCAATTGGGATACACCCACAACGTGGGCGAGATTTATACACCTTGTCACACGGGCAGACTATGGATCCTTTGTATCGGGCGGGGTGATTGGACATACGCTTTTTGAGCGATTCGTGGCGATAAAGGCATATGTTTCGTTTGTCTCTCTTGATTTCAAAAGTGTGGGTATCGTGTTATCTGTCATAGGACTGTGGCGTTTGTGGCAGAGGGATCGCGTGTTTGCCAAAGCAGTAGGCTTACTGCTTTTTATTCTTGGTCCGTTCTTTTTTTTCTATGCAAGTTTCCCAATCGTTGGGAGATTTACTTTAGGCACGTATGAACGGTTTTTACTGCCTTCGTATTGTCTGTATGCTATCCTTATCGGTATTGGATATGATTATCTTACGAGGTCAAAAAAGACCCTCATTGTTTCATTCTTTTCGATCGTTTTGTTTTTGTACCCTGTCACCATGGCGTCTGTGACACTCTATCGGTTTACGGGTTTACGAATTGATCAAACTGCTGAACAGTTAGGACGAGATGTTTTAGAGAGCGTTCCAAAGGACGCTATCCTTCTTCTTTCTCAAGATACGCTCCTGTTTACCACGCAGTACGTGCGGTATGGCATGAATGTACGTCCTGACACGATCGTACTTCACGCATCGAGAATGTCCGTAAAAGACTATCAAGACGTGGTCAAAAAAAGATTCCCCACAATCATAGTGCCTGAGACCACACCACACGTGTCGTTAGGAGAGTTTGTGAAAGCGAATATTTCTACACATCGTATTTTTTCAAATAATACCGTATCGCTTGGAAGTGGATGGGTTTTTGTTCCTCATGGGTTGCTGTATGAAATTGTATCGGCTGACAATCTCACACCGTTTGAGGAGTTAAAAAATACAAATACTACACTCTTTCACAGCTATGCGAATCCGTTATCTGGTATTCTTTCACGATATAAACATCTGATGCTCTCAGATGTATTGGATGTCTACGCATGGGCGCACATAAATTATGGGAAGACATTGGTGCGCGCAACAGACTACCGTGCTGCGATACATGAGTTTCAGTTAGCTATTGCACTTGATGGCGATAGCAGTAAGGCAGATGCTTTTACGTATCTTGGGGCCACGTATGCGGTCACCGGTCGATGCAGCGAAGCACTCACTGCACTAGGTAGCGCGAAGGATGCGTCCCATGCTGTCAAACCTGAACAAATCCTCTATGAATCACTCACATATCGCGATTGTATAAAAGATGCGACGAAAGCTGCTACACTTTTTTCCGAATACGAGATATTACAATCAAAAA
This sequence comes from Patescibacteria group bacterium, assembly GCA_038063875.1. GTDB lineage: Bacteria > Patescibacteriota > Microgenomatia > UBA10105 > UBA927 > UBA927. The sequence continues at coordinate 50,148 of JBBTUH010000001.1, read as the reverse complement.
GTGAAACGCTATTGCAATCATTATAAGTGCATGAATTCCCATCGATACCTGTATGCCACGCATGACACTTTGTGGTTTGTATGAAAAGATGACTTCTTTTCCTCCTGCAGGTACGACGACCGCGCGATAGGTAAGGTTTGCAGGGATAATTGCCGTTTCCTTTCCATCAACGGTTGCTTTCCATAGGGGATAAAAGGTATCAGATAAAACAAGGAGTGTTGGTGTATCTACGGGCATAAGTGTGATAACGGTGCGAGTGTGCGTAGGCCGCGTTATAGTTATCGGAATAGACTCGTCACGCTCGGACATGTGTGCGATAGCATCTTTGACTATTGTAGTATTGCCGTCAACGTCAGAGAGAAGGACAGATTTTTTGATTGCGAAATCTGGATTACGAAGAATAGCCTCTGCCCCCCGTAGCGTTGCGGCAGTCGTTGCGGTTGTTGCTATATATGCTTGTGGCAAACTCTTCGTATTTTTATATATGTACAAAGGAAATGTAGTACCAATAGTATTGGTTAAAAGAAGCGCATCGTTATGAATAGATATGAATGAATGTACTTCTTGTACACCGCTTGAAGAAAATAATGAAATCGCCGTCGCACTCAGTGTCGCCTCTTCTTGTGAGAGTTGTATTTCTTGGGTAAGCAAATCATTGTAGAGCGATTGTCGTTTGAGAAATCGCCCAGCATATATGCCGTAAGAAGATGCGTTGTAGAGCATATTTGAGACTGGTGATAAGCCCCTGTATAGATACTCAAACGCAACAGGCTTAGACCAGCCCGTCGTGGTAAACGTACGATTATGTATCAGTGGTTCGCCTATTGTTGTTATGCGTACTGATTTTTCTGGAACTTGCGGTGGCTTGGTAAGAAGAGTGTCGGCGGGTAGTAATAGATGATAGGACCACCATGTAGACATCAAAACGATGGTTTGTAAAAACACTATAGCTAAGAGTAGTCCTTTCACACGAGTGTTTTTTGACAGATTCCACCAGAGGGAAAGTTGGGTAGAGGCTACGAGAATAAGGCTTATTGATGTAATCCACAGGAATCGTGATGGTGCACGAAATAGTGTGAGCGGCCATATGCCGTAGAGAAGATAGAGAGGTGAATGTTTCCCCCATGCCAAAAGTATGGATCCAAGAATAAGGACGCTATAAAAAAGTCGATCGGTGCTTTTGTTTTTAATAAACCAAAACCCTGCAAACAAAAGCGGAAACATACCGAGGTACGCGGTGTTTTCCCAAAAAATACTATCGTCAAATCTATAAAATGGTGGATATGTGCCGAATTTCGGGTTGCCAAATACAAACGGGTTTATAAAAGAGCGAAGGTGTGATAGTGGCATAGAAAACATGGAGGCCACACTCTGATCAAACCCTGTAGGATTGGTGCTTGCCTTGAGGAATTCATACGATGGCAAGAGTTGTGCGGCTGATCCCATGAGGCCAGTTATCGTTGCGATTATCAGGAATACAAAGCGAATATATTGTTTTGTACGCATCGTTTGATATAGTGCGTATGCGTAGAGTATGCACATCGTGAGAAATACCGCTTGAGGAAATCCGACGAAGAGTTGTTGGGTTATCAGGAGTACTACTATTGCATAATGAAAAAGTGTATTTTTGGCAAGTGCGAGAATGCCTGTGCCGACGATAAAGGGTAACAGACTCATCCCCTGCAATAGTGATATGTGTGGAAGCTGGGCGATCGTCAATCCGCTAAACGACATAGTGATGGCGCCAAAGAATGTGCCCATTAGAGAGACGCCGAGTATGCGAAGAAGAAAATATATTCCAGCCCCAAGAGTACATACTGAGAATGTCAAAAGTACGTTGTACGCGGTCGTCCATGGTAGCCATGAAAACAACAAGAGATTGGGAAGAAATAGCGCTCCCGTCTGCCCTTCTGCAAAAATTGGGAATCCGGTACCTGCGTCATATCGCCATAGTGGGAGTTCTCCATGTTTTAGCGATTCTGATAAAACAAATTTGGTTGGCATGCTAAAGTGCCATGCGTCTGAGCGCCCAAAGTCTGGGGTGACTAAGAGCTGTGACGTAGGATAAAATAACCGTGCAAAAAATATAAGGACCAGACAAAAAAGTAGGGAAAGTGCCATGATGTCTGGAAGAAATCTTTTCACGAGACGTAGTCTAACAAATCACGTATACTTATGCCATGGATATGCTCTTTCTTTTTCTTGTAGGTCTTTGTGTGGGGTCATTTTGCAATGTGTTGGCCAAGCGGTTGCCACGAGGCGAAGATGTCTTGGTGACACGGTCTCATTGTGATTTTTGTAAAAAAACACTTGCGTGGTATGAGCTTATACCACTTTTTTCCTTTTTTTTGCAGGCAAGGCGATGCAGGCACTGCCATAAAAAATTATCGTTCCGGTATCCACTTATTGAATTGATTTTTGGTTGTGTATTTGTATTGATTGGATGGAACATGACGCTTTTGGCATTGTTTTCAATGAGCATGGTGATAGTACTTGCTGATCTTGAGTACTTTATTATTCCTGATGTGACACTTGTTGTGATAGGTCTTGTAGCGCTGACTATGCACCCAACGCTTGCGCATTTTTATAGCGCACTGGGTGCATTTATAGGATTTTATTTTCTCTATATCCTCACGAAACGAAAAGGCATGGGATTTGGTGATGTGAAATTGGTGGGAGTGTTGGGATTATTACTTGGTTTTCCAAACATAGTCGTTTCTCTATATGTCGCTTTCTTGACCGGTGCAATCGTGGGTGTCATACTCATGATAGGAGGAAAGGCGAAGATGAAAACGAAAGTGCCATTCGGACCATTCCTTATACTTGGTGCACTTATCTCATATCTTTATGGCGCTACTATTTGGCAATGGTGGGCACAATTCGTATGAAATCATACACGCGTGGATTTACTCTCATTGAGCTTCTCGTTTCTATATCGATCATTGGTATAGTAGTAACTATTGGTATCGCATCTTTTGCCACTATCAATAAAAATTCGCGCGATGTGAAACGGAAAAGTGACATAGAGCAATTGCGCTCTGCTTTTGAGATGTATCGTGCTGATAGTAAAGCGTATCCGAACGCAGGGTGTGTATCAGCAACGTGCACAGCCGTAGACGTACAAACTCTCTTAACTGAGTTGGTAGGCTATATGGCTGCAATTCCTACAGATCCAAACAAATTACAAAAGTATTGGTATCGGGCAACGCAGCTGGTCAATGGTAAGTATTATGGATATTGTCTCAGTGCTAATGTAGAAGGGACTGTACCGACAAATACGTGTGTTCCCGATGGCGGGTATAATTGGGGAGTAAGTAATCCATGAAGCGGCATCCAGAAGGATTTACTCTTATTGAGCTTCTTATAGCAATCACTACGTTAACTCTCGTATTGTCTATTTCTGGTGCTAGCTATAGTAAATTTAATCGCAAAATGACGTTAAAACAAGCGAGTCTTACGTTAAAAACCAATCTTCGATCAGTGCAATTTCATGCGATAAATGGGTCTAAGCCGATAAATATTGCCTGCACTCAGCTTGACGGGTATAGCGTTTCATTTACGAGTTCAAGTTATTCGTATCAAGCGTCGTGTACGCCTGTAGCCTCCGATGCGCCCGCAACTACGGTCACCCTTCCTAAAGGAGTCACATTTTCTCCGATTCCGAGTGCAATATTGTATAAAGTATTGGGGGCTGGGATTGACAGGTCAAGTCAGTTACAACTTATCTTAGTTAATTCGCTTGCCTCATATATACTCGCCATAAATCCAAACGGAGAAATTATTGATCTTGGTGAGCAATAGCACGGATGAGTATGAACACACGTTTTAAAGTTCGATTGCGAAAATCTTCAGGTCAGTCCCTCATTGAGATATTGCTGATGATAAGTTTAGTCGTTGTGTTGGTGACCAGTATCGTCGTTGGTAGCACGGTGAGTCTTAGGAATCAACAAATAAGCGGATCTAAAGATCAAGCACTGCGGTATGCGCAACAAGGTGTAGAAATAGTACGGGCGCTTCGTAATGCGGATTGGACATCTTTTCAATTATATTCAGGAAGCTGGTGCATGGATAAAGATGGCGTTTTGACAGCTTTTGTTGGTGCGTGTTCGCCATTTCTTGACGAAAAATATCAACGAGTTGCTAAATTTACTTGGGACAGTGTCAGTGAGCGAATGAACGTGCAGGTGCTGATGTCTTGGGACATTGGATCCAAAGCGTACTCAACCATGCTTGAGATTTATTTTACTGATTGGAAATAACAAGGATGCTCGTTATGAAAGAGAACAAACGTGTGCAAGGGTTTACGCTACTAGAAATAGTAGTATCACTAGGAATTCTTTCGATGTTGGGAATCGTGTTAACCCAGTCATTTGTTTCTTCTGTGCGTACGAGTACCAAAGGCGAGATCACCCAAGAAGTGATACAAAATGGTAACTACGCAGTCGAGGTAGCCTCGCGTATACTTCTCAATTCAAGTACTGTGCTGTCTCCATGTGCTACTGGCGGTACTTCGTCATCATCTTTTGAAGTTACTAACCCTGATGGGCAAAATACTACGTTCGGATGTGTCAGTGACAGCGGTGTTTTACGGATTGCATCAAGTAGTGCTTTCGGTGTGTCGTATCTTACCAGCAATGCGGTAACATTAAGTGGTGCTTCTTGTGCTAGTGCTTTGACATTTGTTTGCAAAATCGTCGGCGACGGGAATACTACAGTGAAAATGACCTTTTCTCTTTTGCAAAAGAATGCGGATGCCCGTGTGTATGAAAAAGCATCGTTTCCATTTGAGTTGTTTATCACTTTGAGAAACTATAAGCCGTAGGCTGCGCCAAATTTCGATTATCGTTATTCCATTTTCCCCATTGCATGTTGCATATTGAAATCGACGCGCTTCTTTACTCGTAGTCTGCATTTTCTTACACTATAATCATGCACGAACGTGAGAGTCCAGCAGGAAATAAAGTACAAGACAACAAAAAGACCGTGTGGTATGGCATCGGCGAAGCCCTCGGCCCTGATGCGTGGCGCAAACGAATCCTTCATGTCATCGATACCCAAATTATCCCTCGCTCAAATCCCAAGTGGCAAGAGTGGGCCAAAAAACATAGAGAGGAAATTGAAACCGTCGCAGCACGTGCTGGAGTCAATATCACCGTCGTAGAAATAGCCTTGGGTTCAGTGGCGATTATAACTGGGGCTAAACATTTTCGTAAAACATTAGAAATGAATCGAATGAATAAGAAACTAGATACACGTTGGGGTATGTATCCTCCATCGTCTTTGATGGAATTAACAAATATACCATGGTACAAAAAATTACCTTCAGAACTCGCTTTTTTCCAAGAACAAATATATCAAAACTATGCTGATACAATAGGCATCAAAACATCTCGTCGGTTGTCAGAAGTTGTTTCCGTGTTGGCTGATCCTAAGATCGCCAGAAAACAAGTGAATAATTGGAATAATATAATTAGATTAGCAAATTCTGGTAGCGTGGCACTTGCAGTAATCGTGTTAGAGGAAGTATTTACGGCGGGTATTCGTCGGGCAAGTGAGCTCCATGGGTGGGACAAAGAAATACCAGATCAGTACAAGAAAACATATGCAAAAACACTTCTTTCCTTGTGGCTTGAACTTCAAGTCGAAGAATTTGCAGGAAGAGCGGTATACAACAATGATTATTCTCCGCAGACAATTATAGATGCATTTGCACGAATTCGTGATCATCAACGAAGTCAGCCCATTGTGGAGTTGGTGTCTCCAGTTCCACAAGATACCCGTTTGAGGAAAAATATACGACATATACGAACAGTTCTTTCAAGATTACGCAAGAAAGATGTTGGGTTAATTGGTGGAATTCCGATATCGCATATAGACGCCACGGCACTTGACCATATACGATCGTTGTCGCATGCTACAGAAGCCAGTTTCATAGGGAATATGCAAGATGCTATGGATGATACTATTCTTTCTGCGAAATTGCATCGAAAGATGGAGAATGCTGGATTATCCATATCAGATACGTTGAAAAAACAGTTTATCGCTCATGAAATGAGTAGGGCGAAAGATGAGCGGGAAAAAGTAAGAGCTCATAAAAGTGCCGAGCCGTATTTTGTCCTAGGTCATGATTTCACAAAGGAAGAACAGATGGTTGCAGACATGAATGTGCCTGCTAAAGATTATCTTGGAAATCCTCTCACGTACCCCCGTAATTTTTTCTATCATGGAGATGATATTGGCTCACGTACACAAGAGTTGGAAAATTTGGCTTTGGGGAGATCAGAAGACGTCAAACCTGAAGGCTATACACGTATTTCATCGTATGATGAAGTGACATCAGCAGAACCAGAGCCTGTTACGAAACGGTCATCAACAGCGCCTGAAACCTTTCTGGAACGTACACAGCGCAAATTGATAGAAGCGGTACACGTACGGGGTACGAAAAATAGACTCAAACGTATTCGACAAGCGCGGGAGGAATATGCTAAAAAACATCCATCCAAAGCTGCAGGTTGACGGATACCCAAATGCGTGTGCTATATTCATGGTATGAAGAAGTTAGTTCCTCTATCGTCCCCCTCAAATCAAATTTTGCAAAAGAAGGATATACAAGCGTTGTCTTTAAAGATTGATCGCAATCAAAAAGCGTTGGATATACTCGTCACGTACGAAGATAGCCTAAAGTTTATAGAGCCCACATTTAAAATTCTTAAGGAGAATGAAGAGAATTTAAAAAATCTCGGAACATTACAAAAGAGACTCGATACGTTAGATAACATTATGATTACTGTCGACAAGATTGCAGGAAGCATAAAAACGTATCAAGAAGAGCAAGCACTTCTTTCCCCAAGAGTCTCTACGCATACTGATGATATTGAAAAGCTTGATATTCGAGTTATTGCAATAGAAAAGAGATTACAGCCTTGACAATTAGCTGTGTTCAATATATTATAGGCTAATTATGGCAATACAAGATGCCGAATTGCACAATAAATATCATGCAGAACATGCATCCATTCCTTCGTCTTACCGTTCAGTCTTTACGGGCAGTCATCGCCACACACCTCGTGTAGAAGAGGTAGCATTAGGCAAAAAACTTCCTTTTCAATTTTCTGTAGAAGATCACGTATCAGCTCTCCCTGACGGACCACGTCTGGAACCGCCACGATCGGCTCCCGAAGTTCCATGGGGTGCAGTCGCGGCATCGATTTTAGGTGGCGGATTGTTTGCAGCAGGAGAGATAGCACTCAAAAAAAGAATGACGTGGAGAAACTGGGTTACGCTCAATTCAACCTTGGCTTTAGGGACTGCGTGTGCAGTGCAAACGACTGAAGCTAACGCACCATTTTATCTTTCAGCAGGGAGCGCAGTAGAGCTTGTAGATTCCTACGGTGCCAAATTAGTGAATGGATCGATTAGTAATGCTTCATGCGATGTCCCAACAGGTGGCGTCACAAATATATCGTTTGCCAACCAAGAAACAAAGGAAAATTTGGATGCTATCGTCTGTAAAGCTGACATAAGCGCAAGAGGTGTGGATTCCATCAATGGTGCTCCTGTGCTCGTTTTGAAAACAGGAAAAGTGCTTCTGATGGGGCATTTTAGGATAGCTTCAAACGGCGAGCAAGCTGCGGGCCAGCTATACGAATTAACCAAAGACGGTGACATACTAGAGATGCCTGGTAACGATTTTGAAGTCAATATTAACAAAGACAAAAAAATTACGAGTTTCCTATGGATGAAAGTAGATAACACGCTATACGATATCCCAAACACTACGGCAGCAACAGCTATACCTATGTTGCAAGCATTTTACGTACCTGGACTTATGAGCGTAGATGCGGTTATCCAGGCAGCACTCATCGTTGCCCAACCGACCGAGGCTATTATTCCTGTTGAGGCTACTGCTACCCCCAAGCCGCCAGAGTTAAAGGTTTCTGATGACGTAAAAGCTATTCTTGAGGCGCAGAAAGCCCCGTATACAGTTGATGCCGAAGGCAAGCCCGTGATTGATTTGGAAGACACTTCTGCCAAAGAACAGATCGTTCTTGAACAAATTGGCCATACGCCCGCTCCCGAGTTTGGTTTAGACATTTTGAATGGCTATGATAAAGATGATACCCGTTATGCCTTTAGTGAAAATTTTGGGTGGGTAAAATATGTTGAAGGTGGGACAGATCAAAATCCAACCGAGATCCCTGCAAACTATGTAGACGATGGAATACTCAATACAATAATCGCCCTAAAATATACCGAAAACCCGACCATGTCAGAAATAGAAACACAACCACAATATCAATTTGAGCTTTGGAACAGTCCAACTTCAGGTTTTGGAGGTGCAATTACAATAACCTCACAACAAAATAATGTAGAACGGCAAAATGACTTTGGTTACAACGGAGTTTACAAGCTATCAGGAAAAAATATATACGTTTTACCAATAACTTTTAAAAACCCAACAGAGGCAAATAAAAGCCAAAAGACAAATGTATTTGGCGGTCTGAGTCAAACGAAATTTGATCATCTTAAAAATGATATAAAATCACAGAAGACAGGGAAATCGATATTGTCACATATAATAGATCGTACTTTTAACAGTGAGCCTTGGTTAGGAATTCCAAATAATCACCTACAAGTAAATAGTGAGTATTCTGATATCCTTAATATATATCCCCTTGGTACAATATTAAAAATTTTTCCTCAAAGCGAATTTGATGCAATAACATCAGTGATTGCAAAACGAGAAAATAACTTACCACTGAGTGATAGTGAATGGGAGATTATGCTTGATAGTGGTATTCCAACCGGACTTTCAAACAAAATTGTTCCTTTAATGTTTGATAATGTTGATTAACTCCCATTGCTTCCCGTAGTTTTTTTTGCTATCCTTTTTGTATGAAGCGATTTGTTTTGGGTGGGATAGTTATTTTAGGAATTATAATCGGACTGATACTATCTATTCAAGCATTTCCTCCGGAAAAAGTAAATGCCAAGGTTTGTAATTCTTGCTCAAAAAATAATTGTTGTGGGGATGTATGTTCATCCAGTCAATCATGTGGTGGTGGGAACGGGATTGTTAATGAGTGTTACTGTGTAAATAATCCAAAACCTACCCCCGTCCCCACTAAACCGCCCTCTGAAATATGTCCTGGTGGATACAAAGATGAATGTACTGGGAGTTATTCTGCAAATTGTATATCTCCTAGTTTTCAAGTTTGTAAAACTTATGGTGAACCTCAGTGTAAACTGGGTTGGGTTTGTACGGATCCAGATACCCTTGAGCTCTGTACAAGTTGGTCTGCTTGGTCGCCTACTACATGTTATGCACCAGATGTACAAACGAGATATTGTACATCAGGAGCTAACATTGGTCAGGCGCAGACGTGTCCACCAAATGTGAGTGATCCGATCCCAACTCCAGGTGGACCGCCCATAAATATGTATAACTGCCGAACTGACGTTGACCCCAATCCAAATAACAGCTATACCTGTTTGGCTACATCTTCCACATATCCTCCAACTACAGGAGGGATCAATCAGTGTCAGGCTAATTTAGCAGTATACGTCGTAAATCCATACCCTGGAGGATCGCCGATGTCGACCGGTATTTGTTATACAACCAAATATTCTACGTGCGCTCTCAATTGCTGCCGGCAGATATACCGATGTCAGAATGATGGAACGTGCGCTCAAACAACCAATACGTATTATTCCAACGATGGACCTGGTAATCCTGGTTTTCTAGATTGCACGAACGGTCTTGCCTCTACCTGTACCCAAAATCTTCAAAATCTGGTTACGCCTCCCAATAATGTCTCTTGTTATGCCACACTGGCTACCTGCCAGGCTTCGTGTGCCGTGGTGGCTCCGCCAACCCCTCCTGTCCCGTCTCCGTCCTGCGGTACGTACAATGTCGGCACTACACCTGTTACATGGGGCTGGTCTCCGATTCAAGCAAGCGGTCTCCAAGTTTGGGATGATACAGCACAATGGTGGTTTAACAGTTGGACAACTTCTCCCCATACAGACGCTTCCATACCAGCGGGTAGAACGGTGTATGGTCGTACCACGTATGATTTCACTACTTTTTCTTCAATAGGCTCGATAACCTGCCCAATTCCACCTGCAACTATTCAAGTACGTGGCGTGAGTTTGTCTTCGACTCCACAAACGTGTGGTGAAATAACAGCATCGACCGCGTATCGAACTGGATCGGTATTTGATGTCACAAGAAATGGTACGTCTATAGGGCAGCAAACACAAAGCGGCTCTACGTATCTTTCATGGATAAATACCGCAGGAACGTATACCGTTTCGTCCGTAGAGGCGCCTACGTCGGTTGTACAGTATTGTCGCACGCAAAGCGGGACGAGCACATTCGGGTCTTCTAGTGTGACTGCTGTGGCAGATTCTATAACAACGTTTGATGTCTCGTTTAGTCCGTACGAACCGTGGTTTCAGGTCAGAGGTGGCGGAGACGTATATGCTGGAGGTAGGCTCGTTTCTAGTATTCCAGCGTCTGCCACCACGCGGCGCTTCATCCTAGACGATGGTCCCGCGGGTTCACTGTTTCCTGGCATGGCACTCTATGGCTCGACTAATGTCATACCGTATGATTTTGATCAGGCATCCACAAGCCAGGGCGAGACCATAGTTTCCAGTAAAAATTGGCTTGTATCGCATCAAAACACCACGGTAGATTTGTATAGTATGTTTTATGCCAAGTTTGGTTCTCCAACGACTGCTGATTACACGAATCCCGCTTCTCCTATTGCAAAGCCAGCTAGTCGCGCCACACCGTACTATATATCTGGGGATCTTACAACTACTGGCGATTGGAGTGTGGGAAATGGCGAGCAATTAATCCTTCTTGTGGATGGCAGTATCACAGTGGGAGGAGAAATGCACACATCAGGAACAGGGGTCATCATTGTCGTTACAAAGAATGACATTTTGTTTGCACCTGCAGTTGGCGTCAGTGTGGCAAGTTCCACACCCTCTATAGAGGGTGTGTATATAGCAGGTAATTCGTTACACACAGGGGTTAGTACTTCAGGATCAGAGCGGTTTGTGGGGAGCGGGATGTTTATTGCAAACGCAGTTTCGCTTGAGAGAGATCTTTCCTCTGCAGGAGGAAACCAAGCGACTGCGTCAGAGTTATTTATCTATGATCCATCATTTCTTATCAATTTGCCTGAAGCGATGAAAGATACATCGGTAAGTTGGCAGGAGGTGGCACCATGAAAAAACAAGCAGGACAGATTGTGTTTATTACCTTGTTAGTTCTTACTGTGGCGATTACGTTGGTGCTTGCATTTATCGGTAGGACGACCATAAATACTGCCATAACGTCTCAACGTGAGGATTCTGCCCGCGCATTTAATGCCGCAGAAGCAGGGATTGAGTCAGCGCTTAAAAGTGGTGTAAATTCGGTTGAGATATTGTCGAGTGGTGCTCAATTTTCCGTAATGGTTACCAATATCGGTGGTGCGGTTGGTATGTACGAGTTTTCCAAACAAACGACTACTTCAAAAACTGAAACGCTTTGGTTGGTCGAACATAACACAGACGGTAGTATTGATGAGAGCACCTCATTTCGTACGAACCTTGTTAATCTTTGCTGGAGTCAGGAGGCAACGGCCCCAGCCCTTTCTGTCTTTGTAATATATAAACGCAGTGGAACGTATTATGTTGCTCGAGGGGCATATGATAATGACGCCTCAAGGCGCGGAATAAACAATTTTTCTTCGCCGACCTCAGCAGGGACAGGATGTGGAAGATCAAATATGTATGTGAAATCGATTAATTTCAGCACTGATTTTGGCATTAATGTAGCGACTGACACATTGCTCATGCTTCGTATTCACCCGCTTTATGCAAGTACGACTATCGCGTTTGATCCAGCTGCTGGTATACTCCCACTACAGGCAAAACGGATTGAATCAATCGGCGCTGCCGACTCAGGTACCACGAGAAAAATTGTCGTATATCAGCAGTACAAAGCGCCAGCATCTATCTTTGATTCTGTTCTCTATAGCCAGTCGTCGTTGTCGAATTAAGATATTTACTATACGCCACATAATTCTTGTCTCCTCTTGATACTTTATAGTTGATAATCCATACTAAAATAAGGAAGTTATATTATGGCAAAATCACTGCTCGGGTTGGACATCGGATCTCATAGCATTAAGCTTATCGAAATAGCCTCTCAAGGTACGCTAAAGACACTTCTTTCCGCCGGATCTATACCTACTCCACCCAAAGCGCTCTCCTCCCCTATCGCGGCTGACCAACAATCAATCGCCGTGGCTATTCGGCAGCTGATGAAAGAAGCAGGGGTAAAGACAAGCTCTGTCGCGCTTGCTCTTCCAGAATCACAAGTATTTACCCGTGTAATAGAAGTGCCAGCACTCTCGACTCGTGAGTTATCCTCGGCTATCAATTGGGAGGCTGAGCAGTACATACCGTTACCCTTAGATCAGGTCAATTTAGACTACTCGATACTTCGTGATGCCAAAGAAACTGGCACAGACAAGATGGATGTATTACTCGTCGCGTGTCCTAAAATACTTCTAGAGAAATATCTCTCCATTATAGAGATGGCAGAGCTCATTCCTGTCGCGGCTGAGACAGAAATTATTGCTGCATCGCGATCGCTCGTGTCATCCGTGGCAAATATAAAAGGCGCTGTGTTACTAGCCTCTCTGGGTGCGCAAACAACGGATTTTGCCATTCTTCGTGGAGGGGTTATTGCATTTACCAGATCAATAGCCGCTGGTGGTGAGGCGCTGTCTCGTGCCTTAGTCTCTAGTCTTGATTTTAATACTGCACAGGCAGAAGAATTTAAGCGTACCTATGGTGTGGAGCAAAATAAATTGCAGGGAAAAATTGTTATGGCAGTCAAACCCATTATGGACACCATTGTCGGTGAAATGAAGCGTGCTATCGCATTTTATACCCAAAAATATAATAACGAAAAAATAGAAGTAGTGGTTCTCTCTGGGGGAACTGCCAAGCTTCCTGGTATGGTCGTCTATATGGCAGAAAATTTGGGCGTAGAAGTACAGCTTGCCAACCCTTGGGTAGGAATCACACGTGATCAGCGCTTCCGTGTGCTTGACGCAGAGGGTACGACATTTGCTGTAGCGGCAGGTCTTGCGCTTCGACAAGACTAGGGAGTGTCTATATATGGCAAAGCCAGAAATTAATTTACTGAAAAAATCTTCGAGTGCACGAGGCACGATTACTACGATAGAGCGATATTTATCTTTGATGATGTGGTGGTCGCTTACAGGGCTTCTGGTTCTCGGTGTGCTCATCGGGACGGGGTATCTGTATGCGCGGTATCAGGCTGATCAAGTATCACAAAAAAACGATACACTCCTTCAATCCATACGCGCACAGACGGTGAAAGAAGGATTTTTGGTTTCGTTAAAGCAACGTGCATTTATCGCATGGAGGGGGCTGGATGCGGCAAAGCCCTATGGTAATTTATTTCCTCTTTTAGAATCGATCGCACCAGCAGAATATTTTACCAACTTGTCGATTGATGACGTGGGAAGATCGACCATTACCGTAAAGCTTGCGAACATGGAGGACGCGGTCTTGATGATTGCAAATGTTTTGTTTTTGGTAGAAGAAAAAAGGCTTCGGAGTCCGCAGATGTTATCGTTTTCACTGAAAGAAACAGGGTTTGTGGATATATCGTTATCCTTTATCGCGAATTTATAACGTATGGATACACAACGATTTATCAGACTCTATCAAGGCATCGCGGTATCTGTCGTGGCACTTATCTTTTGTATTATCGCGGTGTTTGGCGGTGTCATACCGTCGATGAAAAAAATAGGAGAACTCGTCTTGATCGCGCAGTCGATGAGTCAAGACAACGCCGCACTGGAGAAAAAAATCTCCATATTGGAAAGCTACGATGAGACGGAACTTCGTGATAAATTGGGCATCGTGTACTCGGCAGTACCGGGAGACAAAGATATTCCGGGGCTTTTTGGCACGGTCGAGTTGGTCGCCGCTGAGACTGATGTGACGATACTGGATATGAGTGTTGCGGGTGGAAAAGTATCCTCTGCATCAGCGATAAAGCAAACGCCACTGGAGAAACAACTCGGCACACGCATATTACCCTTTACCGTGAGTGTCGTAGGAAACTTTCCATCTATTCAGAAGTTTATCACGCTTGCGCCGACGGTCAGGAGACTGATGAGGATACGATCGTTTGCCATACAGTTTCCGAAAAATGATAAACCATTGACCGTTTCCCTTATCATGGATGCGTTTTATGAGCCCAGCGTCACGGCGCTTGGCGGCGCCGGATTGGTGATCACCGCTATTACTGATGGAGAGTTAGCGACGATAGATACGTTGTCCTTATTTCCGCTTCTTTCACAAGCGACAAACGCCCACGTTGTGCTTCCAACCCCTAACAGCGTCACCGAACAAAAGCTTAATCCATTTGCTCCCTAAAGAAGGTCAGGACGTGTATGTTTCGTTTTTTTGATCGCTTGCGCCTTTTGCCATGCGGCAATTTTTTTGTGATCTCCTGAAAGAAGAATTTCTGGGACTGTTTGATCTTTGTATGATGCAGGCCGTGTATATTGTGGGTACTCAAGAAGCGCCTCGGTAAAAGATTCATGCACTGTAGCTTCGGGTTTGGACAATACACCGGTCAGCAATCGAGTGACGCTATCAACGACTACGAGTGTTGGTATTTCACCACCCGTGAGCACATAGTCACCGATGGAGATTTCCTGATCTACAAGCGATCGTACGCGCTCATCTATACCTTCATAGTGGCCGCAAAGAAGGATGATGTGGTCATAGGTGGTTGCTAATTGTTTGGCCATGGATTGTTTATATGGTGTTCCGCCTGGGTCTAGTAAAATAGTGTGACCCTTTTTAATACTTTTTAAGGCTTTATCTATTATATCGACGCGTAGTATCATCCCTGCTCCCCCGCCGTATGGTCTGTCATCAACGGATTTGTATGCGTCTGTCGAAAAGTCACGAAGATTGACGATATCGATGTGTATTTGATTTTTTTCTACCGCGCGTTTGATGATGGAGTACGCAAACGGGCTGGTAAACATGTCAGGAAAAAGTGTGATGATCGAGAATTTCATTTAAGACGCAGGAACTTTGTTGTCTTCTGCGATCTCGACATCGACGTACAAATTCTTCTTGGCTGCCAAGATTTTGATCAGGTCGCGGATTGCACGGATGATTCTCCCGCTTTTACCGATGATTTTGCCCATGTCCTCTTGATGGACGTGGATCGTGAATACGATCATGTCTTCAACGTTTCGCTCGTCTATGACCACATCTTCTGGATGATCCACGATTGCCGTGACTAAATACGTAAGTGTGTCTTTCATGAAGTTTTCGTCGTAAGAAGCTTAGAGACGCCTATGGTGATGACTGCTCCTTGTGATTTCCAATAGGTAAGACGCTCTTGATCAATTTTAAATTGTGCAGGTTTCACCAGTGGGTTATAAAATCCGAGAATTTCAACAGGTTTCCCATTTCGTCGTTTGCTTTCGTCAATTGCCACGATGCGAAACGTTCGTCTATTTTTGGAGCCGTATTGAGCGAGTCTAATTTTGAGCATGAACGTATTCTATCATTTCTTCTTTCTGATCTCAAGAGCCTTGGTCGCGGCATCTTGTTCGGCTTCCTGCTTTGACTTGCCTTTGCCTTGCCCTAATGCTTTTTCCCCCATCATGACCTCGACATAAAATGTCTTATTGTGGTCAGGACCTTCGCTTTTTATCACGGTATACGTTGGAGATATTTTGGTTTCTTCTTGTACGAGTTCTTGTAACAAACTTTTGTAGTCTACATAGCTTTTGTTTTTGATGATTGCCTCAGTTTTTACCAGTAGTACTTTGACCACAAATCCTTTGGCTACCTCTATCCCCTGATCGAGAAATATCGCGCCAAGGAGCGCTTCAAAGCAGTCAGCCAGTAGTGATTGGTTGGTCCTACCGCCAGAGCTTTCCTCTCCGCGTGAGAGAAGAAGGAGTTGTCCTAATGCTAGTTCTGCACTCGTGATTGCTAAACTGGTAGTTTTGACCAGTGTGGAGCGGACGTTTGTGAGTGTCCCCTCTGGGTACTGTGGGTACGTGCGATAGAGGTATTCGGATGTGATAAAGGAGAGTATTGCGTCCCCTAAGAATTCGAGTCTCTCGTTTGATTCTGGGAATTCCTTGGATTCGTTAAGATAGGATCGATGCACAAACGCTTGTTTTAAGAGTGTTTGATTTTCAAATTGTACGCCAATTGATTGTTGCAGTGATTCAAGCGTCATAGTTTTACTATAGCACCCAATGCGCCGTTAACAAACTTGGCACTTTGATCATTCCCAAATTCTTTCGCAAGTTCCACCGCTTCGTCAATAACGACTTTTATCGGTATTTCTTTTTGGAATATAAGTTCATACACTGCAAGTCGCAAAATTGCTGCATCAATTTTGGCTATTTTTTCGATAGGCCATTCTGGCGCTGCCTGCTCTATTTTTTGATCTATATCAGTAATTTTTTCAAGAATTTGGTCTATGGCCTTGTGATTGCGTTGGTCATTGAAGCTATAGGAAAATAACGATTGCATCAGACTGATGCGATGTTGATGGCGCGGATCTTGCGAAGTTTTCATTTCTTCACTTTTTTTGTTTTAGGTGCTACTATGACGCGGTCTTTGTAGTATCCGCAATAGCGGCACATGCGGTGTGGCATACGACCTTTGCCGCATTTGGGACATGCGGAAATCTTTAATAAAGATACGAATAAAGCGGCTCTACGTTTGCCTTTTCTTCGTGTTGAATGTTTGCGTTTTGGTAGTGGTGCCATAATTTAATCTGCAATTGACTCAATTTTACTCTCTTTGAACATTTCGCTCAAGAGGGTAATTGAAAGTCCTTCCACTTCTTTTTTTGCGGCATGAACAAGTACAGGATCAGTGTAGGTCGCGATTTTAAGATCCGGCAATCCGTGTTGCCTCGTTCCAAAGAGTTGACCGGGGCCTCTAAGCGTCAGATCAAGTTCTGCTAGTTCTGGTCCGCTGTGGGTGGTTTCTAACGCCTTTAGGCGCTCTATCGCATGATCCTTGGTACTTTCGGTAAACAGCAAACAGTATGAGGACAGATCACTTCTTCCCACTCGACCGCGAAGTTGATGAAGCTGGGATAGACCAAATCGGTCAGCTGCCTCAATCACCATGATAGTGGCGTTTTGGATATCGATGCCTACTTCTACCACTGGGGTGGAGACGAGGATGTCGAGTTTTTTGGTACGAAAGTCGGAAAGTACTGTGTCTTTTTCTTTGGGTTTCATGCGACCGTGTAAGAGCCCGACGCGAAAATCTTTAAACTCTTTCGCTTTGAGTCGTTCATACTCCGTCGTCGCGGCTTTTACCGTGAGTAATGTATCCGATTCTTCTATGAGAGGACACACGATAAAGGCTTGTGTTTTATGTGTAGTTAATTCTTTTCGTATCCATTCGTATCCCCCATTGCGTTTCTCTTCTGGCACGACCCATGTCGTGATTTTTTTGCGGCCTGAAGGCATGTGCATGAGCGTTGAGAGATCCATCTCGCCATATACGACACGTGCAAGAGTGCGTGGAATTGGAGTCGCGGTCATCGTCAGTAAATGCGGAGTGGATGCTAATAATATATTTCTTTGTGTCACACCAAAACGTTGTTGTTCATCAATGACCACAAGACCCACGTGTTGTATTACGTCACGATCGGTTAAGAGTGCGTGAGTACCAATGGTGATATGAGCGGTTGCCTTTTCAGTATAATTTTTATTCTCTTTTTTTTGTCCTGTAATTAATCGAATGCGAAGAGGGAATTTTTCAAATAATTTTGTAATCGTTACATAATGCTGGGTAGCAAGTATTTGCGTTGGTGCCATCAGGATTGAGGGAAATCCACTCGTGTGAGCTATATACATAGCTATTGCTGCGACCACCGTTTTCCCTGATCCCACGTCTCCCTCAAGAAGTCTATTCATGGGAATATTTTTGCCAATATCCTGTCGTATTTCCTTGATCGACTGTAATTGATCGTCAGTTAAGCCAAATGGTAATCGTGTGATAATCGTTTCAAGTGGTGCATCATGTATTGTTAATACTGGTGCGTGGGTAAGAAGCTCACGTTGCTTCTTTCTGTATGCTGATTTGGCGATAAGAAGAAACATTTCATCAAATGCGAGTCTTGCTTTGGCTGTTTGCGCCTCGTCAAGTGTTGTTGGAAAATGGACATTTTGTAATGCTCTCGTAAGTGGTATGAGTTTTTGACGAGTAAGAATATCTTGTGAAAGTGATTCTTGTAAATGAGGCAGACATGTTTGGAGGATGAAATGTATGCGACCCCGCAGCCATTTGGATGTGACGCCTGCGGTCTCTGGATATATCGGTACAAGGCGACCGGTATGTAGATGTGCATCTATTCCGTCCATCGGCTCATAGACTGGTGATTCTAATACGAGTTTGGACGCAAACCAATTGGCTTTGCCTGAGACACTCACGGTAGTTTGTGGTTTGAGTATTTTGGTGAGAAACATTTGGTTGTACCATACGCATTCTATGTGTCCCGTCTGATCTGATAACACTGCTTTTTGCATGCGTTTGCCTGATTTGGTGAAAATGTTAACGATCGATTCGATCGTCCCGACGACGGTCACTGTCTCTTCTGGTCGTATACCACTGATTTTAGTCGTGTGACGATAATCGTTGTAGCGAAATGGTATGTGATAGAGAAGGTCACGCACCGTGAAGATGCCGAGTTTTTCTAATTTTTCTGCCATCGCAGGACCGACGCGAGGCACATATTGAGCAGGAGATGAGAGTTCAAGTTGCATGATTACTAGGTATTGTATCTTCGTAATGCGGCATTTTCCACCAGAGGTACTGAATGTACTGGTGTATTAATACACCAGTACAAAAATATATAGGAAAAAATCCAGCCAAACGATACGTGGTGAAGTTTACAAATAAGCTCGGGGGTGATATGAACGTGGTTGTTTGTTTTTACGAGTTTGTAGATATACTCCATTCCTCTTTTTGTGCCTTCCAGCTCAAGAGGTAGTAGTTTTGTTCGTGGAAGTATACCAAACGCCGTTTCCTTATAGGATGTTGCACCTTTGGGTTTTGTCGTTGATCGTTTCATTGCCTCATTTAAAAGAGCGCACGAATGGACTTGCGTGTCACCGGCTCTCCCTCAAGTTTTGTGGTTCGGAATATGAGTTCCGGCATGAACGCACGAAATAACGACAAGAGGGAATGTTTGCTCCGCTTTGCTTTTCGAAAGCTCTCATACCGTTTTTGTAAAGTAGTTCGTTGTTTGACTGTCATATGAGGCGAGTATAGCACAAAGCAGTCAAAAATTTACTGCAATCCGCCGGAGAGAAGTGGGATAAAGGCAGGGATCCTGTGCAAACGATACCTAAAAACGTTATAATGGCGCTATGAAAATAGAGCGTCAGAACGGGGCTTTTAGTTTTTATCAAACCGAACGCATTGGAGATGTGACTATCAAAATACGTTTATTTGATAGCTTTGGAGGAATACGAAAGGGGTTTCAAGAAGTTGCTAAAAACGCGGTAACTCAAACCGCTCACTATTTGCCTTTACACGAATTAACTATAAACATAAAAAATGATCCTAAAAAGGTAATTCCAAATCATGGACATTCAGGGAGAAAATTGTCAGCCAAAGAAGTGCAGATTACAGTGAATCCGAGTTTTTCCGATAAAGAAAAATTGTTGCAAGTCGAACTTCCCCGTTCTGTAAGTCATGAATTGCATCATGCAGTAAGGGATAAAGCGCTTCCTGACGAAAAATCGTCGTTGGGTGCAGCATTGATAGCAGAGGGATTGGCGACCGTTTTTGAGACAGATGTTTGGGGTGGTGAACAGTCTAGCTGGGCGAAGCCTTTATCAAAAGAGCAAACAGAAACACTTTTAGAGAAAGTTATCTTCGAAAGTGAAGATCAAAACTATAATCACGCACGGTGGTTTTTTGGTTCTAGTGATTTACCCCGATGGGCAGGATATTCAATTGGTGTGTATCTTGTAAAAGAGTATATGCGACTACATCCGAGTGAAACTGCAGCAACACTCGTCGGTACACCAGCAAAAGTGATTATTGATGATTTGAGACAAACGGTATTAAAGAGAAAAGAAATGGTCCCATAAGTCTTTGTACCAATGTATTAATACACTGGTACAAAGAAATACCATGAGTTAAATTTGAGAATAGCGGTGATACGAAAATTTACTGCAATCCGCCGGAGAGAAGTGGGATAAACGAGGTCGCAACGAGTGCAAGTGACGCAATAACCACAATCACTTTCCAAATCATTTCGTGTTTTCTAAAAAAGTTCATAGAATTATTCTACTTTAAAAAATGCTTTTTTTCCAATCCTTATTTCATCGCCACTATTTACTTCGATATTTCTTTCTTTAATTGTGATGCCATTGATATCCACAGAACCCACAGCAATCAAATTCTTTGCTTCTGTTGATGTATAGCCTTTATCAATCAAGAATTCTTTAATGCTATTTGCTGGTGCTGATGGCTCAGCTTCCTCTGGGAAAATATTCTCTTGGTGTGCTTTTTTAAATGCATCTTGTGCTTTTTCTGCTTCTACTTCGGTGTTAAAGGTCTTTGTAAGTTCAAACGCTAACCGTTTTTTTAGATTCATTGGATTTTCGCCTTTGGCCATACTTTTTTTCATGGATGCGATGGCTTCGTATGATGTATCAGTAAGAAGGGTGAAATAATTTACAATTAAATCGTCTTTTAATGACATGACCTTGCCATACATGTTCTCAGGTGTATCAGATAGCCATATAGCATTTCCCCATGATTTACTCATTTTCCGCCCATCAGTACCCTCAAGAAATCCATTGGCTATGATAAAAGACTCTTTGTTTCGTAAGTCCTTTTGTAACACTCGTCCTGCTTGCATGTTGAATGTTTGATCCGTGCCTCCTAATTGAATATCCGTGTCCATAAAGTAGCTGTCGTATCCTTGCATG
The DNA here is from genome assembly GCA_038063875.1 of Patescibacteria group bacterium. Classification (GTDB taxonomy): domain Bacteria; phylum Patescibacteriota; class Microgenomatia; order UBA10105; family UBA927; genus UBA927. Next base: position 29,092 of record JBBTUH010000001.1, on the reverse strand, counting down.
ACTGGATACAGGAGTTCATGGAGACCTACTTTTTTCTTTTGGTCTAGCCTATTGCGGATGAGTTCGCGACTGACGAATTCTCCAGCAGAAAAGTGTTGAGAGAGTTTTACAATTTCAGCAAAATCTAATTTATTCAGCCATTCACTATTAAAGCGTACTGTTACTTTACTGAAATCAAGAATTTTTTCTGCTTGTTTTTTATAGGTCTCGAAATTTGCCTTGATTTGTTCATGCGTAAGCACTGGTCGTTCTGTGTCTTTGTCAGAGGTATCCCCTATCAGCGCGGTAAAATCTCCTATAAGAAATGTCACATTATGTCCAAGTTGTGCAAATGCGTTGAGTTTACGAAGTGGCACGGCGTGACCTACATGAATTTGTGTAGCTGTAGGATCGATGCCTAAATAAATATTGAGCTTTTTGCCGCTCGCTAAAAGTGCCCGAAGTTTTTCTTTATCCGGAATAATATTTTCAACCCCTCGTGTTAACAGTTCTTCTATTTCATCCATAAATTCTCTTTTTACTATAGCATAGTTTTCTTATTTCTTTAATGGCGTGTGTCTTCCCAAACTTTTCTTGCGATTTTTGAAACAAGTTTTAACTTATTGCTTTGATCGTTAAACGAAATATTATTGCCTTTAGCCACAGAAGCGAATCCACACTGTGTACTTATCGCCAATTGCTCGAGAGGAACAAATGTTGCAGCCTCCTCTATTCGTGTAATAACATCGCGTTCGTGTTCTAATTTCGGAGATTTCGTTGTGATGAGTCCTAACACAACGGTCTTATCTTTCGGCACGAAAGAAAGTGGCGCAAAACTCCCCGCACGCTCTGAGTCGAACTCTAAGAGTAGTCGATCGACCTTTGCCCGAGTAAACACCGTTTGCGCAATAGCGTCATATCCACCTTTTGCCATAAAACGATTTTTATCGTTTCCTCGACAGATGTGAAGCGCCTTAGTGCCTTTAAATCCTTCAAGTACGTCGTTTATCATATCTACGCCATCTGAAATGAGTGTCTTTGGATTAAATCCTTTTTCAGCAAACCACGCTTGTTGCACGGGATCTAGTAGCATTCCAAACTCAGGTGCATCAATTTGGATATGAGTTACCCCTATACGCTCAAGTTCTGTAACGCTTTGTTTTAATATGAGCGTTACATCTTTTAAGAATTTCAACGGTGATTTGTACACACGGTCAGATATACCGCGCGCAAAAAAGTAACTCATCATGGTTGGACTTGGGATGGTTATTTTTTTTGGGTGAGATGTTATAGCACGCAGAAATGAAAATTCATCTACAGATATGTCATGGAGTCGTTTTAATTTACGAACTACTCCTACAGTGACAGGATCCACCATTTGTTTGCCGTGCATGTCAAACCAGATGACAGTGTTTCCGGGGATATCCCACTTGAAACCATCGACGGATTTCACAAAATTATGGCAAAAGACAGGTCTACGCATTTCTCCGTCGGTTATAACATCGACACCAGCATCCATTTGAATGGCGACAGCATCTCTGATTGCTTTGTCTTCGGCAAGTGTGAGATCTGCAATACTTGCAGTATTATTTTTCACCCCCTCTTGCGTATCCAAAAGAAATTGTGGACGCAACATGCTTCCTACCACATCTGCTCGAATAGTGTTTGTTTTTTGTTTGTTCATATACTCTCCTTCATTATTTTAATTTTTGTATTTTTACGTTTTGATCAATCATCGAATCCATCCAGTGTGGGACTGGATCAAGCGCGATTGCTGGTAAAAGCGACAGTATTCGTCTTGGATCTCGAGCATTCTCAACAGTAAACCTGATACCATCAATGCGTTTTAACATGTCTATAAATTCATCCTGACTAAACGCTGCGCTTAGAGACTCTCGTAATAGTTCAGCGACCGCGGGGGTTTTGGCAGTTCGTCTCTTTAAGAATGTATCCATAATCGGTTTGGACACATCTCTTCGAAAATCACGCACAAATCCCCACCCGTTTGGTGCAAGAATACGTATCATTTCTTTGAGCGCATCAAACGCTCTCTGTTCATCCTTAAATTGGTGAAAGGAATGAAAGTTGATACTTCCTTTTGCTATACCATCATTTATGGGAAGTTGTTGAGCCCATCCCTTTTTAAACTCCATGCGTCCTTGTGCGATTTCGTGCTCGAATTTTTTCGATGCGTGATTGAGCATTGTTTCTGATGCGTCGATGCCAATGACCTTTTGTACCCCTTTTTTTATAAGTTCACCGCATAAATTTCCGGGACCAGGACATATCTCTACCACGAGTCCGCTTAATCGACCTCGTTTTCCAAACATGCGAGCCGCTTCTGCCGCAACAATAGCGTAGTCAGAGGTTTTCTTTATCCCCTCTTGGAAGTCGCACCCATCTGCGTAGGCTTTTGCATCCTTTTCGTTGAACACCTCATCTTTTTCTGGTCGTCGTTTTTCTATAGACATACATCCTCCTTTACTAAATTTTTTATATATTCCCCTTTTCACCAAAAAAAACGCCCGTGCAAGTCGCCCAGAAAATTTCTGAGTAACCTGCAAGGGCGTTCTATAGAGAACACGGTACCACCTTGCTTTGCTAAAGTTGTGTGGCGATAGCCACAAAAAAGTCGGTCCGAGACCGACTAACCTTAGCCTCATTTGTATGCTCCGCTTATGGCGACACATACATTCTGCTGTTACGGGCGTATCCGTCCTCGGCTACTTTGATGTTCGCCGGGAAGCTCGTGGAGGGTATTTCGAAAAATATAATTCGGCAGATCTTGCATCAATCGTCTGCTTTCTCTATGTCACTTATATCTCTCTACTTGAGTCTCCGTCAGTGCTTTTCATATTAACTTGTAAACAATTTATAGCATACATTGTCATATATGTCAATGTCAGGGTACAATAGTCTTTATGTACCAGATGTATCTTGAACGGCAAAAGAGAAGGTTTTTTGGTTCACGATCAACGAGGATCAAAACGACGAGCATGGTGGCGTTTGGCGCATTTCTCCTTCTTATTTTTGGACTCCTTTGTGTTTCCTTACTTTTTGCATGGTATGCCAAAGACCTGCCTCGTCCTGATAAGGTGCAACGTAAAGATGGATTATCCACAGTGATCCTTGATAGAAACGGTGAGAAGCTCTATGACATCTTTGAGCAAGCCAATAGGATTCCTGCTAAATGGGAAGAAGTACCGCAGTGTTTGCGTGACGCAACGGTTGCGGTAGAAGACAAAGATTTTTATCGACACCAAGGATTATCTACGACCGGCATTCTCCGCGCTCTTATCCGTACGGTACTTTTCCGCGATACTCAAGGTGGATCAACGCTGACGCAACAACTGGTAAAGAATGTCCTTCTCTCAACCGAACAAACACTCCCCCGCAAGATGAAGGAGGCAATTCTCTCCATCCAAATTGAACGGAAGTATTCCAAAAATGACATCCTCCTTATGTATTTAAACGAAGTGCCGTATGGCGGTACAGCGGTAGGAGTGAAAGCTGCCGCCGAGCATTACTTTAACAAAGATGTCAAAGACCTCTCTTTGCCTGAGTGTGTCATCCTTGCTGGTCTTCCGCAGTCCCCTTCTATATACTCGCCGTTTACCGGAGAACCCAAAGCGTATGTTGGTCGTACGACACAGGTCTTGCGGCGCATGAGGGAAGACGGGTATCTTACGGTGGTTTCTGAGGGAGAGACGCGTAAGGCACTCGACAGTGTGGTATTTGCATCAGGAGAGGATAATCTGCGAGCACCGCACTTTGTGGCATATGTCAAAGAGTTACTCATTGCAAAATTTGGCCAAAAGGCAGTGGAGACAGAGGGACTAAAAGTTACGACCACTCTTGATTGGAAATTGCAGGAAGCGAGTCAAAAGGCAGTGAAAGAAGAAGTGGATAAAGCGAAAAAATTAAAAGTGGGAAATGGTGCTGCAGTGGTGCTTGATCCAAATACAGGAGACATTCTTACCATGGTCGGGAGCAAAGATTATCAAGCAACGGATAGCTCTGGATTTAAATTTAATGTCGTGACACAGGCCTTGCGACAGCCAGGATCGGCTATAAAACCCATCCTCTACGCTGCAGCGCTGACCAAAGGCTACACGCTATCGTCTGTTCTTATGGATGTTGACACAAAGTACCCTTCTGGAGACGTAGCAAAGCCTGAGTATAATCCCAAAAATTATGACGGCAAGTACAGAGGACCTATGCAGATGCGCTATGCCCTTGGTAATTCTATAAACACGATTGCGGTGAAAACGACAGCACTTGCAGGGGTCAAAGACGTCCTCAAGATAGCCTACGCTATGGGACTTACTACCCTCGAGCCGACCAATGACAATCTCAAACGATTGGGTCTCTCGTTGGCGCTCGGCGGCGGTGAAGTGTATATGCTCGATTTGGCACGCGCCTACGGTGTACTCGCTACAGGGGGCAAACGCACAGATCCGGTCGCAATTTTAAAGGTAGAAAACAGTTCTGGCAAAGTGATCTTCGAGCAAAAGTCAGCATCCCCTCGTCAGGAGCTTGATCAATCGATTGCGTTTCTTATATCCTCTATTCTCTCTGACAATGATGCGCGGAAAGACACGTTTGGACTGAAATCTTATCTTTTTATAGCAGGCAAGACGGTCGCTGCCAAAACGGGAACGACTGACGATAAGAGAGACAACTGGACTGCAGGATACACACCAAAGCGCGTGGTCGTGACGTGGGTCGGGAACAATGATAATTCTCCAATGAATCCAGCACTTGCCTCTGGTGTCACAGGAGCGGCTCCAATATGGAATCGTATCATGCGCGAAGCGCTCAAAGAGCTTCCAGATGAGAATTTTACAAAACCTGATGATATCGTGGAAATGGAAATAGATGGGTATGGTGGAGGTACCACTGTCGATGGTCAGCCCACACGCAAAGAGTTTTTTGTGAAGGGCACTGAGCCTACGGCTCCCGCGGCTATCTATCAGAAATTAAAAATTTCTCGCAAAGATAATACGAAACTCGCAAACAGTGTCGAGGTCGCGACAGGCGATTATGAAGAGAAGCTCTACATCGTTTTTGCAGAGGATGATCCTGTATCAGGAGATGGGAAAAACAGATGGCAAGATGGTATCAATGCATGGATTGCTGGACAAGACAGTAAATATCGTCCACCCACTGATACCTATACGGGTACGGATCAGATCGTCTTGAATATCAAAAAGCCTCGTGATCTAGATCGAATTGATTCAAATGAAATTACGATTGAAGTAGAGACTTTTACTACAGCAGATATTGAACGTGTTGAGATTTTTGTCGATGGCGATAAGAAAAAAGAAAGACAGGACAAAAATTTCAGTGAAACGCTGACACTGTCAACAGGCTCTCATACGATAAATGTCAAAGCAACGGATAAAAGAGGAAAAACAACCGAGCGTGCAATTCGAATTGGCGTAAACGAACCATTTGCCACTCCTACCCCTATGCCTTAAGTTTTAAGGGTTACACCAAATGATTTATCTGCAAGCTTTATAAGTTTCTCACGAATAGGAAAAACATCTTCTGAAGTGAGATTTTTTTCTTTGTCTTGATAAATAATGTGAAGTGTTCGTGTATGTTCGTGTGCATCGAGAAGTGTCACGGATTCTATGAGAGGATTCGCATTTTTTAGTGTTGTTATTAGTGGACCGATTGCAAATTTTTCCGGTACGAGAAAGGCAAGATCCTCCATAACGCTTGGATATTTAGGAATGGGGGTAAACATCCTTTTTGGTAACGCATTTTTCACGAAAATATCCAGATATAAATATAGTACTGTAATTGCCTGATCATGAATTTCATTCACGAACCCATATTTTTCAAGTGCGTCAGGAAATGGAATGCCAAAGAGTTTAAAAATTGTTTCAGCCAACCCTTTTGCTTCTAAATATTTATTTCCAGTCCATGCGACGCATAATACTGGTCGTTCCAAAGGCAAGTTTTGTTCTCTATATTCATAAATTATACTGAGTTCAAAAAGTTTAAGCGATTCTTTATGATACATATTTTGTTTTACACTTGATATCACGCTTGGGACTAGAGTCGGACGCATATAAACCCACTCGTTGGATAATGGATTTTCGGTTTTGTATGCTTTTGTACAATCAAGTTGCCATTCGTCCATTTGTTGTTTGGATAGCATGGAGTATGTATACGTTTCTGTATATCCCCAATCGCGAAGTCTTATTTTGATTTCTTCTTCCCAATGAAGTGTGGGATCTTCAATCACGATTGGCATTTCACCATCGGGTAATCTATTTTGTATGTTGTGATAACCATAAATACGCGCAATTTCTTCTATAATATCGACGTCAATTTCTATATCGCGCCTATAGCTTGGGACAAGTACTGTTATGGTTTTCGGGGTAATCGTTGGAATAAGCCCTAAGCTTTCGAGAATATCTTTGATGTGTTTGGTTTCAAGAGTATTTCCAAGATATGTGTCTAGTTTTTTTCGAGAGCAGGTGACGGTACGGGGTTTGTAGGGCTTAGGATATATGTCCGTTACAGGACTGGCAATTTTGCCACCGGCTATTTCTTGCAAGAGCTCTATCCCGAGTAATAACACTGGTAAGACGAGCTCACTGTCTATTCCTTTTTCAAACAGTGATCCTGCATCTGTTCTATGGGAGAGTTTCATCATCGATTTTCGTATGTGCACGGGTTCGTATGTTTGTACAAATAACACAATGGTTTTGGTGTCTTTGGTAATCGATGAACTCTCGCCACCCATGATGCCGCAAAGATCCATAAGCTTGCCGGTTCCATCTTCTATAACGATGTCGTCGCCCCACAGAGTGTGGGATTTACCATCCAATGTTTTGAGCTTTTCACCTTTTTTGGAAGCACGCAGTTTCATCCATGGGATGCCATTTTTCTTTCCTATCCGGTCATAGTCGAATGCATGACACGGTTGGCCGAATCCAATCATTAAATAGTTGGTGACGTCTACCACTGTGTTTATCGGTCGAATTCCTGCTTTAGTGAGCAATTCTTGTAGCCATTTGGGTGAATCAGTAGCGTAGACATTATCAAGTATGATGCTCGTCCACCGAGGATTTAATAGAGAATCTGTTTCAATGTGAATTGGTTTTTCTTCTGTAGGACGAAGATGTTTTTTTTCAAGTAGGTATGGATCATCGATAAGTTTAGCCGCTATACCAAAGCGCGGTAAAATGACCGATGCTTCACGTGCGACACCATACGCTGACATAGCGTCAGGTCTGTTGGTCGTAATTTCTATATCATAGACAGGCTCGCCTTTGTCTGTATATATTCTTTCGATAGATGGACCACAGAGCGACAAGTATTTTTGAAGTTGTTTAGGTGTTGCCTTTGTAATTAAAAATCTTTTAAGCCAACTGTCAGGTATTAGGATATTCATATTAAAATTGTTCTAAAAATCGAATATCGTTATTATAAATCAATCGAATGTCATCAATTTGTGTATTGTTTTTCATCGTATATGCTCGCTCTACTCCCCAGCCAAAGGCAAATCCTGAGTATTCATTTGGATCTATTCCTCCGGCTTTCAAAACATTTGGATGCACCATGCCGCTTCCTGCCATTTCAAGCCATCCTGATTTACATAGTCTACATTTTTGGCCGTTTGGTAACATGCTTTTTCCAAGACAAATACCGCAGTTTATATCTACCTCAAATGATGGTTCAGTAAATTGAAAATGAAAAGGCCGGAGTCGAATAGTTCTGTCAGGACCGTAAAATTGTTTTACAAAATAGTCAAACACACCTTTTAGATGTGAAATAGAGACATCTTTATCAATATAGAGTCCTTCAAATTGATGAAACATTGGGGTATGAGAGACGTCTATTTGTCGACGATAACACTTGGCGATGTTAATCATGCGAATAGGAAGTTTCCCCTTTTCCATTTCCCGTACCTGTCCGTTTGAGGTGTGCGGGGTTAAAACAATTTTTTGCTTTCGCGGATCTTTAGTAGGTTTCCCAGGATAGTTTATAAAAAACGTTTCCCATTCATCCCGCGCGGGGTGATTGTCAGGCATGTTTAAAGATTCAAATGCATAGTAATCCCAATCGACTTCTGGGTGTCTGACTCGAGTAAATCCAATTTTGTTAAATATATCGGTAATTTCCATAATCGCTTGTGTGACGATGTGAAGATGTCCTTCTACGGGACGAATACCCGGTTGAGTTTCGTCAATCCAATTATTGTCTGATGTCTGACGACTGACGTCTGACGGCCTTTTTCGTAACGCTTCTTCAATGCCATTTTTTACTTCATTTATCACGACTCCCACGGCTTGCCTATCGGCCGGTGCTATCGACTTCATTTGTTTGGTGAAATTGGTGAAGTCGCTTTTGGGACCAAGTACTTCTATGCGGAGAAGATCAATCGGTTTATCACTTTCGGAAATTGTTGTTATCGCATCATCTTTGGCAGATAAGAGTGCACCGATGAGTTGGGTGGAAGATGAAAATAAAGCGTTGATTTCAACAGTGCTTTCATTTTTATGTATTGAATAATACACTTTTACTTCTTCGTTTTCATTTATTATTTGGCCAATAGTTATTTCTCCAACTTCAGAGGACTTGGCAACTTGTGTACCACCATCTGGAATTGGTGCAAATTCTCCAATGGTCAAAATTCTCAGTGGTTTATTTTTCGGTAAATGTTCAGGTACCCATGAGCTACGTTTTTCTAATTCCTCTCGTGTGACAAATTCTGTCGTTAGTGAAACGTTTTGAGAAACAATTTCATTTGCCTTTTTTTCTATTTTATATGAATGATCAGCAGTCAGTGTTCCTTTGTATGCGATATATGCGTGATCACCATGCTCACCCTTTACGGGCGTGAGGTGGGAAGCGACGAGTTTGACCGCTTCATGCACAATATGTCCTGCGCTATGGACGCGCATGTTGTGAATACGAAGTGGCCAGTCTATAGAGCAGTCTACTTTGTCACCAGCGGTAAGTGTGCCATCGATCGTGCATTCGTGAATCACAGCGTCATTTTTGAGTCTTACATGTTTGACATTAGCTTTAGCACTTTTTGTTGTAATTGTTCCTTTATCAGATGGTTGACCTCCACCGATGGGATAAAACACTGTTTGATCAAGTGTTATTTCCCAAAGACTTCCTCGTTTCTCAACTGAAAGAACAGTAGCTTCACAAGTTTGTTGGTAACTGTCTTTTAAGTACAAAAGTTCCGTCATATCTTATTCCATTGTAATTTTTTTACTATAATGTTGGCAAGAAGAGACCCGCCTGCAGACAGACAGGTCTCTTCATAATTTTCTACCTATTTAGTCTCTGCAATGTTATCTTTTGATTTTGTCTTGCTCGTCGATGATTCCCGCTCCACAATGCAACCTTTTGTTCGTTAATCATTTGTTGTAATGATGGCCTGAGAGATTCATCAATTGATTGATGAATTTTTTTACCGATCGAAATTAATTCGATTCTGGTTCGGGCCGCATTAAGCTTGTCTTTAATGGTCATATTTTTCACCTCCTTTCAACATAATCCGTTAAGCGGAATTATTGTGTTTGGAGATGATTGATTGACTTCATAGCACAAAAAATCCCGCTCTCGCGGGATCTTGGTGCTTATTTTTAAATAGGTTTTATGCATCCAAAGATACCCGCTCTAGGCGAGTAAAGAAGAATGTAAAAAATTGTTTTTGGTTTGTCATATTGGTATTTTAGTTCACCGTTCGTATTTCGTCAACGACAGCGGCAAAGGCTTCTGGATGCTCTGTCACAAGATGTGCCAAAGATTTGCGATCAAGATCTATGTTGGCAACTTTTAAGTTGTGGATGAATCCGTTGTAGGAGAGACCTTGAAGTTTGACTGCTTCCCCAATACGTGTGATCCAAAGCTGTCTGAAATCCCTTTTTCTGTTTTTGCGACCTGCGAATGCATATTCCCCTGCGTGAAGATATGCCTCTGTCGCCACAGAGATCAATCGACGATTGGTCATTCTGTAGCCTTTGTTGGCGACAAATATTTTTTTATGCTTTGCTTTACTAGTCACTCCTCGTGTAACGCGCATATGGTTCTCCTTAGTAGCCGGTATATGGCAAAAATGATTTTATGTTCGTCACGAAATTTTGTGCGAGTTGTTTCGGGTTGTCTTGTCGTCTCTGTCTCACTTTGCTCTTTTTTCTGCGCAAATGCCGCGCCCCTTGCACGCGGTGCATGAGTTTGCCCGTACCGGTTACCTTAAACCGCTTGGCGACCATCTTTTTTGTTTTCATTTTTGGCATATAGTTATGTGTTAATTTTTTCTTCTTCTCCTTCGCCCTTTTTATCATTGACGACCATCGCTGCAAGTGATCTGCCTTCCATTCTCGGTTCTCGTACAACCTTTATGACGCCGAGGTCTTTGATAAATCGTGTCAGAACTTCAAATCCAAATTGCTTGCGGCCTAATTCTCGACCTTTGTACAACACGGTTATTTTGACTTGATTGCCATCGTCTAAAAACTCTTTGGCACGTTTTAGTCTCGTATCAAAGTCGTGTTGACCGATAAACGGACGCAGACGAATTTCTTTGACCCCTACATTTTTCTGTGTTTTTTTGCTTTCCTGTTCTTTTTTGGCTTCTTGATACTTAAATTTCTTGTAATCTATGAGCTTGGCGACAGGTGGCTTAGCACTGGATGCTACTTCCACTACGTCTAGCCCAAGCTCCTTGGCCTTCTGCAACGCCTCAATTTTAGAAACGATGCCGATTTGTGCACCTTTATCATCCAGTAGCCGAATCGTCGGACTTTGGATTTGATAATTGATCTTGTAAAACTTAAGTTGTTTTCCTTTCAATCTCGTCAGTTAACTTGGTGATGAACTCGCTAATGGATATATCCTTTAGCTCCTCACCACATCTTGTACGCACAGAAACAGTGTTTGATGCTGTTTCCGTATCCCCAATTATAGCCATATATGGTATTTTTTGCAATGTGTGACTTCGTATTTTTGCTCCCATAGGCTCTCCCTTGGTATCAGCTTCGGCGCGAATCCCTGCCTGTTTTAATGCCTCAAGCGCCGTGAGGGCTGCTTCATTGTGACGTTCTGCTATAGGAATCACGGCTACTTGGGTAGGTGCTAACCAAAGCGGGAATGCGCCGCCATAAAACTCGATTAAAAATGCAATGGTGCGCTCAATGGCCCCTATAGACGATCGGTGAATGACAATAGGTTCTTCTTTGGCTCCAGTGTCTGTCGTATATTCGAGTTTAAATCGTTTTGGCATGACAAAGTCATATTGCACGGTAAATGCGGTTTCCTCTTTGCCGTGAATATTTTTCATCTGCACGTCTATTTTTGGTCCATAAAAGGCAGCTTCATTTTCCGCTTCGTAATACTCTGCTTTTCTTGAAATGAGAACGTTTCGAAGAACCTTTTCTGCCTGTTCCCACGATTTGTCATCTTTGTAATACTTTTTATCATCAGTTCTATCGCCTAATGACAATCGGTATCGGTAGTTTACCCGTTGTTTGAGACCGAAACTTTCTGCCGCAAAGTCGATAAGATCAAGGACACCGTTTATTTCGTCGGTAGCTTGAGATTTTGTGGCGATGATGTGCGCATCTGCCAGACAAAAACTCCGTACGCGCATAAGTCCTGATAATTCTCCTGATTTTTCAAAACGGTAGAGCTTGGCTATTTCTGCGTAGCGAATGGGTAGCTCTTTGTAGCTATGCGGCTGTGATTTATATAGCTCAAAGTGGTGGGGACACGTCATGGGGCGAAGCATATATTCTTCTTCTTCAATCGTTATCGGCGCGTACATCGTGTCTTTGTAATACGGATAATGACCAGATGTTTTATATAATGAGAGGTTTGCTATATCTGGTGTATAGACATGACTATATCCGCGTTTAATTTCCTCATCTACAATAAAGCGTTCAAGAATACGGCGTACTGTTGCTCCTTTTGCGGTCCAGAGTGGTAATCCTTTTCCGACAAGGTCAGAAAAGACAAAAAGATCAAGCTCTGCTCCTAACTTTTTGTGGTCGCGTTTCTTGGCTTCTTCTTGTTGTACAAGATATGCATCAAGGTCTGTTTTTTTCGGGAAGCACGTGCCGTAGATACGAGTAAGCATCTTGTTTTTCTCGCTCCCCCGCCAATATGCACCTGCCACAGAGAGAAGTTTGAAGTGTTTAAGATCGTTATTTGGGTGCGGACTATGCCCTCCGCGACAAAGATCGGTATAGTCGCCGGATTTATAAAGTGTCAGCGTTTGCTCCTCAGCACTAAATTCCTCAATAAGTTCTTTCTTGTATGTATTATCTTTGAAAAACTCTATTGCCTCATCTTTGTTGGATTCTATGCGTTCAAAGCCTTTCCAGTTTTTGACCAGCTCGTGCATTTTTTGCTCAATTTTTTCAAAATCTGCTTCTGAAACTTTTGTATCCGAAAAATCGAAATCATAATAGAAGCCATTTTCAATAGAAGGACCGATTGTGCGCTTGGCATCAGGATACAATTCCATTACAGCAGCCGCCAAAAGATGCGCACAGGAATGTCTAAGGTGTTCTAACTTTTCAGCGTTTTCCATATATGTTTCCTTTCCTTTTTAACCAGTTTATTTTTAGTAGATATCAATTTGTTTTGATCACTCTTTATTTTTCTTTCTAGTTTTTTAATATCCTCTTCTTTAGGTAAATTTTCTGGCTGAATACCTTGGTTAACTAATGCCTGTCTTACGCTAGAGTTATGAGCTTCATGGGTTGTTGCAATTGGCTCTTCATATTTAAGTCCTTTTTCCTTTGTTTTGAAAGTGGTCATTTCAGTAGCTAAGTCTTTAGCCTTAATAGTAATGGTGGGTAAAAAATCGGCGAGCGGTCTTTTTGATGGAACATTCAATTTTCGTTTCATATCATCTGTAGTCTTTCCACCAAAAAGTCTTTTATCTCCTCGGGCTCTAATTCGAGCAATGCCCTCACCTTTTATGCCTTGGCTGAACATGACCCCAGAAAATTTTTTTTCCGTTGTGGTTAATTTTTCTCGAGCTGTCAATCTTTCAAGTTCATTTGCATTTTCTTGTGCAAGTTCTTGTTGTCTAGTCTGTAGTGCAAAGTATGTTTGAGCGAGTGCTATTTGTTCTTTTGTAGGATCACCATTTTGTGCAATTAAGTAACAAGCATATCGTGTAAGACGATAATCTTTTGTTAAAAATGTTGCTCCATTTGAACCTTTGACTTCTTTCGTGACGTCACGAAACTGTCCCATAGAATTCATACCAGAGTTTTCGCAAGCCTGTATTGCTTTTCGTATAACTCGTTCAAAATTTTCCCAGCGATCATATCCAAGACGTGTCATGAGATCCCTTGCAGACCAAGCCTCATATCCGTTCTCGTCGAGGGATTTTATAATTTCAAAATGTCTTTTTGCTATATCTAGGGTTATATCATTCATAATGAAGATGACGAACTATAGATCTATTATAGTGTAGATAGTTGAGTTTGTTAAGGGATGTTGAATGGAGCTCGAATGGATTACTTGACAAGTACTATAGATCATACATACACTCATGATAATAAGGGTTATATACTAGAGTGTTATGAAAATTACCTCTCTCATACTTCTTAGTTTTCTTTTTCTCCTAATGGCGTTTCTTCCTTTTCAAGTTTCGGCTAATCATTCATGGGGTGGGTATCACTGGGCGCGAACGAGTAATCCCTTTACATTGAAGCTAGGAGACAATGTCACGTCTGTATGGGATGCATACCTTATAGAAGCATCGAGTGATTGGAGTGGGTCGTCAGTCTTAGATACGACGATTGTTGCGGGTGGGACGAGAGCTAAAAATTGTCGTCCGACCAATGGTCGCATGGAAGTCTGTAACGCAAAATATGGCAATAATGGGTGGCTTGGGATTGCGCAAATTTGGATTATTGGTGGTACGCACATCACCCAAGCAGTGGCAAAAATGAATGATACTTACTTTAGTACGCTTCCATACAATACACCAGCATGGAAACGATTGGTGATGTGTCAAGAAATTGCGCATGGATTTGGACTCGATCATCAAGATGAAACATTTGATAATGCAAATTTGGGAACCTGTATGGATTATACGAGTAACCCTCTGGGACCACCCAGTAATGAGCACCCAAACACCCATGACTACGATATGCTCATGACGATATATGAGCATTTGGACACGTTTACCACAATCAATCAGGTGTTGAGCACACCATCAAACGGTCAAGCGGGCAACCCTGCCTTTCTTTCAGAGCTTCTAGACGATCCACGTCAATGGGGCAAGCGCATCCGTGACAATGGCAGAGTGGCAGTCTTTGAGAAAGATTTCGGTCATGGCAACAAAGTCCTCACCCATGTGCTGTGGGCTACGGAATAACCACTAATTTTTACGTTTTCCCATAGGGAGTTTGAAGGCATAAATATGCGCCTTTGTATCGCTCTCGTGGATCTTCCAGTCAGGAAAGATAAAGCTGTTTGAGATAACCAGTGTCCCTGATCGTAATTCGCTTTTGAGCTTGGCGGCTAACTCCTCCATCCGCCATGGTAAGAGGTAGACAAATACGACGTCAGCGTCAGAAATCGATGCTTTCCAGAGGTTACCCCAAGAGACCTTCATTGAGCCTTTGTAGTGCCCAAAAAGGGCTCTGACACGGGTCAGGAGCACTAAATATGGATTGATCTCAAATCCTTGTGCTAGGGCACCTTGCTTGGCTGCGAGAATAAGGAGTCTGCCGTCCCCACTGCCAAGGTCGACTATGCGCGTTCCCTTCTTTATTTTTGCGAGTCGGATCATCGCCTCACTCGCGCCTTTGTTTGATGGTACAAACGGCGCACCTGTAGCAAACGCGATACAAAGAAACAGAAACAAACTAGCAAAGAGAAGCTGCACCATGATAAATAGTATTTCCGTCATAGAAGGTATGTCGATTATGGGGTACGTGTTGCCGTTATGATGAGACGTTTAAATGATGTCCCCGGAGGCCAACAGGTCATAAGGGTCAGGGTGTATGCATCTTTTCCGTTTGTAGGTAACAAATACTCCACTGCTGTTGATGCGACAATCTCTTTTTTGGTCACACGATAGCTGTACTTTTTGTTTTGATAGTAGAGATCGATGGTGTCATCACTTTCTAGCTTGTTGAGAAGATAGAAAATAGAGTTGTACCGTAGTGCTTCATAGAAATTGACTGATGAATGAGAAAACAAAAAGACGTTGCCTTCGTTATCTGGTACTGCTGATCCTTTGGCATGCGCGACGCCTTGGGTAAGCGCTTGTTGGTAGACGCGGCTGTTATACGGATCGACATCCTTTATCACTTTTGCGTTGGCGCCAATTTTTGGAATGACGATGCCAAAGTCAGTGTCTATGGGTGGTAGTTCTTTCGTTATACGTGCTGGCACGTATTTCGTGGTTTGATACCGGAGTTCTTCGTAGAGAATCTTGCCATACGTAAAAAGTGTAAGAAGTATAGAAATACCTATGAGTATCCATCCCACACGTACGCCATACGATCTTTTAGGCGGTGGTGGATTTTTTCTTGAAGGCGACATAGAGTAGTGCTCCGAGTAAAAGTATAGCACCAACCCATGTCAGGACACGATTTTGATTCCTCTGTTTGGCAGGTGTTTGTGGAGGGACAACGTCTGCACTTGGGCTTGTTTCCCCTAGCGTCTCACCTGTACCGGTTGTACCAGTCGCTCCATCTGATTGGGTTGTTTGACCTAAGATGTTGCCGCCTTGATTGCCAGACGCAATCGCACCTGCTGTTCCTGACGCGCCAGATGTAGATGACGTGGTCGTGGTCGTTACCGTAATGCTGTCACCAACCACTGCTGATCCGTTGCCTGCGCTATCAAATGCGCGGGTTGCGTAGTAGTACGTCTTACTACAATCAGGAGGCGTGTTGGTGAAATCGTGCGCTGTGTCTGAGCCGATGTTTATAGTTGCGATACGTGATCCCGCATCTGCCGTAAAGCTCGTGTTTTCTGAGCGGTACACTTCTACTTTCACGGTCTTGCCTGCGTCATTGGCTGTTTTGAAGTGAACTGTGTATTCACAAGTGTTTGTTTTGTTCTTTTGATAGTCTTTCACATCTCCTGGGCCACTGGTGTTATATGCGACAGATGTGGTAGCAAAAACAGGTACGTCAACGCCATTTGATGCTGTTACTTTAAACTCGTAGGTGCCGTTGTCAGTCATGATTGCACTGGTCACTTCACAGGTACCACTATTGCCACCGTTGCCGAGATTTTGTATAGGACCAAACGGTACAAAGCTACCATCAGTTGGTGATTTTTTAGAACACTCAATAGCTACAGGATTATCGTTGTAATCAAGGGCGACGTAGGAGACTGGAAAACTACTCTGATTCGTTGGACTTTTTGGTTGTGAGACGCGGATGTTTAACGATGCTGCAGAAACTTGACCTGCAAATGTGGTTGCAAGAACGAGTGCTGTGATGGTAAGCATCGTCATATGTGTGAATTTGTGAAACATAGATGTGCCTTTCTTCTGTGATCGTCCCTGTAGTATGAGTGCCAATCCTGCGATAAACAAAAGGCCGATAAAAAGAAGCCATACGTTGTCCGCACCTGTTGCTGGTAATTCTGTGGACGCACCTAATACATCACCAATCTTTGCACTAAGCGAGCCGCTATTTTGTGTATCTTTGTTGATCGTGATGGTCGTGCCGACATATTGCTCATCGATAAATCCTGGGTTGATGGCGGTTGCTAATACTGCATTACTGTCTCCCACTGCACATGCTGCATCAGTGCGGCATCCCACTGCCCACGCAAGATCTTTGTACGTGCCGGCTTTTTGGTCGTTACTGATTTTTGCACTGTAGGTGAGTGTCACGGTTTCGTCTATTGCCATATCACCAAGTTGCCATACTCCGGGGGATGCGTATGTAGGTTCTGTGGTGATTGCAGAGGCCTTAAGGTCGCCACGAGTCGTAGAGTTGGCAGTCCATGATCCTAATATATAGCTAAATCCATTGGCTGGCAAGTCTGTGACGTTTACGTTGTATGCGGCACTCTGTGTGGCGGTAACCGTCAAGGTAAAGAGCACAGAATCTCCCGGCGCTTTATCTCCCGTCGCATCATTTACCTTGGTGATCGTGACAATAGGATTTTGGAGTTGGTTGCCAAAGTTATATTCCTCGTCATCATTGGGGACGGTGATGTTGTGGCAGTAGGTCTCCTCACCAAGTGGGTAGGTTTGATTCCATCCATCCTGCCTAACTTCGCAGATGGAGTAATCACCGGGTAAAAGGTCAAAGAACGAGTATCGACCAAAGTTATCGCTCTGTGTGCTATCCTCGGTGGTGGTCGAATTTTCATCTTCGTCCAGCTGTTCATTGCCGTTTTCGTCGAGGAAGATGGTCCAGCCGCCAAGGATATTTTCGCATTCTGTACTTTCATCAGTATCATCGTTGAACGTACAATCTCTTCTGCCATTACCATTTTCGTCACTCCATTTGTAGCCGCCAATATCGGTCAAAGGTGCATTGCCAAAGTAGTACGCATCACCGTCGCCAAAACCTGTGCCGGACTCGATCAAGATTTCAGTAGAGTTGGTTTCCGGCTGGGTGCGCTGATAATCGGGATTGGTTTCGTCTTCGGTTAGCTCGTAGTAGCCATATTCCAGACCTGTAAATTCGAAGTAACCATCCTCGTCGGTATAGGTGCAGTCTTCATCGCCGTTAAGACAAATCTGCCAATCTTCTATTCCGGATTCTCCCTCATCCCAATAGCCATCGCCATCAGTATCCTCGTATTTGTAGCCATAAATTTGGCCGAGTTTGAAATTGCCGAAGTCATTACCCCCATATTCTTGACCTGAAGTAACGGTAACTTCGTGGCAGTTGGGAGAGTTCTGATCAAAGTCTGGATAGGTTTGAGTCCAGCCATCTTGAAGAACTTCACAGACCAAGTAATCTCCGGGGTTGATATCGGCAAATGAGAAGTCACCATCAGAAGTGGTAATTTGGTCTGCACCTACCTGTGCGCCTTTAACTCCGTCATCATTTTCAAATAACTGAATGTGCCAATCCGACAAGGTGGGTTCATCATTCCAATACTCCCATTCTCCGTTGCTATTCACATCATTCCACTTGGTGCCGGAAATCTCCCCTTTTTGGTAGTTGTAGAAGTTTACGAGTTGGTTTTCGTCAGTCAGGACGACTCTGCGGCTGCCCTGTGAGTCGTCGGCGACGTACCAACCATCGCGAACAGGTAACTCACTAACATCATAGGTGCCTGGGGTGAGATTCTCAAAAGTGGTGCAGTTATCATCTACCGTGTTTTGAATGGTTTGACCTAGGGTAAAGTTCCAGTTACTAACTGGGGTAAAGTTTCCGCCATTTTGCGTTCCGTTACTGTCTTCATATTTACAGGCGGTGATGGAGAGGTTGCCGCGGTTGCCGAAGTTTCGCTGAGTTTTATTACCATTACTGGTCATTGTTACCACATAGCTTCCATTCGCTTGCCCACCAACACCCGTATCAATAGCCGTTGGATCGGTTTGAGTCCAGCCTGTTTGCCCAACTTCACGAATAGTGTATGTTCCAGGACCTAAATTAGATAAAGTATAGCTTCCGTTGGCACCTGTAGTTGTTGAAGTTTCACCTGAATCCAAGCTTCCATTATCATTGGTGTCAATGTAAACAGTCCAACCTGAAAGTCCAGGTTCGCCTTCGTTATCCTCGCCATTTCCATTCAAATCACTATATTTTTTACCTGAAATCTGTCCTAAGTTGAAGTTTCCAAAATCGATTCCTATTACATTTTGCCCCGAGGCTGTTGTAATGTCACTGGGATTGGCTGAGGTTTGGGTCCAGCCGGTTTGAACCACCTCACGTACTTTATAAGTTCCCGGTCCAACATTTGTAAGCGAATAGTCCCCATTTGCGTCTGTGGTGGTTGAAGTTTCACCTGAATCCAATGACCCATTATTATTGGTGTCTATATAAATTGTCCAGTTGGCAAGTCCTGGCTCTCCTGCATCTTCTGTTCCATCTCCATCCAAATCATTAAACTTTTGTCCAGAAATTGAGACGTTTTGGAAGTTTCTAAAATTCTGACCAGTTACAACTTGACCTGCAGAAAGCGTAATCGGATTTGTTGGTGCTTCGGTTTGAGTCCAGCTACCTAAAATTGGAAATGATTCGCTTAGAGTATAGGTGCTTGGGAATAGATTGGCAAATGAATACGAACCGTCTGCAGCTGTGGAGGTGGAAGTAGTTGCGCTGGAAGTATTATTTAAGAGTGAAATTATCCAACCCAAAAGACCAAGCCCGCTAGTTGTATCATATTTATATCCTGAAATTGAACCTGCATCAACTACATTACACAGAGTGATGTTTCTGTTTGAACCCAATGGTCCATCATCTGTATAGGTAATAGGTAATGTGGTCGTTGGGTGCTGTAGATTACTGCAGCTAAATCCACCAGTATTGAAGGTGTCGAACCAGCCGATGAAATGATATCCCGGTACCGTATTTTCAGTGATAGAAACGGTAGCTCCCTGGGTGAAGGGAAAAGTGACAGTGTTGCCCATGGCATTTGATGAACCTCCGTTTAGTGTCCATGTAAAGGTTGCTGGATTTTTAACCCATGAGCCGTTCCCATCGGTATCGACTTGCTTGTTGACTGTGACTAAGCTTTCTTTCCTTCCATTATTGATGAGACAGGTTATTTCTTGACCCGCAGTCACTGCCACCTGGCCGCTAAGACCACAAGGCGGTGTGAAGCTGACATTGTAATTGCCCAGAGATGTAGGAGTCACTGCAGTTTCGGATACAGTGTGAACGCCAAGAGGTACCGTGATGAAACCAGTTGTACCAAGGTCGCCGACGTTGGTGGCATATTCTACTCCGTCAATGAGTAGATTAAATCTTCCCGGATCATTGGCTGTAATGAGATTTTTGGTGACTCTGATTTTGGCAGTGTCTAAGGCATTACAAATCGTGATTTCGACGGTTTGGTTCGTTAATATATCAATAGATGCGGGGAGCGTATGGTTGGCTGTTGCGACAGGTAAGTTGGTACAGGAATATGTTGTGCTTGGTGTAACTTCAAACCAACCAACCAGATGATAGTTTGTAACAGTATTTTCACTTAAGGATCCGGTACCACTTGTAAGAGATGTTTGCGTTGCTCCCATTATGTTTGGTCCGATTCCGCGATACGTCCAAGTAAATGGCGCGGAAGCCGTGCCGTTGACTCCTTCACCAGAGTCTAGGTAGTCCCCATCTCCGTTTGCATCAACCATCTTATTCACTTTTATCGAACCGGTGTTGAATGTATTGGTGAAGGTACAGGTAGTGGTTTCTCCTTCTTGGAGAGATATTGCAGACACTGGACTTCCATCACTACATGTTGCGCTTGCGAGTGTCCAGCCGTCCGTGGCAACTTCTGTCACTGAGTATGTACCGGCAGAAAGAGTCGAGAATGTTCGCGTGTTTGATAGGATGTTTGTATTATCCCCATCGTCATCCAGAGAAAATTCCGGTGAAGAAGTTTCGTTTGCAAATAAACCACCGGTTGTATCAAAGCCAAAATCTTGTGAATTAACTCCATTCCCAACTTTAACTATAGTAATTGAACCTTGTGGTTGTGTCACGACTGCACCCGCTGAGAGTGATCTATCTTGGTTTCCTCCACCACAAACCGATGGTGTTCCATTACACAATTCTAAAATACGTGAATGATAAGGTGATCCTGGAACGCCGGTTGCGCCGTTACCGATACCCCAATCCGTTTCAGATGCAATATGTCCACCCCATGCTAACACTACTGTCGGACTGGTGGGTGTGAATGTAATGTTAATTGAAGAACTTGTATTTGCTTCTGCATCAGAGCCATTAACATAGTATCCAAAGCTAACATCGCTGACATTGTAAGCCCAAAGATTTTTGTTGTTATTGTCGTTGGGAAGTGCGTTAAAGCTTGTAATTCGAGTAGCGTTAGTAGTTGGCGCTGGAATCGGCCAGTAACTAGCTGCGCCAAATCCTGCCACTCCAGTAGTGGGGTCGACAGTTTCTGCAATTCGTTGCGGACCAGTGATATAGTCTATCGCATTTTGCGAACTCTGGCGGATGTCCCATTCAATTTTAACAGTATTATCAACTCCCGTAGGTAGGTCAGATAAAATTACTCGATAAGCAACTGACTGGCCTTCTTGATAATGTGCTTGATTTTCATTAAGATTACCGTTCACCCATTCGACAGGGCTGATTGGATTAACACCAACGTTACCTCCATTTTTACCTTGATCTAAATTATAAGAACCTTCCTGTTGCACTTGTGCATCAGTAAAACTTGTTGAGGCTACAATTACTTCCCCATCCTTAACTTCAACTTTATAATTCGGCCGGTAGATGCCGTCGAGCTGGTAGGCGTAGACGAATGAGCCGGTGTCATCGGTCGTGATCTCAACCGTGGTTGAGGTGGCTGGCGTGTCGTCGGAGCTGACCGTTAGTTTATAGGTATGGTTTGCCAAAAATCCTGTGCCGGTAATAAGTGCAGTATCGGTTGGTGCGTAGTCAGCTTTATCTGTCGTTAGACTTGCACTCGTATTTGGATCGACATTGTCGAGGTTTAGTGAGTCTGCTTCTACGTTTTGTAAAATTACTGCTTGGAGGTTGCCTGCTTCTGTGGGCTCTTCTACTGCTATGGTGGGCGTAGGTGTGCCCTCCTTCGCTGAAGCTTCGGCGGGTAAAGCTGTGGATACGCCATCAAGGATTTGACCCTGTTCTGCGTCCTCCTGCGCCGAGGCTTCGGCGGGTGAAGGTGGGCCGTTGGTTTGCTGGGATATATTTTCTCCTGAGTTTGGTTGCGTTTGCTCTGTGGAAGGTGTCGGTGTGACTTCGACTGTTGGTGTTGGACTTACTTGCTCAACAGGTGTCGGTGTGACTTCGACTGTAGGGCTAGGAGTAACTTCTTCTGTTGGTGTAGGTGCAATAGTTTCTGGTGTCGTTTCTGCGGTTGGCTCTGGCGTTGGCGTTGTTTGTTCAACTACAGCTGGTTCTGGTTCCAGAGCAAAAACTTTTTCTGAAAGAATAGAAAACGAAGGAAGTAACGGCTGCACAAGCATGACTATGCTTGTTAGCGCGGATAATAGTTTGTGCTCTCGTGTGTGGGTTCTCATGAATAAGCTCAATGTGTTTTGGCAGGACTCTAAGGGATTATAGGATGTGATTTCAAGGTTGTCAATATGTCTAAAATATAAAAAGAATCCCCATCTACTGCGCTATTTTGTGATTTGTTGTACGGAGTACCATACGTAAATGTTTTATGACGAAGTCTTGTTCGCGTTTGGTTATGTCAGAAAATAATGGAAGCCGCAACAGTCTCTGACTGACAGACGTGGTTATGGGAAGCGCGTTTGGGTTGCTGCCAGTCCTCACTCCTTGCGGGGCGGAGTGAAGCGGGATGTAGTGAAAGGATGCACCTATGCCATTTTTTCGTAAGGAGGCTAGCACCACATCACGTTTTTTCCCTGTCGGTAAGAGTATGTAGAAAATATGTGCGTTGTGTGTGGCTCCCTTGGAAATAGTAGGAAGTTGGAAAAATCCTTTTTTCTCATAGGGCGATAATTTCTTCCTATAATACTCATACGCTCTCTTGCGACTGGAAGTAATTTTATCTATCTTTTCTAGTTGCGCGTAGAGGTACGCCGCTAGCAGGTCACTTGGCAGGTAGCTACTCCCCACATCCATCCATGTATATTTGTCTACGAGTCCTCGAAAAAATTTGCTTCTATTCGTCCCCTTTTCGCGTATGATTTCTGCTTGTTCTATAATCTTTACATTTTTCGTATTGATAAAGAGTGCGCCACCTTCACCACACGTGATATTTTTCGTGTCATGAAAACTCAGGCATCCAAAATCGCCAAACGTACCAAGCTGCTTTCTTTTGTATGTGCTCTCTATAGCTTGTGCTGCGTCCTCAACGACTTTTAGTTTGTGCTCTCTTGCAATTTTCATTATTGCGTCCATGTCACAGGCGACTCCTGCGTAGTGAACTATCAGTAACGCTTTGGTATGTTTGGTGATGTTTCGTTTGATATCGTTGGGATCGATGTTTAGGGTGTTGGCATCTACATCGGCAAATACAGCCTTGAGCCCGTTTTGCATAAGTATTGCGTTGGCTGTGGATGAAAAGGTAAATGACGGGACGATCACTTCGTCACCTGCTTTTAGATTGAGCAGTCGGACTGCCATTTCCAAAGCAGTCGTACCTGACGTCGTCAGAAGAACTTTGGGCACTTTGTACCGCTTCTCAAGCCATGCATGAACTTTCTGGGTATATTCACCGTCACCAGACATATCCTTTCCATTTTTGATGATGTCGTGGATGTATTTGATTTCGTTGCCCGTGATGTAGGGTTTGAAAAATTTAACCTTCATAAGGTGGACCGTGTAGGATTTGAACCTACGACATCTGCAATGTGAATGCAGCGCTCTACCGCTGAGCTAACGATCCGTTAACAGTATTATATAAGGAAGAATCGTACTTAGCCAGCTGCGGTAGCAAGAGAGCGTTCGTTGGAGAGACCAAAGGTGGTGCCGTGCTTTTTAAACATGCCCCAGTAGCCTAATTTCTTTTTGCGTCCAACACTCATTTGGAGCCACACACGACTATCCTCAATCTGCAAGCGCAGAACATGGATAAAGATGCGGAGTTGATCGTAGTAGTTGATGTGATAAATCCCCGGACTCACGGGAGACGTCTCGATAGCTGCTTGTACATCTTTACTCAAATTTTTGAGTGATTGGGACAGCGCCTTTAACTCTTGTCGGACTGCCTCAAGTTGCTGCCTCGTCTGCTCCATAATGGCGTCTGTAGACGCATGCGCGACTTCCATCTTAGGCGCTTCTTTTTTAGGTATCGCTACCTCTTGTGTTTGTAGACCTAATTCAATGGTTTGATTGGGTTGGAGTTCGCCTGATTTTTGTGGAGCGTTTCCAAGAAGGGCCGAGAAAATGTTTTCACCAACTTTGGCTGCCACGTCCACGGTAGACATGGTCACATCAGAGCCGACCCCGCGCAGTTGTTCTAAGACGTTGTCGTTTTTGTAGCCTGATGGCTTGTTTTTGGGTACGGTTTGTGTCATGTTGGCGCAATTATACTACATACTAGAGGAAATGCAAATGAATTTTTTTGCTTCGTTTTTTAGAGAGAAGAGAGGAAATCGATCGTTTTTTGGCGTCTGAGCATGTTCACCAAATAATACTTCTGTTCTTCGAATTGCTTCTTCTCAGCGTCCGTTTTGGCTGTCGCTAAAATCTTGGCAAGATCGGCATCGTCGACGGTGATTTTCTCGGTATCCGCAATGACTTCGAG
This sequence comes from Patescibacteria group bacterium, assembly GCA_038063875.1. Taxonomy (GTDB): domain Bacteria; phylum Patescibacteriota; class Microgenomatia; order UBA10105; family UBA927; genus UBA927. Next base: position 4,762 of record JBBTUH010000001.1, on the reverse strand, counting down.
TGTAAATTCTAAGGTAAGGGCGCGGATAGCGTTGGCTGAGTATTCTTGTCGTACTGAGTCAGCGGTTCGGTTGGTAGAAGCCAAATACTGCTCGACAGTGAGTCCTAATTTTTTCGTTTGGTCGACTAATTGAGAGAGTTGATGGGTCACTTCGTGCTCAACCAAGATCATCGGAATCGTTGCTTTGGTGACGCTTAATACTTTGGTCAAAATGTCGTCAAGCGTCGGTTTTTTGTCTTTGTTCGCTTTGAGTTCTTGTAGTACTTTTTTGTAGTCACATACTTCTACGATTGGTCTCTGGCAAGTTTTAGCAGACACGACCCAGTCTGAATTTTCTTTGGCCTCCTTCAGCTCTATTTGGGGCATCAGAATTGGTTTGATTTTGTGTTCCTCTATGGCATCTGCGTAGTATTTGGGGACTAAGCGTTTGATCGCTTCTTCATAGACTGTATTTCTGTTGAGGCTGTCCTCCACCATCTTTCGTGGTGCTTTACCTTTGCGAAATCCTGAAAGCTCTGCATTTTTGACGAAGTCATCGATCACGACCTCGTATGTGGCTTCCATAGTTTTCCAAGGGATGGAAAATGTGAGCTCAATGGTGCCGTCTGATGATACTGTTTTCGTCGAATTCATGTGTGAAGTGTACCATACGAGGCTAGTGGCTGCCAAGATGTACGTTAGGCAAATTCTATTTATCTTAACGACTTTTCAATTTGTTCCTTAGTAAAACCATGTTTTACGAGATTTTTAATCATTTTTGTTTGTGTTTTGGGATCAAACCCTGACTTCCCTTGTAAAACTTCAATAAAAGAGCGCTCACCTGCAACATGAGGTTTAGGACATTTAAATTTTATATGTCTAGACGCAATCTTACGTTGTTGTTGAAGTCCTAACCTTGAAAGACAAAGTATAAACTTTTGGCTTCCAAAGGATTTCATAGAATTTATGTAAGATGTATTAGAGGAGATGTTTCTCTATTATATCTTTGTATTTCAATCTTTTCTTTAAATTGTTCCTTAGGCGCTTGTTGAATACGAATCATGGTTAACTGTGATTCCTTTGTTGGAATATATTGAATATTTTTTTGTAAGCGTTTTGGAATGTCAAAAATACTATAAATTAAATCATTTACATTAAAAAATAATTCAGAGAGATCACTCGCTTCCGTTACGGCGTCAAAAGAAGGCAGCGTAGCTACAAGAGCACCTGTATCTCCCTTTTCTATTTGAACATGGATATGTCGAGGAATATATATTTTTTTCATACTTGTTTTATTATTGATCTTTTTTTAATCAATCGTCAATGACGATTTGAATTTATATTGTTCTAATAACCTATTCTATTATTTCACGACAAAAATTTCAATTCAGCAACATCGATGTACATAAATAAGTAGTGCATCAAGTTAGTCGTTTATGCCAAGATCGAGATCAAGGGTGGGAGGCGTGAAGAGGCCTTCTTGAAAACTATAATTATTGATTTCTGCTGAAAAGGATGCTTTTTTGCTGCTAAATGTTGCAAAAGCTTGGGTCGACGAGAGGGCTGATGGTTTGCGAATCGGCGTGGGTGTTGGCGCTGCTGTCGGGGTCGCTACGATTTCTTCAGGGACGTTTTTGGCTCGTTGGTTTTGGAGAAACAGCATGAGTATGGCAAGCAGCAGCAGTGCGATGACTCCTCCCAATAGTGAGATCAGCGGTAATGGTTTTTTATTACTCGCTGTTATTATTGGTGGCTCTCTGATAGGCTCCATCGTTGGAACTGGCGTTTGTTGTGAGTCTTCCATATTAGTCATCATATCGTAATGCATTTTCTACTTCGGTGAAAAATGATGAACCTTCTATCAAATACTGTCGTGCGGCCGTGAGATCTTGAAGAATGACGATAAACTTACGGTCTTGGTCAGCGACATCTCCGTTTAGCTTAAATGCTCCTGTGCGTACCCCATCTACTTTTTGTTGATATAAACTTCGTTTGTTTGAAAGCGCCAATATCCACCGGTCAAGCGTTGCGCGTTTGGTGTCTGTCATAGCTGACCTGTTGGCGTTGACCAGTGCTTGCGCTTCGCTTGCCACTGTGTCAAATTGTTTGGCAAAGTATCGTAAGTATCCTAACTGTGTTGCGATGATGACTTGGCGGAATGCCGATTGCATGAGAGGATAGTGTTTGATAAATTCTTGCGAAACTTTTTCTACATCAGCCAAAGATGAGAGAGATGGTGCAAGAGATGTTTCTTGATCGAGAAACGCGATTTCGTTGGTGATAATTTTATGATACAAATCTAATTCCGCAGGCGGCATAGAAGGATTTTCGGTAAGCTTTTCGTTTAGGAATAAAAAGTATGCACGCGCGACTTGATTTCTCTGACCGATGAGTTGTTTGGCTTTATCGAGTGCCATTTGTTCGCTGGCCAGTGAACTGTATTTTTTAAATTCTCCGAGTGCGACGCGGTAGTCACCAAATATCTGACGATAGATATCGAATTGAAATTGGAAGTCTTGATAGGCTTGTGGTGACGTTGCTTTCACGATAGACGCAAAAGACAGACCCATAAAAAATAACACAGCATATATATAAACTTGTTTCAAGACCATGCTTTTATAGTACGAAGTGTGTGGGAAAAGAGCAAGGTGTGCCGGGAAGAGGAATCGAACCTCCAAGAGTTACCTCACAGGTTCCTAAAACCTGCGCGTCTACCAATTTCGCCATCCCGGCATAATACCCGCTTGTATTATATCGTGGTTAGATAGTAACTGCTAGATCGCCGATTGCTTTTGGCGCAAAGCCATCGATGGCATTTAAAAAGAAATGTACGTTTGTAGCCCATCGAGGGGACGCCGCATAGATGCGACCTATTTGTTCGATCGTAATAGCCCCTTTATCGATATACTTATATTTAAGACCTTCAGACACGGTCGTAATACCGTCTTTCCATGACGAGAAGTGTTTGCCGTCCTGCATGCCAGTATAGATAGCCCATCCCCACGCATTGTAGGAATTAGCAGGAATACGCTTACCAAAGGTAGATTCCGTGCCAGCGATAGCCGCGACAAGCTTCCAGTCAAGGTTTAATCGGTCTGCTTCTGACACAAAGAAGGCAGCTTCATCAGAAAGCGGAGAGTTGTGGGAGTTGAAGTACGCCTTCAACTGCTCTATACGTGTGTCAGCTTTGACCAACGTAAAGCTCGGTGTGGCAGAGGTGCCAGCTATGGCAATCTGATTGGCAAGGACAGGTTTGGCAGACGCCAAAAGTGCCAGTGTAAGAGTGATGATAGTAAGGATTTGTTTCATAAATCAAAAAAAACCCTAAAGCAAACTAATAAATTAGTAAACCTTAGGATCTAGCTATGGAGTATAGCGTAAACGAAGCGCTTTGTCAAGTATTATGGGTCTAATATTATTGCATCTTTTCCATGAAATAATCGACACAATTTGCCCATGAATTTCCGTTCTCCACAGACGGTGGCGCCCACTTGGCGCCGATATCGATAAGATCAACAAAACCTTTATCATGATACTTCTCTTTTATGTATTTACTGACCCAGTCGATAGCATGTATCCAGTTTATAAACTTTTTCCCTGTGAGTTGTCCGGTGTATACTGCCACTCCCCACGCGTTGTAGGAATCTTTACTTGGTATGCGTTTACCACCACTAGATTCACACATAGCAATAGCGGGCACCATACGATAATCTATGTTGTATGTCTCTGCTCTATCTATGATGTAGCTAGCGTATTCCGCCAGCGGACTTTCTTGTTTCTTAAGATACGAGGCAAGAAGGAGTGCTCTGGCATCAGCGGCTTCTATAGTCGCGCCGAGAACTTGTTCACTGCCATCAAGCGTTGATGCGACGATTGGCGCTCTATAGATGCGATTTGAACCATAACTAAGTTTCAGTGTGTTTGATCGTAGAGAAGAGAGCGCTAAGAGGTTACAAAGAAGCAGACCAAACGTAAGGGGAAACCACAACACTACCAATGAGATTTTTGAACCCATGCATCCATAGTGGCATAGGGATAGTTTTGTGTCAATGCAAAAATAGAAATAGCTTGTCAGAGGCGGAAAAACGTACCGACAAAATAAGCGACACTTGCAGATAAACCACCAACGAGGAGTGTTTCCATAATGCCTCGAATTGATTTTTGTTGTGAGACTATTGCTCGAAGTATGCCAAGCAGTACCAGTGCCGTCATGGTACAGAGTACTGATGCTATAAAGAGTACGTCACTGGGTAGTGTGGTAACGTATGGGAGTAATGGAATAAATCCAAATACTATAAACGATACAAATGTAGAAATAGCGACAACGATGAGGTGTTCTTTTTCGGGATTATACATTTCTAGCTCATCTTTCATCATAAACTCTAGCCAGTATGTAGGGTTTGATTTGTATATCAATGCGATTGTGTGAGCATCCTTTTGGGAGAAGTGTTTTCGTCGAAGTATTTCGATTGTTTCTTGAAATTCGTCTGTGGGGTTGTTGGTTATTTCCTGTCGCTCTCTGCGTTGGTGCAATTGGTACACGTCGCGATCAGCGCGAAGTGATAAAAAGCTCCCAAGACTCATAGATAGTGCATCAGCAAAAAGATTAGCTAATCCAAAAAGAAGTACAGAGAGTACGGGGACAGGCGAGGATGTAGGATTTATTTGTGCTCCCGCAAATCCCGCGACGACGGCAAATGTGGTGACTATTCCGTCATTTCCCCCATATACGATTTCACGTAAGTACTCGCTGAGCAATGATTTCTTGTGTTCAGCTTTTAAA